>JADDQZ010000055.1 GCA_016781085.1 Actinomycetota bacterium
TGGCCCCGCCGCAGCCGCCGGAACCCGACCCGATCCGTCGCTCGACTCCCCAGGACCGCCTGCGCCAGGCGTTTTCGGCCGACATCCCCGACGATGTCCTGGCCGCGCCACCGGTCGCGCCGTACCAGCCGCCCGCTCCCGAGCCGTGGCCCGCGCCGCAAAGCGTCGGACTTCCGCAATTGCGGGTGGTGGGCGTAGGCGGCGCCGGGGTCAACGCCGTCAATCGCATGGTCGAAGCCGAGATCTCCGGAGTCGAGTTCCTCGCGCTCAACACCGACGTCCAATCGTTGCAGCAGTCAGACGCCGACATCACGCTGCAAATCGGCGCTCAAGCCACGCGCGGACTCGGCTCGGGCGCAACGCCCGAGCTTGGGCGTGCCGCGGCCGCCGAGGACTGTGACCGCATCAAGTCGCTGCTCAAGGGGGCCGACATGGTCTTCATCGCGGCCGGCGAGGGCGGTGGCACGGGCACCGGGGCGGCGCCCCTCGTGGCGCGCATCGGGCGTGAGGTCGGCGCATTGACGGTTGGCATCGTCACCAAGCCCTTCGGCTTCGAGGGCGCCCGGAGGTTGCAGCAAGCCGAACGCGGCATCGAGGCGCTCGCCGAGGAAGTCGACACGCTGATCGTCGTGCCGAACAACCGGCTTTTGTCTGTGCTCGACAAGCAGACCTCGATGGTGGAGGCCTTCCGCGTGGCCGACGACGTCCTGCGCCAAGGCGTGCAAGGCATCTCGGACCTGATCACGCTGCCGGGATTGATCAACCTCGACTTTGCCGACGTGCGGACGATCATGTCCGACGCTGGGCCGGCGTTGCTGGGCATCGGCATGGGGCAGGGTCCTGATCGCGCGATCGAGGCGGCCCAGCAAGCGGTTTCCTCGCCGTTGCTCGAAACCAGTGTCGAGGGCGCGCGTGGGATCCTGCTCTCTATCACTGGCGGACCCGACCTGTCGCTGTGGGAGATCAACGAGGCGGCCAAGGCCGTGCAAGAAGCCGCGCATCCGGAAGCCAACATCATTTTCGGCGCCATGGTTGACGAGAAGCTCGGCGATCAAGTGTGGATCACGGTGGTGGCCACCGGCTACGGCGACGGGCGCAAGCAGCGGCGCAGAGGCGGCGCGGGCGTCCGGGAGGCTGCCGCGTTCCGTGAGCCGCTCGGCGAGCCGCGCGTCAGCCGGATGCCCGAGGGCGCTGGGCGCGCGCCTCGGCGCCACCCCATGGACATCGACGTGCCGGAGTTCTTGCCGCGGCGCTGATTGCTGGGCAGGCGCAGTCGCCTTCATCCCGGGCGGCCCGTGACAACCCGCAGACGAGGGCGGTCGCCAGATCGGCGGCCGCTCTCGGCAAAGCACCCGCGCCGTTCAACCGCCCGGTCGGCGGCCGCTCCCAGCGGGGCAGTCGCCGGCTTGTCCGCTGCTCGGTCAGACTAGGAACGCATGCCAGGGGTAATCGCCGCCGGACATCCTGTGACGGCGCAAGCCGGAGCGGACGTCTTGCGCGACGGGGGTAATGCCGTCGACTCGGCCGTCGCGGCGATGCTGGCTTCCTTTGTGGCGGAGCCTCTGCTGACAGGTCTGGGCTCCGGCGGTTACATGCTCGTCGCGGGCCAAGGACAGGAGCCGGTGCTGCTGGACTTCATCGTCGAAGTCCCGGGCCGCAACGGTGTAACGGAGCGCGCTCCGTTACGGGCGGTCGAGGTCTCGTTCGGCGACGCCGTTCAGAGCTTTCACGTCGGACCCTCATCGGCCGGCATCTACGGCGCTCCCGCTGGAGTCTTTGAAGCCAACCGTCGCTACGGCAGCGTGTCGCTGGCCGAGCTCGCGGCTCGCGCCATTGAACTGGCCGAGCAAGGCGTGGAGGTGACGTCGCAACAGGCGTACCTGTTCGAGATCCTCGCGCCGATCATCACCACCGGTCCCGAGTGCAGCGCGAGCTACTTTCCCCGCGGTAGGCCACCGCGGGTGGGAGAAGTGCTGGCGCTCCCGGAGCTGGCCCAGGGCATCGCGCTGCTGGCGGAGGAAGGGCCGGCGCCCTTTTACACCGGCGAAGTCGCCGCCGGAGTGGTGGCGTTGCTCGAGTCCTTGGGCGGTGTGGTGTCTGCCGAAGATCTCGCCGCTTACGAAGTCGTAACCCGGACGCCGCTGGAAGTCCCGTTCCGGGACCGCGTCGTCCTGACCAATCCGCCGCCGAGCGCGGGTGGCGTGCTGCTGGCCTACGCGCTTTCGCTGCTCCAGCGCGAGGCGCCCGGCGCGTCGCCGGAAGGACTCGTTGCGGTGATGCAAGCCGCCCAAGCTGAGCGCACGCCAGAATTCCTGTCCGGCTTAGATCGACCTGGCTTCGCTGACTGCTTCATGACCAACCGGCTCGGATCGACCACGCACATCTCTGTTCTGGACTCAAACGGGCTTGCCTGCTCGGTGACGTGCACCAATGGCGAAGGCTCCGGCGTCGTCGTTCCAGGCACGGGCCTTCACCTCAACAACATGCTCGGTGAGGAAGATCTCTCTCCGCTGGGATTCTTCACGCACCCGCCCGGTCGCCGGCTGCCGTCAATGATGGCGCCGACGCTGGTCCTTGGCCCGGATGGCGATCCTGAGCTGGTTCTCGGCTCAGCGGGATCCAATCGCATCCGCTCGGCGCTGCTGCAAGTCATCCTCAATGCAATCGATGGCGGACTTGATATCGAGCAGGCCGTGAAGCAATCGCGGCTTCACTTCGAGCAGGGCGTCGTCTACGCCGAGCCGGGCATCGAGCTTGGCGGCCTCGAGCAGGCGGGCTACGAGATCGCTCGCTTCCGGGCGCCCAACTTGTTCTTCGGTGGCGTACAAGCCGTGCGCAAGGATGGCCGTTCGGGGCGCTTGTCGGGCGCCGGTGACCCCCGCCGCGGTGGCGTCGCGCTCGCGGCATGAGCGCCGAAATGCTTCGAGCAGTGATGGCGCGTGGTTTCTCTCCCGGGACGGGGACAGCGGCGGTCGCTGTGGCGGCGGCGGTCGCGCTGTCGGCGTGCGGGCAGGGTGCTCCGGACTTGTTCGCGGTCAAGCGCAGCGGAGCGGACCGAGCGGCCAATCTTCAACTGGTCGTGTCCGATGGCGGCACCGTGACTTGCAACGGCGGCGATCCGAAAGGGTTGTCCGGCGACCAGCTGCTGACCGCGCGCGAGCTGTCACGGGAGCTCAACGAGGCGGCCACGCTGGGCCTGCGGCTGCCCGCCGGCAAGGGCACGGTCCTGTCGTACGAGGCCCGCGTGGAAAATGGCACCGTCTCGTTTTCAGATACTTCGCGCCAGAAGCCGGCGAGCTTCGATCGCCTCGCGGGCTTTGTCGACGATGTTGCCGAGAACGTCTGCCAGATCCGCCGCTAGCGAGCCGGGAATAGGGCGGACCGTCCGGGATTACGGACGCAGGCGGATGTGTCCGTTGGAGCGGACGCGCTCGTCGTTTTCTTCCGCGACTTCGAGTCGTTTGAGCGCTGCGCGGAACAAGCGCGTCAACAGCCGCAGGCGCGCGCTTTCCGAGCGCAAGTCGAGCAGGCCCTGCTTGGCGTCGAGCCCGAATTCGACCGTAGCGGCCATCTCGTAGGCGTCCATGACCAACAGCTCGTCCGGCTCTGGGCGCGAGTCCGTTGCAAGCTCCACGAGCTCAGCAAAAGCGGCTCGTGCGGCGTCGGCCGCTTCGGGGTCTATTTCCTCGGGCGGATCTTCGAGGAACTCGACGGTTCCGGCCGGAAAAGGTAGCCGGTCCTCGCGGCCCTCGATCCGAAACGGCCGGGTTCCCTGAACGGCAACGTTCATGCGGCCGTCGGGCAATCGTTCGAGGACTTCGCTGATCTGGCACGCGCAGCCGATCGGCTTCAACCCGTCGTCGGCGAGCCAGACGACGCCGAATTCCGATTCGTTTTCCAGGCAATGCGAGACGAGCTTCTTGTAGCGCTCCTCGAAGATGTGCAAGGGGAGCACTTCCGACGGCAGCACCACCATGCCGAGGGGAAACAGTGGAAAGTCGCGCACGAGCTCCATGACCGCAGCGAGTGTAGGAGGCCGCTGCCCAAGGCTTGCCGACGACCCTCAGGCTCAAGACGCGACGTCAGGCGAAGCGCTGCTGCACGTCGGCGCGGACGTGCTCGGCGATCTGAGCCGGATCCTCGCCCGGGAACCGCTCCCAAATCGCGTAGTCGTGTCCGCCAAAGCTGCAGAACGTGCGGTAGACGACTCCGACGCTCGTATGCGGGTGAGCGCCACGAACCCTGACATGATCGAGTTCGTGCCCCGAAGCAGGCTCAAAGCCCTGCAACCGGCTCCAGATGGCTTTGACGGCGGCACGGTCGCGCTCGTCGGGCAATTTGTCGACGTCTGCTGCTGACGCGATTCTCGTTGCGCTGGTCACGCGCGTCCCTTCCCGAGCCGGTCTCCTTCGTCGAGCCGGTCTCCTTCGTCGTCGGTGCGCTTGTCGGCGGGCGCGGCCTGCCGGCGGGCTGAGAGCAGGAGGTTGTAAAAGATCGCCGGCGGAAGCCGCCGCTCGAGCAAAGTGGCGTCCACAGCTTGCAACGCGAGGTACCCGCGGTAGGCGTATTGACGCCACAACCACGGGATGGAATCCGGGTCGGCGGTGGCTTCCAGCGTGCGGTTCGCCCAGCCGAACCAGTTGGCCAGCAGTTCTTCTCCGCCGACGCGCACGTCGGCGAAGCCCTGGGCGCTCGCGTAGCCGGACAGTTCTCCGGGCGAGAAGGTGTGGACGTCGACGAACGGCTCGAGAGAGTGGTCGTGCGCCGCAGCATCGCCGTCGCTGTGCTGATGTGACAAAGCACGCGCGCGCATCAGGCGCCGCCACAGCGGGGCAGCCTGGGCCGCCGCGCGCTTGGGCACAGAAGCCAGGCGGTCGCCGTGGCGCGATGGCTCGCCGGCGAACAGCAGCACGCCGCCGGGTCGCAGCACGCGATGAAACTCCGAGAAGGCTTGGGTGAGATCGGGGATGTGATGCAACACGGCATGGCCCAGTACGAGATCGAAACTCGCGTCCCCGAACGGCAACGACTCGGCGTCACACACGCGCGTCTGCACCTGGTCGTCGAGCGCAAGCCGCGCCGCGTTGCTTTTCAGTGCTGCCAACATCCCGGCGGAGACGTCGGTGCACGTGACTTGCCCGATGATCCCGCTGCGCATCAAGTTGAGCGAGAAGTAGCCGGTGCCCGCGCCGATCTCCAGAGCGTGATCGAACGGCCCGATCTCTTGCTCCCCAAGGGCCTTACGGACCTTCGACAGCACCTGCGATTGACCGAGATCGTCGAAGTCGATGCCCCACTTGCGGTCGTAGCCGCCCGCCGCGACGTCGTGGTAACGAATGTTGACAGTGCGAATGTCGTCGCCGGTGGAGGGGGCGGCCATGGCGCGCGCAACTATAGTGGCGCGGCCGATGGCTCCCGCACCGCTGTTTGAGCAGCGCAACCAGCCGCCAGGTGTCCCTCCGCTGGAGTTGACGGGTGAGCGCACCTTGCCCGACGTTCCCGCCGAGAACTACTGGTTCCGTCGTCACTTGGCGGTGTATCAGTGGATCGCCGAGCGCGTCGGGGGCCAGCGCGTCGTCGACCTTGCCTGCGGCGAGGGATACGGCGCGGCGGTGCTGGGGCGGCGCGCGGCATCAGTCGTCGGGGTCGACGCGAACCCGGAGGCCTTCGAGCACGCGCGCCTGAAGTACACGACGCCCCAAGTGCGGTTCGAACGCGACCTCGTGGAGACCTGGCGCGGCGAAGTGGACGCAATCGTCTTTCTGCAGACCATCGAGCACGTCCAAGACCCTGCCGCCCTGCTCGAGCACTTCCGCGACCTCCTTGGCGAAACCGGCAGGGCCTACGTCACCACGCCCAACCTGCTCACGCTGGCCCCGCCGGGGGCAGCGCACTCCGGTAACCCCTGGCACGTGCGGGAATACCGGCCGGAGCAGTTCCAGGCGCTGTGTCGGAAGCACTTTGCGCGGGCCGACTTCCACGGCGTCCATCACGCGCGCAAGCTCAGGATCCATCAGATCGCGCTCGAGCGCTTCGGATGGGAGCGGCTGCACCAGCGCTTGAAGATCACCAAGCCGTTCTACGGCGCGTTCAATCCGGCCATCTCAGAGCGCGACTTCGCGGTGCGCCCGGGACGGATCGACGGCTGCTTGGACATGCTGGCCGTCCTGCGTGGCTGAGGCTCCAGCGCCTCGCCGCGACAGCCGATAGACTCGTCGCCGTTTGAAACACAGCCGAATCCCGGGCGCTCTCTGCGGCCGGGAACGGGGGATCCATGGGGGCGGCTGACACAGCGCTCCGGGGGCGAATCGCCGTCTTGCACGGCGTAGCGCAGGTCTTAGCGCGAGCCCGACAGCTAACCCCGTAGGCGCTCTAGACCAGTGAGGTGAGCAGTGCCAGAAGCGGATCCCGCGTGTACGACGCGGTCATTCCGAGTGCGCGGATATGCGCGCCGGGGCCAGGAAAACGCGCAACGCCGGCGACGGCGTCTTCGCAAGGGCGCCGGCGGCGCGACGGTCGTCGCGGCCGCGATGCTCTTCGCCGGTGGAGGAGCGCTCGCACACGGGCGGGATGCCTCTCCGGCTCCCGCTACTGCGAAGAACAGCGTGGCGAAGATAGAGCGCGGCGATCGCGGACCGGTGGTGGAGCAATTGCAGCGCAAGCTCGGCCTAACCGCGGACGGAGTCTTCGGGCCCGACACGGAGCGGGCGGTGCGCTCGTTCCAGCGCCGAAAAGGCTTGGCCGTCGATGGCGTAGTGGGTCCGGCGACCGCTCGTGCCCTGCGCCTGCGGCTGGTGGTCGCGCGGACGCCGTCTAACCACCGTAAGCTCGCTTCGTCGACTAACCAGGCCAGCCGCAGCGCGGTCCTGGAGAAGATCGCGGCGTGCGAATCCGGCGGCGACCCGCGGGCGGTTTCTGCCAACGGCCTTTACCGGGGCAAGTACCAGTTCAGCCGCGAGACTTGGCGCGCCGTCGGCGGCAAGGGCGATCCGGCGAAGGCTTCAGAAGCCGAGCAGGACAAGCTCGCCGGCATCCTCTACGACCGGGCGGGAACCAGTCCCTGGCCAAGCTGTGCCTGAGTAACGCGCCGCGTGGCGTAGTGGTTCAGGTGTCGCCGGCGAGGTCAGCGACACCTGTTCCTGGCTACCAGTTCAGGCGCTCGGGACGCGCGCGCATGCGAATGAGCTTCGCCGGCACTCCGCCCACGACCGCGTTCGCCGGCACATCGTCGCAAACCACCGCGGTCGTTCCGACGACGCTGTTGTCGCCGACAGTAACGCCGCGCAAGAAGCAGGCTCCGTAACCAACCCAGACGTTGTGGCCGAGCCGGACGTCACGCTTGTAGATCCCCTGCTCTCGGAGCGGGCGCTCTACTTCCGTCATGCCGTGATCGAAATCGATGAACATCGTCCGGTCGGCGACGATGCACTCGCGCCCGAGCGATATGTGGCTATAAGCCGAGATGGTGCATTCCTGGCCCAGCACGGTTTTGGCGCCGATCTCGATTTCGCCCTCGTGGGCGCGGATCTTCGTGCCGTGACCGATCCAACACCATCGGCCAAGTCGCACGACCGCGTCGGGACCGATCTCGAGCTTGACTTTCGGTCCGACGAAGCAAAGCCCGTCGGTTTGCAGCCGGGATCTGTAGCGCAGCTTCAGGAATGCCAGACGGGCCAGCAGTTGGGCGTAGCGTCCGTTGAGCATGCCGTTGCGGCGCATGAAGCGCAGCAACTCGAGCGGCCCACCCTTGAGGGGCTGCGGCTCCTCGGGCGGCACCGGCGGCCAGTCAGAGGATGCCGAAGTGGGCATGGGGGAAGTTGATACGGACATCGGGTCACCGATCCTAGTGACCGCGGGCGACTTCGTGCCGCGCTCGGTCAGCGTGGCGTGCTCCGGGATCACGCCGCCTGCGCTCGCGCCAGTTCCACGAGCAGTCGGACGCCGAAGCCGCTACCGCCCTTGGGGGTGTAGGCCCGGCCGTTGTCATCCGATACGCCGGCGATGTCCAGGTGAGCCCACGGGACCTCTCCCACGAAGCGGTGCAGGAACTCTGCCGCGGTGATCGATTGCGCTTTCCGGTCTTCGACGGCGTTGACGATGTCGGCGTAGCGGCCCTTGATCATCTCTGCGTAACCGGGGTCAAGGGGCAGCCGCCACAGGCGCTCGCCGGTCTGGCTGCCGGCCGCCTGAACCGTCCCGGCCCAATCGTCGTCGTTGCTCATCAGGCCGGCGTAGATTGGGCCGAAAGTCGTGACGATGCCGCCTGTCAGCGTGGCAAGGTCGACGAGGCGCTCAGCGCCCTGCTCGATTGCGTAGGTAAGGCAATCGCAGAGCACGAGCCGGCCTTCGGCGTCGGTGTTGATCACTTCAATCGTCGTGCCGCTGCGCGCACGGAGGATGTCGCCGGGCTTCATCGCGTTGCCCGACGGCATGTTTTCCGTCGCGCCGACAACCGCGAGCACCCGGACCGGCAGGCCTAGGCGCGCAATCGCGGCGGTGGCTTCAAGCACCGCCGCGCCGCCGGACATGTCGAACTTCATGCCAGACATCTTCATCGCCGGTTTGATCGAGATGCCGCCGGTGTCGAAGGTGACCGCCTTGCCCACCAGCCCCAGCACGGGGCCCCGAGCCTGCGTCGGCTCGTAGCGCAGGACTATCAACGCCGGCTCTTCTTGGCTGCCGCGGGCGACCCCCGCGAGAGCGCCCATGCCGGCTTGTTCGATTTCCGCGCGCCCCCACACCTCGACTTCGAGGTCGAGTTCTTGGCCGATGGCGCGCGCACGGTCGGCGAGACGGCTGGGGGTCATGTCGTTCGACGGCGAGTTCTGCAGATCGCGAGCTGCGTTGGCCGCTTCAGCCACCACCCGCGCGGTTTCCACCGTCTCGCCGATGTCGTGATGCGCGCTGACGGTGAGCTCTTCGAGCGACGTTTCCTCTTCCTCGCTGGTACGGCTCTTGTAAGAGCGGAACTCGTAGCGCGCCAGCACGGTTCCTTCCACCAACCCGGAAACCACGTCGTCGCCGACGTGGTGCGGTAACTCCCAGCAGAGCGTGCGCGTCCCCAGCTCACGCGCACGGGTGAGCACCGTGGCGGCAGCGATGCGGGCACGCTCGCCGTCGAAGGCGTCGCGCTCTCCCAACCCGACGATGATCCAGCGCCGTCCGGCCGCGTGAGTCACCGCCAGCTTGCGGAAGCCACGGCGGGCTTCGCCGGAATCGACAAGCGCTTGCAGCGCTCCGTCGTCGACATCGTGGGAAACGTTCTTGCCTTCGAACAGGCCGATGGCGATGGTGTCGGCGCCGGAATCGACAGGCGCTTGTGTGGTGGCTCGTACGCGCAAGCCGCGCAGATTAGTGCTCGGGCCCGGTCCGGGCGCTCAATTCATCCAGATGCGGCGAAGCAGCATGATCCCGAGGATGGCGCTGGCGAGGGTGATGAAAGCGAACCTCACCCAGCGCTGACCAAACCATGAGAAGGCATAACCCGCTTTAGGAACCACTAGTCGCGTGATCCCGAGTGTCGCGTCGCGCTTGATCGTCCACTGCTCGGTGTGGTTGTTGGCGTCTCCCTTGGTGACGAACACGTAGCCCTGGGCGCCGGCCCGTCGTTCGGTCACGCGGTGAGTCACCGTGCGTGACTTGTCCTCGGGATCGACGAAAGTGACGATGTCGGAGACGTGCGCTGCGCCGGGGCTCGCGCGGCGCACGACCAGGAGGTCGCCCGCCGCGATCGTCGGCTGCATGGAGTCGCTGCGGTCGATCAAGACCTGGTGGCCCGTCAAGGTTCCGAAGCCGAGCGCTGCCAGCAGGCCGACGGCTGCGACCATCGCGACGGTTGCGCAGACGTCGAGCGCCCAGCGCCACGAGCGCGGTGGCCGGGGAGGCTTGAGTGCGACCCAGGTGGCGCTATCCATGGCCTTCGACGCCGGCCGGCACGTCACAGGCGTGTACGTAGCGGTTGCGCCCGCCGCGCTTGGCGGCGTACAAGGCGCTGTCGGCCGCTTCGATGAGCGTGATGCCGTCGGGCGCGTCTTCGGGGAAGGTGGCGATGCCCATCGACGCCGTCACCGGGACACGGCTGACGGATTCGGGTACCGCCTCATGCAGTCGTGAAGCGACCAGGTCGGCGGTCTCGCGGTTGGTCCCGGGCAACAGCACGGCGAATTCCTCGCCGCCGTAGCGCGAGACGATGTCGACGGCGCGGCTGGCCTCTGAGAGCCCGTGCGCGACTTGACGCAGCACCTCGTCGCCGGCGACGTGACCCAGCGTGTCGTTGAGCTTCTTGAAGTGGTCGATGTCGACCATGACAAGGCTCAAAGGAGCGCCTGTACGCGTCGCTCGAGCGATTTCGCGCCCGATGTAGGAATCGAAGGAGCGACGGTTGGCAACTCCGGTCAAGCCGTCGGTGCTGGCCGTGTGCTGAAGCCGCTCGAGCAGTTGCGCCTTGTGCAGGGCGAGCGCGGCGGTGAAGGCAAAGCGCTCGAGCATCGAGACGACGCGCTGCTCTATGCGCGAATCCGTGCGCATCCCGTGCTCGCAGACGAGCACGCCGACCGTCACGCTCGCGTCGGCCTGCAGCGGCACGAGCACCATGTTGCGGGCATCAGGGAACAGATCGCACAGCCATAGATCGTCCGCGGGAGTCACTTTGTTGACGAGCAAGGTTGTGCGCATGTCGAGCGCGTGTGTGGCCAGGGGGCTTGCACCTTGTTCGCTTTGCTCTGACACGGTCGCGCCGCGGTGGTCGAGCACCTTCATGCGGCCCTCGTCGTAACCGATCAGCAACAGCCGGTCAAAGCCGAAGGCGTCGGCCGATGCTTCGACGAGCAGCTCTGCCACTTCATCCGGTTCGGCCGAGCGCTCCAAGCGGTTGGCGAGCATCGCCAGTGCTTCGATGTCGAAGCGCCGTCGGCGGAGCTCCCGTTCGTTGACCGCCGAGAAGGCGGCGGTGGCGATGCCTGCGATCCAGAAGATGGCGATCGACACGACCAGCGCGCGGTATTCGACGCCGGTGAGGCCGTCCGTATCACTGCCTCCCATCGCGAAGATCTGTGCTTCTTTGAGATGGAAGGCCCACAAGACGAGCAGCGAGTGCCACATGGCCAGCTTGAGCCCTGTGCGGAAGGAAGCCAGAAGCGTCACCGTGACGATGTGCACGATGATCAAAGCGCGCAGCGGAGAGTCCGGGACGGTCGCCGCCCAAGCCACCCACGCGATGTACATGCCGTCGGCGATCAACAGGGCGCCGAACAGCGTCAGTCCGCGCTTGCCGAAGCGATGCCAGAGCCCTTCCCCCCAGAGCGTGACGGAGAGGTAGAGAAGAGTCACGGTGGCGATTGGCCCGGCTTCAACGCGGAACTGCTCCGGTAGCCAGAAGATGCAAGTGCCAACCACGATCGCGGCCGCGACCCTGAAGTAGCGCAGCCACCGCAGCCGCTCTCCCAGAGGAACCAGATCCTGGTGCTCGTTGACTTGACGAACCTTCATGTTGTTGCTACTTCGGCCGGTGGCGGTGAGAAG
>JADDQZ010000038.1:0-27824 GCA_016781085.1 Actinomycetota bacterium
TGTCGTCGGGAACGCGCGCCCCGTCGCCGCAAGCACGGGCGGTGACCGCCGCGCTGTTGCGAGCCGGCATCCAGACCTGCCAGTTCGGACCCCGTACCTCCTGCGACCAGCTCGGCGGGACGAATAACGTGCAAGGCAGAAGCGCCCGCGCCACCGGCGCCGCCTTCATTCACGTCGAACTGGCACTGTCTCTGCGGGACACCGCTCCAGCCCGCGCGCGAGTCGCTGAAGCGATCGCGCGCGGGCTGGGCGCTACAGCGACTTGACGGCCTCTAGCGGCGATCCGTGTCGCCGTCGATTTCGATCTGCTCCTTGGCGACCTGCTCGGAGACCCGCTGCTGCTCCGTGGTCACTTCCTTGTCGAGGCGCACGCGCTCCTTGGGGACGACTTCCTTGTCCACCACGGCGCGCTCTTCGTGCAACACGACCTCGTGCTCTTCCTCAGACAACGCGGGGCCGTCCATCGCGTTGCCGACGTTGGCGTCGGTAATCGGCTCACGTTCGACGCGGACTTCCTCGCGCTGGACCGGCACGGTCGTCTCGACGTTCTCCGTCACGATGTGCTTGCGCAGCCGGGCGCGGCCCGCTTCCTGGCGCTGTGTGCCGACGCGCAGCTCTTCTTCGGAGCGCGTCATCGCTTCGTCGGTCTCGGGGCCGCTTACGTCGTTGCCGACGACGCCACGAGTGCCGTGCGGGGTGGGCTCGCTGTGGCCGGTCGTGCCTGCGGTCGCCGCCGTACCCGTAGCGCCGCCGCCGCCAGGCAGACCGGTGTCCGAGGAGGCCTCCGAGTATGGGAGCCCGTAATGGCTGTACAGACGCGCCTCGGCTTCTTGAGAAAGACCGCCCGAGGGGTCGGCGTTGGGCGCGTCCTTGACTTGGTCCTTGGTGTAGGGGACGCGGAGGTCGTCGCCGGCCTCGCTGGCTTCGGCCAGCGGCACGAACGAGAGGTTCGATCCGAACATCCCGGTCTTGACGGCGAGCCACTCCGGCTTGCCGGTTTCCGTGTCCTCGTAGACCTCGTCGATCGTGCCGATCTTGCTGCCGTTGCTGTCGATCGCGTTGCGGCCGCGGTATGACGCGGCGTTGCCGATGCTCATGAATTTCCTCCTGGTTTAGTCCTCAGATCCGTACCCGAGAGGCGCGTCAGGAAACGGCTTCGCCTTGTCCTCCGCCCCAATGGGCGCGTGCGCCGCATGCCCGGGCCCGGGCGTGGGACACGGACGCCATCTGACGCCGCGGTTCTATGAGCGTCAAGCCGTAACCAGTCCGCCCGTGACGGCGAGGATCTCACCCGAAACGAAACGGGATTCGTCGCATGCCAAGAAGACATAGGGCGGCGCCAGCTCTGCCGGCTGCGCGGCGCGCGCAATCGGTGTCTCGGCGCCGAACTGGCTTGTCTTTTCCGCCGGCATCGACATCGGGATCAGCGGCGTCCACACCGGACCGGGTGCGACGGCGTTGACCCGGATGCCCTTGGGGGTGAGGTCCTGGGCCAGTCCCTTGGTGAAGGTGACGATCGCACCCTTGGTGGTTGAGTAGGGGAGCAGCATCGGCTCAGGCTGGTACGCCTGGATCGACGCCGTGTTGACGATCGTCGCTCCTGGCTTCATGTGCGGGACAGCCGCCTTGCACAGCCAGAACATGGCGAGGATGTTCGTACGGAAGATGCCCTCTATCTCGTCGCTCGGGTGCTCGGTGATGGTGTCGTGAGTGGTTTGGAAGGCGGCGTTGTTGACCAGCACGTCAAGGCGCCCGAACTCCGACACGGCGCGATCGACAAGCGACCGGCAATGCGCTTCGTCACCGATGTCGCCCGGGACGGCGACGGCGCGCCGGCCGGCCTCCTCGACCAGTCGAACCGTTTCCTGCGCGTCCTCATGCTCGTCGAGGTAGGAGATGAGCACGTCGGCGCCTTCACGCGCAAAGGCGATCGCGACGGCCCGCCCGATGCCGCTGTCGCCGCCGGTGATCAGCGTCGCGCGATCTTGCAAGCGGTTGAAGCCCCGGTAGGAGTCTTGGCCGTGGTCGGCCTGCGGCGTCATCGCGTCTTCGGTGCCCGGGGCAGGCTGGGTCTGCTCCGGGTACGGCGGCTTCGGTCCTTGCTCGCGAGGATCCTTCATTTCTTCTGCGGTCATGCTGGCCGGCACCTCGATCGTCCGCTTGTGGCTGCGTGCTGCCAGCTTCTGCCCTAGGCCGCCCCGGGCTAACCGTGACGTGTGAGCCGCCGAACACCAAGCGGGCTTCCTCGATGTGGGCGGGACCCTGTCGCTGGGGCGGTGGAGAAGTTGCCGAGCTTCGCTCAGGCCACGGCAATCTGCATGCGCATGACGGTCCCCTCGGGACCCGAGCGCAACTGCACGAGATCGCAAAGCTGATGCGCGAGCCAGATACCGCGGCCGCCGAGCTGATTGAGGTCGGGCGTCTGGCGGCCGACCAATGGGTCGTCGATCTGCCCCGAGTCTGAGACCTCGAAGTTGACGGCGGTCCCGTCCGTCCAATGGCGCAGCAGTCCACGCCCGCCGCCGTGACGGATGCTGTTGGCCGCTATCTCGCTGACGGCGAGGACGGCGTCAGCGCTCCGCATGCGGCTCAAGCCGGCTTCCTCGCTTCGGCGAGCTACTTGCTGACGTACCGCTTCCAGCGACTTGGAGTCGAAGCGCATCTGTTCGGCCGACGCGGGCGGCGCAAGCAGTGGCCACCGAGTGGCCGACAGTAGATCGGCGGGCACAGAAGCAGCCGCTTGAGAGGGTCCTTGTGCCGCGGCCGAAGGATCGGCGCCGGAGGAGGGCAAGTGTTCTCCGGTATCCCGGGAGCCCATCCTCCGCGCCAACCGGTGAGTGCAACGGGCTCGGCTGAGGACGTGGGCATCGACCGCGGACGTGTCGTAAGGACAGATGAGGCGGAAGTCGTCGGCATCGGCGAAGGCCAGGTTGAGCATCTCCTCGTGAAGCTCCCATTCGGCCAGCTCGGCGGGTGATCGCTGGACTAAAACCGGTTCCGCCACGCCGCGCGCTGCCACGCCGCGCCGGCGGCTTGAGTAAACGAAGTCTTCCCAAGCGGGAAGCAGACGGCCTGGATTGCGGCCGAACGCCTCCATGTCGACGAAGACGACGCGATCGGCCTCACTGGCCAGCGTCAAGCGCAGACGCGCGGCCTTTTCGGCAGTGACCGCAACCATCACCGCTTCTCCGGCAGCGAGCCCGTCGCTGACGAAAGGGGCGACGGCCTTGACGAACGCCCCAGCGCCCTCGTAGTGAAGCGCCTCATGCCGGAAGCGGGTGACTTCCGGAGAGATCACGACGCGACCGCCGGGGGCCCTAAGCTGGCCGATGGCTGGGCGGCAACCGGTCTTCGGACTACGCGCCCAGCAGCGGCGCAGGCGGCCACGGCGTGAGAGCGGGGCAAGGAAGCTGTTGTAGAAGACAGCAACACAGACGAGCAATCGGACACGGCCAGGGCAAACATGAGTGTCGAATCGGTAAGTGAGGAGACTCCGGGGCCACCGGCTCTTTCCGGCGATCTCACTCTAGGGCCGGTGCACCTGATCGTCGCCGCGCTCGACCACTCGGTGGAGTGGTATCAGCGCGTGCTCGGATTGCGGGTGCACACGCATGATGTCAGCGCTTCGGAAATGGGCGACGGCACTCGTACGGTCGTAGTGCTCCATGAGGACCCGCAAGCCGGCCCGGCAGGTCGTCACGCCGGCCTTTATCACTACGCGCTCTTGTACCCCTCTCGCTTGGAGCTGGCGCGAGCCGCGGCGCGCGTGATCGAGGCCGAGGCGGCGATCGAGGGGACCGCCGACCACGGCACCCATGAAGCGATCTATCTGGCTGATCCCGACGGTAACGGCATCGAGCTCGCCGCCGACCGTCCGCGCAACCAGTGGCCAGCGGACCTCGGGTATCACCGCGGGCCGGCTCCGCTGGACTCGCAAGGGCTCATCTCGGTGCTCGAAGAAGGCTTGGAGGGACCGGTCGGTGACGGCCTGCGCGTCGGGCATTTGCACCTGCACGTAGGCGACGTCGCGCAGGGACTGCGCTTCTACCGCGATCTCATCGGGTTCGAGGTGCAAGCACTGCTGCCCTCCGCGGCGTTTGTCTCCGCCGGGGGTTACCACCACCACTTGGGCTTCAACGTATGGCGCGGGCACGGAGTTGGACCGGCGCCCGCCCATACCGCCGGCCTGTTGCATTGGACGATCGAGTTGCCGCAAGCCGCCGATGTCGATGCGCTGCGCGAGTGGTTGACTCGAGGCGGTGTTGACGTCGAGACACGCGACCGCGGGATGATTGTCAGGGACCCCTGGGAGACGGCGGTGGCAATCGTGGCGCAGGAGTCCGACGGAGACAGCCGGGCGGATGGAGCAGCTGCCGGGAGGATTAATCCGCCCGGCAGCGCCGTCTGAGGCCGGGGTTTATCAGAGCCGGCGAACCGCCCGGAATGCGCTCGCGTAGTAGCCGGTCCCGTTGAGTATTGAGCGCGCGCCCGTGTCGCCGAGGGTGGGGCCATCCGGCGTCTTGCGGCTGGAGATGAAGCGCGCGTTGCCCGCGGTGTCTTGTCCCAGGTACATACCGACGTGGTCGATTTGTGTTCCGTCGTCGGTCGCGGCGTCGAAGAACACGAGATCGCCGGGAGCGAGCGCGCTGAAGCTCGTCACCTGGGTGCCGGTGTCTGAGATGGTCACGACGCCGGGAGCAGAACCGAGCATCTGAACCGCGCGGCGCGGAAGTGTCGTACCAGTGCTTTCCAGTGACAGCGGGACGCCGGCGCGGTAGCCGAACACCATTCGCAAGAAGCCCGAGCAGTCAAGGCTGGCGATCTGGCGCTCCTCGGGGGCGTCGGTTGTCGTGCCGTAAGTCCACGACACTCCGAGATAGTCGTTGAAGTCGGATCCCTCTTCGCGCGTACCGTCGGCGAGCAGCGGTCCGTAGCTAGCGTCACCGGAGATGCGTAGTCCGCCGCCATCGAAGCCGTTGGGAGCGCCGGCGATGTACTGCATCGCTAGGGCAAGGACGTCCGGACGCGTGTCTGAGCGCGCGGCTTTCAGCCAATTCCAGTCCACTGTGCCCGCGAACGGACGCGCGAGCGTGCGCACCGCCACCCGGCTGTTGACCGGCGCGGCCGCGCTGGCTTCGCTGAACGTCCGTGCGGCAGCGTCGAGCGTGACGGTGTAACTGCCGTCGGTGAAAGTTGCGATCCAGCGCCCGCTGGAGTCGTGAACCGAGCTGCGTGCCGGGTTGGCGAGGCGGCGAACCGTGTAGCCAGTCTTCGTGGACGTCTTGCCCGACGCGCGCGCGGCCTGCTGCCCGGCCCGGACGCGAGCCAGTTCGCGGGCACGGCGACTTTGGGCGCGAGCGCGGCGAACCGACGCGCGGCTGCGCGCCGACTTAGCGCTCATGCCGCTCGGATCCGCTACGCCCGCTTGCGCTCGCGCAGGCCGTGCCGGGGTGGCGGTGAAGCCTCGCGTTTCGGTCGACGTCGCGCTGGCAACCGGGACGCCGGTGGCGCCAGCCGCCGGCAGTCCGGCTAGCGAAGCCCCTGCGAAGACGGCAGTAGCGAGGAGCGAAGGAAATCTGAATCCAGAAGACATGGAGTGACTCGGCGGGAGAGGGTTCGTCCGAAGGCCCGGCTGTGCTCACCGGCCGTCTGCTTAGACATCGGGCCTCATGCCGTGCGAAGCGCGGCCGGAGGGGCCTATCTGGCCGGATGTCGCAAGAGCCCCATAGCGTCGCCGTCGCGCGGGTAGGGCTGCGGCGTGTCCGCGTGGCAACCCAGGAATCCGCTGCCGGCCAAGCGCGCGTTCGTCGCCTTTGACTCGGCTCCCGCAACATTCGGCGCGGTGGCGAGCTGTCTACACGGGCGCTCGTACTCGGTCAGCGGCTTCGCTTCCGCGCGCGCTGCTGGTATCGCCGCGGCGGCGACAGCGCCGCTGAACCGGCTCCCGGCCGCGGCGCGCCGGCGCCTGTACGCCCTTAGCGGTCACATGCAGACGATCAGAGCGTCCGAGTTGGCGCGGGTTGACACGGATCTAACGGCGGAATGGTTCATCAGGCAGCTGCCCAAGCGTCGTTATCCAGCGGTGGTCATCGGCTCAGGCGGCGGCGGCGTCGCGCACCTCTGCGCCGCCCTCGGCATCCCCTTCCTCCCGCAGAATTCTCTCGTCGCCCTCGCTCAACCCCGGCGCCACGTCGACGACGCTTGGGCGGAAGTCGAGCTCAATCGCGAGAAGGTCCGGCGCTTGCTGAAACGCAACCCGAGGATCGTCGTCCACCAGATGCAGGATCCGAACCAGGATCGCTTGATGCTTTCGGTCATCAGCTATCTGCGCTGCAAATGGGCGGAAGTCCCGCCGGCGTATGAGCGCTTCCTGCGAGACGCACTCGAGCCGGGAGCGACGATCCTGGTGACCGACTGCCGGTTGTCGTGGCCGACCACGCGCGTAGGCGGGCGCCACGTCTTCCAATTCGGCGGTTGGGGCGGCCTGGAGGCGGACGACTACCGGTCTCAATCCGCGCCGGTCCAGGAATTTCTGAGGCGAGAGAAGTCGCCATGGCCCTACTGGAGTCCGCCGCCGTCGGACGAGATCTCACCCGAAGCCGAGTGGGGACTCGAGCCCGCGCTGCTCGACGCCCTCGCTCGGCTCAGCGAAAAGGAGGGATGGCGGCTGCAGCGGCTGAGCTTCCCTGGACCTGACGACTTGTCCGAGCCTGTGGCCGCGCTGTATCGCGACTGGTATTGCGGTCACGGCGTCGCGGCGGACCGGCTGCTGGTGTCGTCGTTTGCGTTGCTTGACCCGTGGACCGCGGTGCGCACCCGAGCCATCCCGTTCTGGACCTCGTTTTCGGTTCGGTCAGCGATCGCCCCCCTAAAGGCGCATCTCGATGCTCACGATTACGAGGAGATCACCTGGACGGCGTTTCCGCACGGCATGAGAAGCATCGGATTGGCCGATCTCGACGCGTGGCAGCGTCTCGCATCCCGGGCACCACGAAAACGATCGCTGGGGCTCGATACTCGACGCTTTCCCGCCGATCTCGCGGCGTTCGCTCGCTACCGCGCCGAACTGGAGTCGCTGCCGGCGCCGGCTTGCAAGCCGCTCGCGCCAGTGTCGTTGGCGTCCGCCCGGGAAGTGTTTTCGCGCTACCCCGGCATCGAGTGGACCGGGGCATCCGCTCGTTGACCGTCGCGCGGTCTTGGCCCTACGGAATTGCCACGTCAACGGCCGCTCACCGTCGATCGAGATTCTCCAGCAACCTTTCGAAGTCCTCCGGTGCCAGGCTGCCACCGGTTGCCCGGTCGTGGCCGTGCGCGAACTCCCCGCCGACGCCTGGCAGGGCCTCGCGCAGCCGCCGGCGAAGATTGCCTTCGCCACCCCTCACGGCGAAGTTGACCCGGCCTGGCAGGTAGCCGTCGTTGGCGACGAGCACCATGCGCGGCGTCAGTCGTCGCGCCCACGTCGTCGCCACCAGCGGATGCACTTGCGCCCGGGAGTCGAAGCGGATCAACGCCACGTCACCCGAAACCCGCGGCGCGGTCCGCACCACCCGATTGAACTCACTGCGCCACGCCTGCTTGGCCTCTCTCAGCTCGCCGATGCGCGAATCGGCAAGGGCGGCCTTGGGTTGGTCATGCTCGACTAAGAGCGCCAACGCCGTCCGAACCGGGCCGTCGGGAAGACGGCGTGGAGCGTTGACCAGCGACACCAACTCCCGGATCGCCGTCTTCGGTGCGGCGCCCGCGCATTCGGGCAGTGCAAAGGCGGTGTCGCCGAGATCGCCATGAGCGCCGACCGCGGCCAGCCAAGCGGGCGCTTCGGGGATGAGCCGGCGCATCAGCGCCGCCGTGGGTACTTCAGGCTGCTCGCCGTAGGAAGAGACGGTCAGCGACCCGAGTGGCGCTTCGGGAGCGTGATGGTCGATCAATCAGCAGGGCCGGACGCGTCAACGGGCGCACGCCCCAATCCAGGATCGCGAGGAGGCCTCCGGGGAGGTCCGCGTCAATTCCGAACGGCGTTTCACCGCGGCCGAGGAGCACCGCCGCGCTGGCGGGTTCGCGCCGGTGCCGAAGGGCGATCGCCCCGGCGGCAAGCCCGTCGGCGTCTGTATGCGGCACGACGGCGACGGCTCTCGACAAGGCGGCGCGTGCGGCGTCCAACGAAGTCCCGAGGTCGGTCGGCAATTGCGTACTCTCGCTGTTCAGCGAAGCACCGCTCGAGGCGTCTGGGCAGGACTCACGTAGCCCCGTTACCCGCCCTGGGCAGGCGCGAGCATCTCGTGCGCGCCGAATCGCTTCCAAGCTCACCTCGGCATCTCATATGCTTGCGCCATCGCGACGGTCATTCCTTCTGTGCTGTCAGACCCGTCGCGCTTGCGAGCGTTGCGGCGCACCGGACTGCTCGATACGCCCCCGGAAGAAGCCTTCAACCGCCTGACGCGCATAGTGACCGCGGCGCTCAATGTCCCGGTGTCTCTGGTGTCGCTCGTGGAGCCGGACCGACAGTTCTTCAAGAGCTGCGTCGGGCTGCCCGCCCACCTCGCACCCGGTAACGAGACGCCGATCTCACACTCGCTTTGCCGCTACGTCGTGGAAGCCGACGGCCCACTGGTGCTTCCCGACGCCCGGCAGCACCCTGAGTTCTCGACGCACCCGGCGGTTTTAGAGCTCGGAGTGGTTGCTTACGCCGGTTTTCCGTTTCACTCGCCGGAAGGCGAAGTGCTCGGCTCTTTGTGCGCAATCGACTTCAAGTCGAGGCAGTGGACGGCGACCGACCTGATGATCCTCGAAGACCTTGCTGGTTCGGTCCGCACGGAACTGAGCTTGCGGCTTATCGCGGAGGAAGCCGGGGACGCCGCATTGCGCCTCCTGCGGCTCGAGTCGATCAGCGACGCCGCGCTGGCGCACTTGTCGCTGGACGAGCTGCTCAGTGAGCTGCTCGATCGCATCCGTTCGGCTCTGGGCGCCGACACGGCCACCGTGCTTTTGCACGAGCGCGACGAGCTGGTCGTAAGGGCATCCGTCGGCTCCGCCGAGCGCGAGCCGCCAGCCAGCGTCAGCGTGCCGCTCGCCGGAGACGAGGGGATCATCGGCGTCTTGACGGTTGGGCTCGGCGAAGATCAGGCGCTGGGCGCCGAAGACCGGGCGCTCCTGGGCTTCGCCGCCGAGCGCCTGAGCCGCGGTATCAGTCACGCGCAGATGTTCGAGCGCGAGCAGACGACGGCGCAGACCCTTCAGCGCAGCGTGTTGCCTGACCGGATGCTGCCGCTTCCGGGCATCTCTGCGGGCGTCCGCTACGTGCCCGCCCAGCATGCCCACCATGTCGGCGGCGACTGGTACGACGTCTTTGCGCTGGCGGACGGGCGCGCGGCCTTCACCGTCGGTGACGTCGCCGGTCACGGCATTCCCTCTGCCGCGGCGATGTGGCGAGTGCGAAGCGCGCTGCAGGCCTACATGTTCCAAAGCGGCAATGCGGACGATGCGCTTACTCGCGTCGACGAGCTGCTGCTCGCGGGACCACCGCACGCGATGGTGACGGCTGTCGCTGTGACGCTGGATCCCGGTGCCGGTCGTGCGGACATCGCCCGTGCCGGTCACCCGCCGCCGGTCTTGCTCGTGCCCGGTCGCAAACCCCGAGTGGTGGTTGACTCGGGCGGCCCGCCGCTGGCAATCGTCGGGGCTCCGTATCGCCCCGAAGCCGTAACCGTGGAGTTTCCTCCCGGGGCCACGCTCATCGCTTACACCGACGGGCTCATCGAGCGCCGCGACGAGCCGATCGACGTCAGCGTCGAAAATCTCGTCCGTGCGTGCGACAGCGCGCCGGCCGAAGTGGAAGCGCTATGCGACTACGTGCTGGCCGAGATGCTCGGGGGCGAGCCGCCGAATGACGACGTCGCGTTGCTGGTCATCCGCAACAGCACTCCCTCATCCGGTCCTAGCTGAACCGGCGACCGCTGTTCGGACTTCTCGCGGTCGGGATTCGTGCTGATCTCGATCATCCCGGGAGCAGGAATCGCCGCCACGCGCGGCTCGGTCACGAATGACAGCAACACGAGGAACTCGTCGCCGCGCGTGTAGGCGAGGACGT
This sequence comes from Actinomycetota bacterium, assembly GCA_016781085.1. Lineage (GTDB taxonomy): Bacteria > Actinomycetota > Thermoleophilia > Solirubrobacterales > Solirubrobacteraceae > LC5-1. The sequence continues at coordinate 10,085 of JADDQZ010000038.1, forward strand.
CCGGGCCGGCGTCCAGCAGCCGCATCGACCCTGAGCGCAGGGCCGGTTCCGCCCGCCTCAGCGTCAGCAATTGGCGGTACAGCGCGAGCATCGACCGGGGGTCCTCGCTCTGGCGAGCGGCGTTGACTTCTTCGGCGTCGGCCGTGATCGGTAGCCACGGGGAGCCGCAAGTGAAGCCGGCCCCCGGTCCTGCTTGCGACGGCGGGCGCCACGGGATCGGGGCTCGCTCGGGATCGCGCCCATCGATGTCCTTTGCGAATTCGGGCGGCATCGGAACGTCCTCAAGGCCAAGCTCGTCCCCCTGGTAGATGAACGGCGTGCCGCGAAGGGTGATCAGCAGCATCGCGGCGGTCCGAGCGCGCTCCGGACCCAGGCGCGACGCGAGCCGCGAATGGTCATGGTTTCCGAGGCACCACGCCGGCCAAGCGTCAGGCTCGAGTAACTCGAGCCATTCGGCGATGGTGTGGCGGTACGTCGCCTCCACCCACGGCGCAAGTAACAAGAAGAAGTTATGCGCCATGTGGAGCTCGTCGCCCGAAGTCACGTAGGCGGCGAGATCCCGCTGGCTGGGAAGGTAGAGCTCCCCGACGGCCATGCGCTCGTCGAACTCGTCGAGCACTCTGCGGATCGCGCGGAAGCGCGGGTGGATGGTCGGCCAGTCCTGATCGTGCCGACGGCCCGGCTCGTTCTCGCCCAGCGCGGGATCCTTGCCGAGCTTGAAGGCGACATCTATCCGGAAGCCGTCGACACCGCGCTGCAGCCAGAAGCGCAGCACTTCGTGCATCGCTGCTTCAACTCGGGGCTCATCCCAGTTCAAGTCAGGTTGCTGCGGCAAAAAGGAGTGCAGGTACCACTGCCCGGTCTGCTCGTCGCGTGTCCAGGCTGAACCGACGCGCTTGAACTCGCTGCGCCAGGCGTTGGCCGGCTCGTCACGCCAGACGTACCACGATTTCTTGCCGGGGTCGCGAAACCACGGGTGCTGATCTGACGTGTGGTTGGGCACCCAGTCGATCACGACGTGAAGACCGCGAGCATGGGCCTCCGACACGAGCTCGTCGAAGTCCGCGAGCGTCCCGAAACGCGGGTCGACGTCGCAGTAATCGGCTACGTCGTAGCCATTGTCGGCCATTGGCGAGGGGAAGAACGGCGAAAGCCACAGAGCCTCGACTCCGAGGTCGCGCAAGTAGTCAAGACGGTTGGTCACGCCGCGCAGATCGCCCACTCCGTCGCCGTCAGCGTCGGCGAACGAGCGTGGATAGATTTGATAGACCGCCCCGCGCTGCCACCACGGGATTTGATCGTCGGTCGCTAGGGCGCCTGCGGGCTCGGTATCAGGAACCGACACGTGACGAAGTCAGTGGGTGGCCGTGCTCGCGGACAGGGCTTCGCGCCCGTGCGGCGCACAAAGGTCCAGTACGGGACCGGCCGGCACGACACGGTGCGGATTGATGTCGCCGTGAGTCATGTAGTAATGGCGCTTGATGTGATCGAAGTTGACCGTGTCGCTGACGCCCGCGTGCTGGTAGAGGTCGCGCAGGTAACTCGATAGGTACGGATAGTCGATGATCCGGCGAAGATTGCACTTGAAGTGCCCGACGTAGACGGCGTCGAAGCGGACAAGCGTCACAAACAGGCGCCAATCCACGAGCGTGATGCGGTCGCCGGTCAGATAGCGCCGCGTAGACAAACGATCGTCGAGCGAATCCAGCGCGGCGAACAGCGGAAAGACGGCGTCCTCGTAGGCCTTTTGGGTGGAAGCGAAGCCGGCCTTGTACACGCCATCGTTGACGTTGGCGTACACGAAGGCGTTGAGCTCGCCGATCTCCTCCCGCAGGGCTTCGGGATAGAAGTCCCGCTCGGGATGTTCGGCGATGTCGTTGAACTCGGAATTGAACATCTCGATGATGTCCGAAGACTCGTTGGAGACGATGCGGCCGGTCGACTTGTCCCAGAGGACCGGGGTTGTCACCCGCGCATCGAATGACGGTTCCGTGGCGAGGTACGCTTCGCTGAGGAAGTTCCATCCATGTAGCGGCTCGGGATCATCGGCATTGAAGTGCCAGCCGCGCTCACCCCGGACAGGGTCGACCACCGTCATGCCGATCGCGTGCTCGAGTCCCTTGAGATGGCGCATGATCACCGTGCGATGGGCCCACGGGCAGGCCAGCGACACGTACAAGTGGTAACGGTCGGCCACCGCGGGATAGCCGGAGCTGCCGTCGGCGGTGACGCGCCCGCGGAAGGCGGACTGCTGGCGCACGAAGGCACCGGTGGCGTTGCGCTCGCGCGCGATCGTCGCGGCGTCATGGCTCACCGCGCGGACGCTTTCCATGCCGCCCGGGGATCTGGCAGCGGCGTGAGGTTGGCTTCGATGAGGTCGCGATGCGCCTCCAAGCGAGGGGGCAGGATGATCACCGAACCGAGTTGATCGAGTGGAACGTCGACGGTGAACCCCGGAGCGTCGTCGGCGATCTCGAAGAGCACTCCGCTGGGTTCGCGGAAGTAGATGGAATGGAAGTAGTGCCGGTCGACTATTCCTGAGGAATGGATGCCGGCGGCGTTCACGCGCTCAGCCCACCGCGGATGCTGAGCGGCAGAAGTGCCCCATGCGACGTGGTGGACTGTTCCTGCGCTGGGAATGCCGCGCGGCCCTGGCGCGGTGTCGTAAGTGATCGTTGCGCCGCGGACTTCGCCGCGCAACTCCCAAGCGGCGTCGGCCACGCGACGGGCGCCCATAACGCGTTCGAGCAGAGCGGAGCTCATTTCGGGGACGCGGCTGTACGCGCGCACGCCCTCGAATCCCTGCGTGGCATAGTCGGCCGGAATCTCCGGGTGCTCCGCTGACAGCGGCGTGTCGGCGCTGTCGGAGACCTTGAACTCGTGCCGCAGGCCCTCGAAGTCCGAGAAAGCAATGCTGTCGGCACTGCGCTCGGCGTCGACTCCTCCCGCGCCGAGCCGCTGGACCCAGAAGTCGAGCGCGTCCGGTGTTCCGAGTCGCCAGACGATCGTGTGGACCATGCCGGCGCCCGGGCGCCCGGGGTTGGCGCGGGAATATTCGAAGAACGTCAGCTCCGAGCCGGGGCGTCCCTGCTCGTCAGCGTAGAACAGGTGATAGACGCTCGGATCGTCTTGGTTGACCGTCTTGGCTACCAGGCGGAGCCCCAAGACGCGCGTATAGAAGTCGAGATTGCGTGCCGCGTCCCCGGTTATCGCGCTGATGTGGTGGATGCCTTCAAGCTGCACGGTCAATCTCCGAAGGTCGTTGCGTACGCAACATCCTACCCGCCGCAGCCGGAGCAAAACCTCGACGATGCGGGTGACGTCGGTTGGAGTCCCGGGGCAGCGATGGTGCTGCTGATGCGGAAACGGCGGTGCACTCCGGGAGCGTTCCCTGATCGAGGTCGCAATCAACCCGACTGGTTCGGGAGGCGCGTCGCCGTCTGCGAGCGTGGGCCGCAGCGGGCGCAAGAGAGGTCGCTGCCTTCCGAGCCTCATACGCTGGCGCCATATGAGTTCCGCGCCTGTGTCATCGCGCCTCTTCTCCGCGCAAGCCGCCTTCGGCCTGCTTGCTCTTGGAGGAGGGCTTCTGCACACGGCGAAAGGCGCCGTCTTGCTGGCGGGGGGACCCGACCTCCCCGTCGTTCCCGCCATGCTGCTGTTGTTTTCGGTGGGCCTGCTGGGCTTGCACGCGCGAGCCCACGGACCATTGGTCATTCCCGGCGTCGTGCTGGTACTCGCAGCGGCAATCGCGGCCGGTGTCGCGCTCATCTATCAGTTCGCGGGGATTGTCCCCGAAGATGCCGGTGATTCCTCAGGAGTGCGGATCGCCTACGCGGCTGCCACCGCCGGCATCTTGTTCGGACTCGGGATGTTGGGACTCGCCGCGCGACACGAAACCGCGATTGCATCGTTGTGGCGCTGGCTTCCGCTGGTGATGGCCGTGGCGTGGTTTCCGCTCGAGGGGCTCACGGCGGTGACACCGGACGGCTTGGGCCTGCTGCTCGCGGGTCTGGCTTGGACGGCGGTTGCCGTCGCGATCTGGCCGGGCCCTCAGTTGTCACGTCCGTGACCGCGCCGCCTTTCGTCTATCTGACTGGTTGCGGATTACTGATTGATCACTGTGAACTGCCCGATGGCAGCAAGGCCGTGGTCGCGCAGGTAAGTGCGAAAAGCGATTACGCGTTGCGGAAACGGCGCGTCGACCGGCGGCGTGCCAGTCGTCCTTCTAACACACTTCCGTCGTGACGCTACGGCCGGCGGCGACTGGACGCTCGACTCAGGGTCCGGAAGCCACTGCGATGCACGCTCGCGTCGCGAAAAACACTTCCGCGGCGAGCCCGCGACCTCTACCGTGGGCGGCATGCGTGCACCATTTGTCACCGTTCGGCGAGACTCATAACCATCTCGAAGCTGCCGCCGGCACGGCTCCCGCGCTGTTACACCTCCGACTGGTGTCTCGCTATTCCTGGATGTCGCGACTTCGTCGCAAAGATCGCTGGTAGTTTTCCGGACAAGCCGCTCCAGATTTCGCTTCCAACAGCCGATGCGCCAAGTGAAAACTGAAACTGACGCGGGGGTGGGCTTATCCCCCGGTACGGAGGAATTATGAGCAAGTCGCTTTCTGCGGGTACTCGTCGTCGCGCCATGGTGGTCGCCGTCTCGGCTTGCGTCGCGATCGGCTCTGCCGCCGCGCCCGTGTCCGGTCTTGCCGCCGCGAACCCGGAGGCCAATGGTTCGCCGCAGGGTCTTGCGCACGGCGTCGGGCACAAGTCGGCCGTGGCCAAGAAGTCAAAGGCGGGCAAGGCGAAGAAGGCTGGCAAGGGGCAAAAGGCTGTAGCTCGCGCCAGTCGCATGAAGATCGGCTAGGTGCTCGCCCGTCCGCATCAGGGCCAGGGTCGCCGGCTTCCGCCTCCCTCCCTCCTGCGGACCTTACCGACTTATTCGGCCGTTGTGACGCTGGCGGCGGCGATCGTTTTCATCGGGGTCGCCGGCACAGGCGAGCGTGTACCGCTCGACGACTGGCAATACCTCTTGTTCGTGGCGCTGATCGTTGCGGGCGAACTGCTGCCCGTAGACGTTCCACGGGGCGGAGGACGCGACCGCGTCACGGTTTCGTCGGCGTTCGCCTTCGCCGTCCTGCTGCTGTTCGGAACGCTGCCGGCAATGGTGGCATGTGCGCTGGCGTCACTGGCGGCCGACGTCCCCGCCCGTTTGAGCCCGGCGAAGGTCGCTTTCAACGCCGCCCAGTACGCCCTCGCGGTAGCCGCCGCGGGAGCCGCGCTCAAGTGGACCGGGCAGGACCTGCCGGTGGAGTCGCTTGGCACGGCGCTCGTCGCATCGCTCGCGGGTGCCGGCGTTTTCTTCGTCGTCAACCACCTGTTGGTATCCCCAGCAGCAGCGTTGCTGACGGGAACGTCGCTGTGGCGGCAAGTTTCTTCAGGTCTGCCGTTCAAGGTCGCGACGGCCGGAGTCGTCTTGACCCTGGCTCCGGTGATCGTCGCGTGCGCCCTCACGAGCGTGTGGCTTGTCCCACTGTGCTTACTTCCGGTGCTGGCGGTTTACGTCGGCGCCCGGCAAACGGTGCGTGACCTGCACAGAGCGATGTACGACGGCCTGACGGAGTTGCCGAACCGTGTGCTGTTGCGCGAGCACATCGAGCGTGCCCTCGAGGATGCCAGCGATTCCGGCCACCGCGCCGCCCTGATGGTCCTCGATCTCAACGACTTCAAAGCGGTCAACGACACGATGGGGTACGCCTACGGGGACCGGCTGTTGCAAGCCGTCTCCGCTCGCCTGGCAAGCGCCTTGGATCCTGGCGACGTCCTTGCCCGTTTGGGTGCAGATGAGTTCGCGGTGCTATCGGCGCCGGTCCATGACGGGCGGTACGCGCGCGCGCTCGCAGAGCGCCTGGGCGACGCCATGTGCGAGTCCTTCGAGCTGGAGGAGATCGTGCTCGACGTGCGCGCCAGCATTGGCGTCGCTCTATATCCCGATGACGCGACGACCGCCGACATGTTGCTGCGCAAGGCCGACGTCGCCTTGCACTCCGCCAAGGACTCTCAGCAACCCGTCGAGCTCTACGCGGTCGCACAGGACCATTACACCGTTGATCGGCTCCTGCTCGCAGCCCAGCTTCGCCGAGGCCTCGAGAACGGTGAGATCGTCGTCGAGTACCAGCCCAAGTACCCGTTGCGCGGTGGTCGCCCCACCGGTGTCGAAGCGCTCGCACGCTGGCAGCATCCGGAGCTCGGCCGCATCGGACCCGACGGATTCATCCCGTTGGCCGAGCAGAGCGGCCTGATCAACCGCTTGACGGATGTCGTGATGGGCGAGGCCTTGGGGCAAGTCGCGGAGTGGCGCCGACAGGGCGTCGACCTCCGTGTCGGCGTGAACCTGTCCCCGCGCACGCTGCTGGACGCCAACCTCCCGCAGCGCATCGCCGCCACGCTCGCCGCCGCCGGGATCGAAGCGGGGTGTCTGCAACTCGAGATCACCGAAAGCCGATCGGTTCCTTCCGGTCCCGTGGCGGACGCGGTGATCGAGCGGCTCCGCGTGCTCGGCGTCGGCCTGGCGATCGACGACTTCGGCACTGGTTTCTCCTCGCTCGTGCAGCTTCAGCGCCTCCCGGTCGACGAGATCAAGATCGACCGCTCCTTCGTGGCCAACATGGACCGCAACACGAGCGACGCGACAATCGTCCGCTCGACCATCGAGCTGGCGCATAACCTCGGATTGACAGTGACGGCTGAAGGCGTTGAGACCGAGAGCGCCCGCCGACAACTGGCGGAGATGGGGTGTGAGCTCGCCCAGGGCTACGGGCTTTGCCGGCCTGTCTCGGCGGAAGGCTGCGCCGAGGCGGTGCGGCGGTTTGCCCCGGCTCAGGCAACGCCCGGACAATAGGCTGCGCTATCCGCGCATTGTGCCGAGACCCGGCCCTCCGCCGGGTCACTTTACTTCTCAGGAGCCGCGAGCGCGCCGATGACTTCTCGCCACCATGCCTTCTCCGCGTCGCTACGCGCGGTTCGCAAGCGCCGGCGCGCCGCTTCTTGCACGCGCGTCGCGGAGCCGACCGCCACTACCGGGCCACTGAACGCATAGCGGCCATCTTCGAGTTCGACAACCGCCCCGGGTGTGCCGTCGCGCCGGGTTCGCAGCTGGTCCAGGACTGCTGCGCGGGCCACTTGCACGGGGCGTCCCGGGTCGCCGGCGTCCATTCCGGGCGTCCACGGGCGCATGGTGAAGATCGACGGGCCTTCTGGCAGCCGGGGGCGCGCATGGGGCCGGCCGATCGGGCCTGTGCGCCAGCGTTCCATCAGGGCGGGCATCTCCATCGCCGCTTCTTGGCGCACGATCACGTGTAGGCGGTCGCCGGGCTCTATGCGCGTCGACCCGCGCGGGGGCAGCGCTTGGTCGTGGCGGACGATCAGATTGAGCAGAGCATCACGCGAGAGGCCCATCTCCCGCACCGGATGCCCAGCCAGCGCGTCTTGGTCGCCGACGACATATTCGATCGCTTCGGCCCCCAAACGCCGAATGGCGCCCGCGTCCACCAAGGCGCGCGGTATGGCTGCCAGTGAAGTGGTGACTCCCAGCCAGCGTGCGACGGGTTCAAACGACGCTCCCTGAAACACCGTCGACAGCAGCACGACGAAGAAGGCGATGTTGAAGAACTCCAGCGAGTTGGGCACTCCCTCGATCACCGGAAACGTCGCGAGCACCACGGGAACCGCTCCGCGGAGGCCACCCCAGCCGATCACCAGCCGGTCGCGCCAGCTGAAACCTGCTCCTGGAGTGGCGATGAACACGCCCAGCGGTCGCGCCAAGAACGCGACGACTAAGGCCAGGGCAGCTCCCTGCAACGTCACCGAAGGCAGTTGTGAGGGGAAGACCAGAAGGCCGAGTGTCACGAACATGGCGAGCTGGCCAAGCCATGCCGCTCCCTCGTGGAAGGTCGTGATGACCTGCTTGGCCGGGATGCGCGCCGATCCCAGGATCAAACCCGTCAGGTAGACGCTGAGGAAGCCGGACCCATGCAGGACGTCGGCGCCACCGAAGGCGATCGCCGCCGCCGAGATCGATGCCACGGGATACAACCCTGCGGAAGTCAGGCGGGAGCGAGACAGAGCCTGCACCGCCAGCCAGCCTGTGGCCACGCCGACCAGCACGCCGATGCCCAGCTCGGCGGCGAACAACCAGAACATGTCCGCCAAGCCAAAGCCGGGCGTCTCAAGCCATGCGATGAAGCTGATGACCAGCAGCACCGCGACGGGATCGTTGAAGCCGGCTTCGCCTTCGAGCGTGCGTGCCACGCGGCGCTTCAGAGTCGAATCACGCAAGATGGCAAAGACCGCGGCGCCGTCCGTGGAGGCGAGGATCGAGCCGACCAGCAGGCCTTCCAGCGGCTCGAGGTCGAACAGCCATGAGGCCGCCAGTCCACCGACGACGGCGGTCACGACGGTACCCACAAGCGCGAGGCTCACCGCTGGGACCAGCACGGGCCGGATCTCTTGGAAGCCGGCGGACAGTCCTCCCTCGAAGAGAATCAACGAGAGCGCGACGACGCCGACCGTGCGAGCGATCTCGTAGTCGTCGAAGTCGATCCAGCCGGTGCCGTCGCTGCCGACGATCATCCCCAATGCGAGGAACAGCACCAGGCCAGGAAGCCGCAACCGGCCCGCGAGCAGCGAGGCGATCAGCGACGCTGCCAGCAGCGCCCCAACGATGAGGATGATCTGGCCGTCGTGCACGACCAGCACTCTGTCAGCTGAGGGCGGCCCTCAGTCGTCTTCGATCTCGTCGTCGCGTCCGGCGGCGGCCAGCGCGAGGCGGCGGGCGGAGTCGGCGAGAAAGAGCTTGAAGCTGCGGTCGAGCATCCACCCGACGCCGAAGATCTTCGATTCGTAGGACGCACGCCAGTTGATCTGTGTGCCCCCGTCCGGGATCGGCGTCAGTTGCACGTCGCTGCGGTAGTTGCGGACGGGCGCGTTGGTCTTGAGCTGAAGCCACGCTAAGTGGTGCGGGGGTTCGTAGATGTAGATCTCTTCCGTGGTCTTCATGCGGTCGGCCTGCATGTACCGGATGGCGCCGAGGCCTTGCGGCTCCTGAGCGCCGGGCGTCTCCACGCGGGCTTCTTCCCACAAGCCCCAGCGCGGCCAGCTCGTGATGTCGCTGAGCAGAGCCCAGACTTCCTCCGGAGAAGCAGTCGTGACGCTGGCCACTTCGATCGTGCGGGTCGCCATAAGGCGGGTTCTATCACCCCGGGACATCGGGCAAGTCCCCGGAACCATGCGGCACCGCTGGTACGCCAACCCTCATCGCGATGCTGCGGATGGGTTTCCGAAGCTCACTTCGGGAAAGGACAAACGAAGTGAGCGACTCGACGCATCCCGATCTTTCGACTGTGCTTCACCGCTTGAGCGATGAGCTGCGCGCGGTGCGTTTGGAGCTGGCCGTACCGCACGTCGAGGACGCCCGCCGCCTCCGCGCCCAAGTGGTCGATCAGATCGACGACTACCTGCTGCCCCGGCTGGCCCAGATGGACGCGCCCTTGCTGATGGTCGTCGGCGGGTCGACGGGAGCTGGCAAGTCAACCCTGGTCAACAGCCTCCTCGGCGAGCAGGTGACGCCCGCCGGCGTCCTGCGCCCGACGACGCGCGCGCCCGTGCTGGCTTGCAACCCGGCTGATCTCGAGTGGTTCTCCAGCGACCGCATCCTGCCTGGACTCAGCCGTACCGTCGGGGCGGGAGCGGGGCCTGAGGGATTGCAGCTAGCGCCCGTCGAAAGCTTGCCCGCCGGCCTGGCGCTGCTGGACTCGCCTGACATCGATTCGGTCGAGGAAGTCAACCGCGAGCTGTCGCGCCAGCTGCTGGCGGCGGCGGACGCCTGGCTGTTCGTGACCACGGCGGCGCGCTACGCCGACGCCGTTCCCTGGGAGCTGCTCAACGCCGCTCGGGACCGTGGCACCGCGCTTTCCGTGGTCTTGGACCGGGTGCCGGCCGACGCCGGCGAAGTAGCCGGGCACCTACGACAGATGCTCGTCGACCGCGGACTGCCTGAGACGCAGCTACTGGTCGTGCCCGAAGCGACGCTCGAAGACGGGCTGCTGCCCGCGACGGCGCTCGCTCCGGTACGCGAGTGGCTCGACTCGCTCGCCGCCGACGCGCAGAGCCGCGCGGAGCTGGTCCGCCGCACGCTCAGCGGCGCGCTGAAGATCCTGCCGGACCGAGTCCGTGAGCTCGAGCACATCGTCTTCGAACAGATCTCGGCGTCCGAGCAGTTGGAAGCCGACGTAGAGCGGGCGTACGCCGCCGGGGTGGAGGAAGTAGACGAGGCGGTTCGCAACGGCTCCGTGCTGCGTGGCGAAGTGCTCGCTCGCTGGCACGACGTGGTCGGCACGGGCGACTTCATGCGGGCGATGGAATCGCGCATCGGCTGGCTGCGCGACCGTGCCCGGGCGTTGTTCTCGGCGGGACCCCAACCTGAGCGCCAGCTTCAGACGGCCGTGGAGTCCAGTGTCGACGCCCTTGTTCATTCCGCCGCCGACCGCGCGGCTGAACGAGCGGCGCTGTCCTGGCGCCAGCGCCCAGCGGGACGGGAGTTGCTGGAAGGCGCGCAGCGGATGGATGCGGCGTCACCCGATCTGATGGAGAAGACGCGCGCGGCCGTTCGGGAGTGGCAGAGCTTCGTCTTCGATCTCGTGTCGAGCGAGGGCGCCGACAAGCGCACGACCGCACGCGTAGCCTCGCTGGGCGTCAACGGCGCAGGACTAGTGGTAATGCTCGCCGTCTTCGTCCAGACCGGGGGACTGACCGGCGCCGAAGTTGTAGTCGCGGGCGGCACGTCTGCCGTCGGGCAGAGGGTCCTCGAAGCGATCTTCGGCGACCAAGCGGTCCGTTCGCTCGCCGAACAGGCACGCAAGGACTTGCTCGAGCGCGTCACGGCGCTGCTTGACGAAGAAGCCGAGCGCTTCTCGCGCCGGCTCGAGCCGGTTGCTCCGGCGCCTGGGGCCGCCGACGATCTGCGCCAACTCGTCCGCGAGCTCGAGTCCGTCGCGTGAGCTCCGGGCTCGACCGGAGGTTGACCGCGCTGGCTGCTGCGGTCGAGATTGCCGACGCGCGGCTCGATCCCGAGCGCGTGCAGGCGGCGCGCACGGTCGTCGAGCGCGCGGGTCAGCGCCTTGGCTTGGGGCTCGACGCCACCGTCGTGGCCCTCGCCGGACCGACCGGCGCCGGCAAGTCGACACTCTTCAACACGATGGCCGGTGCGGAGCTCGTTCCTTCCGGTCGTATCCGCCCGACGACTTCTTCGCCGACCGCGGTGGTATGGGGAGAAGGCGCTGAGCCGCTGCTCGATTGGCTGGAAGTCCCGCTGCGTCACCCGGGCGCAGGAGATCACCTCAAGGGTCTTGTCCTCATCGATCTACCCGACTTCGACTCGGTACGCGTGGAGCACCGGCTGGAAGTCGACCGCATGATCGCGCTCGTCGATCTCATGGTCTGGGTCGTCGACCCGCAGAAGTACGCCGACTCGTCGCTGCACGACCGCTACCTCAAGCCGCTCGCCGAACACCGCGACTCGATGCTCGTCGTCCTCAATCAAGCCGACACGCTCGACCCCGACGGTCTCGCCGCGTGCCGCTCGGACCTCGCGCGCGTGCTCGCGGCCGACGGTTTGGAGCGAGTGCCGGTGGTGGCCGTCTCGGCCCGGACGCAAGCCGGTCTGGAAGAGTTCAAGGGTCTATTGCGTGAGCGCGTGTCTCGCCGCCAAGCTACGCTCGAGCGGCTTTCGGCGGACGTGTCGGTGGTGGTCAACGGCCTGTCTGAGAGCTGTGGCCCTTCGGCCGCGCGGGCGGTAGGGGAAGGCGGCTCAGAGCGACTGGTGGGCTCCCTGGAGCAGGCCGCCGGAGTGCCGATGGTGGTGCGTGCCGTCCAGCGAGGTCACCGCCACCGCGGCGCGCTCGCCACCGGGTGGCCGTTCGTCCGCTGGGTGCGGCGCTTGCGGCCCGATCCGCTGCGGCGCTTGCGCGCCGGCGAGGCTGGCAACGCCGACGTCCGCACGTCACTCCCGTCGGCTACTCCGGCGCAGAAGTCGCTGGTGTCGTCGGCCATCCGCACGCTCGCCTCCGGCGCCAGCGAGGGCATGGCTTCGCCGTGGCCCTCGTTGGCCCGTTCGGCGGCGGTGTCGCATGAGGACGAACTTCCGGTGGCGCTCGACCGCGTCGTCGCGGGCACAGACCTGGGGATGCGCGCACCGCGCTGGTGGAAGCTTGCGTCGTTGCTGCAAGTGCTGCTCGTCGCCGTCGTGGCGGCCGGCGCGCTGTGGTTGCTGGCCCGCGCCGCGTTGTCGTATCTGCAGCTGGCCGAACTGGTGCCGATCCCCCGCGTCGAGGGCTTCGCGGTGCCCACGCTGATGCTGATCGGCGGAGTCATCGCCGGCTTGGTCCTGTCCTTTGCCGCTCGCATCGCCAACCGCGTCGGCGCGCGGCGTCGAGCCGCTCGCGCCCGGACGAAGCTGCGCGAGCGCATCAGACAGGTGGCGGCCGACCTCGTCCTGGACCCGCTGCGAACCGAGCTCGAGGCACACGACTTGTTCTGCGCCCGGCTGTCGGAGGCGGCACAACCCGATAAGCCCCGCGGTCTGCGGTCTGGGCTAGACCGTGTGCTTTCACGCTCCGGCGCCCGCGGCTAGCCGGCGCGGACTCCGGGGCTCGAGGCGTGGACTCTTTTCGACCGCGGCGCGCGAACCAGCCAGGGCGCGAGCGTTCTTGGGTTTGTCCGTCTGACCTCGCATAACGGGGTGAGACGGACAGACCCCGTGGCCGGCATGCCGTATCAGAGCGCGCGCTTCAACGCCACCGCCGCCTACCGGACATCCGTCCAGGAGTAACTCGACGGGCGTTCGTTCGTGTTCAAGGCGATGCAGGGTTCACACCGATTTCGACTGAGACCTGCCCGCGACGATCGCTGGGCGGCAACAACCCCAAGGAGGGGGAAATCCATGACGAAGAACAACCGTCGCCTGGCTGCGCTGATCGGCGTAGCCGTACTTGCCGCTCCAGGCACCGCCATGGCGAAGTCCAAGGAAGGTCACGGAGGCGAAGCACGCGTCAAGGGTGGAAACCACGCCAAGGCGCTGGCCAAGGGCAAGTCGAAGGTCAGAACCGTCAAGTACGTCCTCAAGGGCACTTACGACGCTGCTGACTCGAGTGTCACAATCGTCAGCGGCAACGGACACGTCAAAAAGGCCGGGCTGGTCGGCGACCGCGTGGTGTTCGACTTCACCAACGCCAGGCTCTCCGTCGGCGATACCAACGGCGACGGCGCCTCGACGCTCGCGGACGTCGTTACTGGCGACAAGGTCCAGGTGCAGCTCCGCCTGCCGCGCCTTGCGCCCGGAGCGGGTCCGTACGTCGCCAGCAGGCTCAAGGACTACACCCACGAGAGCGACGACGCAGCAGAAGCCGGCGAGACCGCGCCCGCTCCGACCGCGCCTGCCCCAACCGATCCCGCAAGCGGCACGACCGTGCCCGAAACCAGCGCTTGATGAGTGCTTGAAGGTCTGAAGAGTCCAGACAGACGCCGGCCGCTCGCCGAGCGGCCGTAACGCAAAACGCGGGGGCGCCGGGGGGCGAGCCCCGCGATGCGCGTCTGTGCCGACGCGGTCATCGGCGGGCGGTCATCGGCGGGCGAGACTCAAGGATCGGCGAGCGCAACGGCAGCGCCGGCGCTTACGACACCTTCAGCGTCGACGAACCCTAGGGCTGTGTCGCGCCGTCGCCACTGATACGGGCGACCCGGGCCGCCAAGCGGGCGCCCGGCCCGCGCTCCTTTAGCGCCGCTCGAGCCGCGTTGGCTCCCGGCGCACCGTGGACCCCGCCACCGGGATGAGCAGAAGCCGACGCCAGGTACAGGTTCTCCACCGGCGTTTCTGAACGGCCGAGTCCCGGGACAGGGCGGAACACGAGTTGTTGGTGAAGCTGAGCCGTGCCGCCGTTCAGTGCGCCGTTGACGAGGTTCGCGTCGCTGGCCTCGAGATCTTCGGGCGCCATCACGTGCCGCGCCCGCACACGGTCACGGAAGCCGGGCGCGAGCTTCTCGATCTGCGCTTCCATGCGGTCGGCGAACAGCTCTCGCTCGCGCTCGTCCCAGCGTCCGGTCAAATTGTCCGGGCCCGCGTCTGAATGCACCACTTGCGGGATGTGGGTGTAGGCCCAAGCCGTTTCGCATCCCGGCGGCTGTCGCGTCGGGTCAGCGAGGGCGTACTGGCCGAGAACGAGGAATGGATCCGCCGGGATCTGACCGGTCGACATCTGGACGCCTTGGATGCTGAGGGCATCGATGCCTTCGGTGACATGCACCGTTCCGGCGCGCCCGACGTCGGGATTGCTCCACGGAATCGGCCCGTCAAGCGCCCAGTCGAGCTTCACCGTGCCGTTGTCGTATTGGAAGCGCTCCATCCCGGCCAGGATCCGGCTGGGCACGAGCTCACGCGAAAGCAACTTCAAGTAGAGCTGCGGCGCCCCGACGTCGGCCAGAACGGCTTGCCGTGCGTCGATCTCGCGTCCGTCGGCGGTCCGGACTCCCACCGCGCGGCCTCTGCGAACGATGATCTCCGCGACTTCGGCGTTGCACTCCACGCGGCCACCACGCGACTCCAGCCTCCGTACGAGCGCCGCTGTCAGCGAGCCGGCGCCGCCCTCCGGAATGGGAAAGCCGAGCGCCTGGCCCGTTCCGACCAAAACCATGCCGAACAAGGCGCCGCCCGGAATCTCCGGACTGACATCGGCGTGCAGGGCGTTTCCAGCCAACAGTCGCCCACCGCCCGCGCCGCGAAAGTGCTCGTCGGCGAAGCGACGGACGGGCAGCAAGGCGAACCGAGCGAACTCGAGCGTTTCCTCCATCCCGCCAAGCGCCCGGTAGAGGCGAGCGCCGGCGCGTACCGGGGGAAAGGGATCCAGCAGCGCCGAAAGAAACGCCGGACCGACGCGCTGCCACCAGGCGTAGAGCTTGCGCCACTCGTCACCGTCGCCGGCGGCGAACGTATCCAGCGACGCACAGGTCTCATCGAGATCAGCCGACAGCAGGGCGACGCTTCCGTCCGTGGCCGGATGCGCCACGGTGACGGGATGTCGGCGCCAGCGCAAGCCATGTTCTTCGAGCTTCAAGCGCCGCATCACCGGAGACCCGACGCCCAGCGGGTAGAAGGCGCTGAAGCGGTCATTCACGTAGCCGGGCAGCGTCAGCTCGCTTGAGCGAACTGCGCCGCCCGGCTCCGGCTGAGCTTCGAGTACGACCACGTCCCAGCCCGCGTCGGCCAGCAGGTTCGCCCCTACCAGTCCGTTGGGACCGGCGCCAATGACGACTGCTTCGGGCACAGGGCTGGGAAAGCCGACAGCGCCTATTTGTTGGGCGCGGCGGCCGAGATGTCGGCCAGGGCGGAGTGCTCGTCGCGGTCGACGGCCAGGTCGCCGATGGAGATGATTCCCACGGCCTTGCCGCCTTGGATGACCGGCACGCGGCGGACGTTGCGGTCGCGCATGAGCTGGATCACGTCTTCGACGTTTTGATCCGGAGACACCGTGACGGGATCGCCGGTGCAAAGCGAGCCGACGGGCGTGGAGTACGGATCCTTGCCACCCGCGATCGCGCGGACCACGATGTCGCGGTCGGTGACGATGCCCTTCAGGCGACCGTCGTCGTCGACGAGGATCGCGCCCACGTCGCCGTCGCGCATCTCCTTGGCGACATCGACCAGGTTCGCGGTTGCTTCGACGGTGCGGGGGTCGTGGGTCATGACTTCGTTGACGGTCTTTGCCATGTTCCTCCTGCCTCTCTCGTAGGGTTTCCGTTCGGCTAGCCGCCTGGTGATGACGGCAAACATGGGGCGACGACGCTGTCAGTCCCGCTACAGGAGGTAGACGTTGAGCGTGATCGAGACCATGACGCAGGGCAGCCCGGCCGGAACGGGACAGGAGGAGCTCGACGTCCTCGATCCCGCAACGGGAGAAGTGGTGGGGACAATCCCCGCCGGATCGGAGCAAAGCGCGGATGCCGCCGTGGCGGCCGCGCAAGCGGCGCTGCCGGCTTGGAGCAATCGCGCCCCCGCCGAGCGTGGCGCCATCCTCAAGGCCGCCGCCCGCCGCGTCGCCGAACAGGCGCCCGAGCTGGCGGAGCTGCAGACGCGCGAGGGCGGCAAGCCGATCGGCGATTCGCTGGGCGGCGTGGAGGCCGGCATCGGGGCGATCGAGCAGTACGCAGAACTTGGCCCGCTACACCGCGGGCGGAGCTTGCAGGGTGGTCGAGACGCCCTCGACGTGATGGTTCATGAGCCGCGCGGTGTGGTCGCTTTGCTGGTGCCGTGGAATGACCCGGTCGCGATCGCCTGCGCCCAGATCGCCGCTGCGCTCGTCGCAGGCAATACCGTGGTCTTCAAGCCCTCGGAGAAGACGCCGCTGTCGGCGGCGCGCCTCGTCGAGCTGCTCGCCATCCCGGACGGCGCTCTTCAATTGCTTCAGGGCGATGCCCGCGCCGGCGCGCCGCTGGCCGCCCATCCCGACGTCGATCTCGTGATCCACACCGGCTCGACTTCCACGGGCCGCGAAGTCGCGCAAGCGTGTGCTCAGCGGCTTGGCAAGGCGCTCCTCGAGCTCGGCGGCAAGGACCCGCTGATCATCGACGCCGGCATCGACCCGGAGTGGGCGGCCGACCAGGCCGCTTCGGGCGCGTTTGCCAACGCGGGGCAGATCTGCACGTCGGTGGAGCGAATCTACGCGCATTCCTCGGTCGCCGAGGCTTTCGTGGAGGCGCTCGCTCGCCGGGCGAAAGAGCTGCGCGTCGGCCCCGGGCTTGAGGAAGACACGCAGATGGGACCGTTGATCGACGAAGGCCAGCGCGAGCTGGTGCACCGTCACGTGAGCGAAGCGGTTTCGGCCGGCGGACGGTTGTTGTGCGGCGGCGAAGTGCCCGACGGGCCGGGGTTCTTCTATCCGCCGACCGTGCTCGCCGATGTCGATCCGACGGCTGCCGTCATCTGCGACGAGACTTTCGGGCCCGTGGCGGCGGTTCGGACGGTCGACTCATTCGAGCAGGCGCTCGAGGAGGCCAACGCCACTGCCTACGGGTTGGCGGCGACCGTCTTCACGCCTTCTCAAGCCAACGCGCAGCGGGCGTGGCGCGAGCTGCGAGTCGGGACGGTGAAGATCAACGCCGTCTGGGGCGGTGCTCCTGGTGGCGCGGCTGAGCCCGCTGGTGCCAGCGGACTGGGCCACGGCTATGGCCCAGAACTGCTCGACGAGGTGACGCACACGAAGGTCGTGCACCTCGCGCCGGCGCCGGCTGGTCCCGCTGACGGCGGGAACGTCGCTTCCGGGCAGCCGGAGCCAGACCTGGCTTAACGGCCGCGCCCGGCTGTCTGAAGGCTGGATCGATAGATGGCACAGCCGGCATATGAGTCGCTTGAAGCCGTGGCCGCGGACGTTCGCAGCCACGGCGGCTGCGGCTTTGAGTGCTGCGAGACGGCTACCAATCCGGTGCCCGGAGAAGGTAATCCGAGGCCAGACGTCGTCTTCGTGGGAGAAGCGCCTGGCGCCGGCGAAGACAAGGCGGGGCGTCCCTTTGTCGGCCGCGCCGGGAAGCTGCTCGACGAGCTGCTGCTTTGCGCCGGGCTAGCCCGCGACTCCGTCTACATCACGAACGTCGTCAAAGCGCGCCCGCCTGGCAACCGGGACCCCAAGCCGGCCGAA
>JADDQZ010000038.1:27966-39837 GCA_016781085.1 Actinomycetota bacterium
CAAGCCGGCCGAAGTCGCTCACTGGATGCCGGTCCTGCAAGCCGAGCTTGCTCTCATCTCTCCCTTGTTGGTCGTGCCGCTCGGCCGCCACGCGCTGGCGCACTTCGCGCCTGGCCTGAAGATCACCGAAGTGGCCGGCACGCTGCGATTCGAGCAAGGCCAGGCGGTGTATCCGCTGCTTCATCCCGCGGCAGCGCTGCGAGCTCCGGCCTTGCGTGAACGGCTGTTTGCTGATGCGGGACGGCTGCCCGGAGGACTTGAGGAAGCTAAGCGGATTGCGCTCACGTCGGAGCCTCTAGTCGAGGGTTGAACTCATCTAGGGCGGGAGTGCGTTTGAGGCGTCCTCCGTGCTTGGGACGGGAGTGCGTTTGACGCGCCCCTGTTGGTCATGGAAGGATCGCGCCATGCATCACCGAGCGCCCCTGTGGGCACGAGCTTTCGACGGCGTCTTTGCCTTCCTCATGCGACCTAGAGTCGCGCGGATTCGCCGCTGGTCGTTCGTCGTCACCTTGCCGCTGGGGCTGTTCGCCGGCCACTCCTTGGGCTTCCAACTTTCGCTCGGCACGGGTTTTCTGGCGATGTTCGCCATGGGTGCGCTCGAACTGCTCTTCGTTGTCGCGGTGGCAATCATCGGAACGCGCGTCCTCGGTCGCGAACGGCGCGACGTGCTGCTGGATTTCCTGATCCACCCCGCCATGCGCCGCGCGATGATCTCGGAGCTCAAGGTGCTCTCGACGTTTGCCTACGCCATCGTGCGCCGGTACCGCAAAGCCGGTGGCGTGAGGGAATTCGCCTATCACCGCGGATCTTCGAACCTGGGCATGGCGGTGGCGCTGTTACCCGCCGCACTGGGGGCTGGTGATCCACTTGTTGCTGCCTGACGCCTGGTTCTGGCCGAAAGTCGTGCTGGCCGCGGGCACCGCGTACGGCGCCGTGATGTTCGTCGCTTGGGCGCTCGGGGAGCGCGTACGACCACATCGCCTCGGGGATGGGTGGCTCGAATTGCGTCTCGGCGAGCTCTACCGCGCACGCATCCCGGTGTCGTCGATCGCCGCGGTCGAGCGTCGCCGGGCGCGCGATGGCCAGCACTCACGCGTCATCGCGGACGACGGTTCTGTGCGTATGTACGCGAGCGGGCGCACGGACCTGCGGATCGTGCTGTCTGAGCCCGGTGGCGTCGAGCGGCCGGTCGGCGCACCGGTGTACGCGACGGAGATCGCTTTCGCCGTCGACCGGGTGGATGAGTTCATCGCCGAGCTGTCGCGGGCCGACCGACCGCTTCTCACCGCAACGGTCAAGCGGCGGCGCTCCTGGGTCTCATGGCTCACCTTCGCCGACGCGGCGGAGGCCCTCGCCGCCTAACTGTTGACACCGGCCATCCTGTAATAGGCCGTCGGCTTACGGGCGGCGTTCGGCGGTCCGTCCGCACGGGCATACATCAAGCAGATGGCGCGCATCGATCTAGAGCGGCAGGTTCCTCCCGCGCCAGTGCGCGGGCGCACCGAGCAGCCGCGTGTGATGCTCGCCGGCGACGACGGCGTCCCACGCGGGCTCGCCGTGACGGCCGCCGTGATGGTGCGGCTGGTGATCGTCGCCGGCGGCTTGTGGCTGCTGGGGCTTGTGGCCACGAAGACGCTCGTGGTCGTCATCCCGGTCGTGGTCGCCGTGCTGTTGTCGACGCTGTTCTCGCCGCCGGCCCGTGCTTTGGAGGCGCGCGGCTGGAAGTCCCTGCCGGCGGCGGTGGCCACCGTCGGCGCCGGACTCATCGCCGTCGTAGCGACTTTGGCGCTGATCATGCCTTCCTTCGTCGCGGAACTGGGCAATCTCGGCACCACCGTCGAACGCGGCGTGCGACAACTCGGCACGGCGATCTCCCAAGGCCCGTTCGGGGTGTCCGAGAAACAGGTGGGCCGCTCGATCGACAGGGCCCTGGAGCAGTTCGGGGGCTCCGGCGGAGTCGCTCAGGAAGTGATCAACGGAGCGCTGCTCGCCACCCAATTCGCGGCGTCCGCCGTTCTGGCGATGTTCCTCACGTTCTTCTTCGTCAAAGACGGTGCCCAGATCTGGAAGTGGTGTACGTCGATGCTCGGAGCGCAAAGGCGTCGCACGGCCGAAGAGATCGGGTCGCGCACTTGGAAGGTACTGACCGGCTATGTCCGCGGCGTCGCCCTTGTGGCGACCGTCGACGCCATCTTGATCGGGATCGTCCTGGTCGTCATGCAGATCCCGCTGGCGCTGCCTCTGGTCGTGTTGACCTTCCTGGCGGCTTTCTTTCCGATCATCGGCGCGATCGCGGCGGGCGCCGCTTCGATCCTCGTCGCCCTGGTCACGCAGGGGCCGGTGGCGGCCGTGGTGGTGCTGACCGCCGTGATCATCATCCAGCAGCTCGAGGGCAACATCCTCTATCCCGTCGTCGTCGGGCGCACGCTGAACCTGCATCCCGTCGCCATGCTGATCGCGCTCGCGGCCGGTGCGGTCGTGGCCGGAGTCGCCGGCGCATTCCTTGCGGTTCCCGTGGCCGCGGTGACCGGCGCCATCTTGAAGTACATGCGCTCGGCAGAGCGGTTGGCGCGCCCGGCGGCGATCACGTCCGACGACGTGCTGGCCCAGGCGCAGCCGCTCGGTCCGCTGCGCTGAGCCAGGCGGACTGCGCGAGGAGACCGCCGCCGCGGGAGTGCGCCAGTCAGGCGGTGAGTTCGAGTTCCGCGAGTAGGGGAGCGTGGTCGGAAGGCTTCTGGCCCTTGCGGTAGTTGCGGTCGATGCCGCAGGAGCGCAGCGTTCCGGACAGGGCTTGGGAGAGCAAGAGATAGTCGATGCGCAGTCCCAGCTTGCGGTGGAAGTGCCCCTGGCGGTAGTCCCACCAGGTGAAGCCCGGCTCTTCCGGGTGCAGATAGCGGAACGCGTCAACCATCCCAGCATCCACCACCGCTCCAAAGCACTCGCGCTCGTCCTTGGTGACATGGGTGGAGCCGGCGAAGGCGGCAGGGTCGTACACGTCTAGGTCCGTCGCGCAGACGTTCATGTCGCCGGCCACCAACAGCGAACCCGAAGACAGCTCGCGCACTCGCTCTCGCATGGCTTCGAGGAATGCGAGCTTGTCACGGAAGGTCGGCGAATCTACGGCCCGCCCGTTGGGAACGTAGACGCTGACGACACGCAATGGCCCTACACCAGCTTCGATCCAGCGCGCCTCTTCGGGCGCCGGCTCGCCGGGAAGTCCGAGCGCGACGTCTGGCAGCTCGACGTCCAGCGGGACGGCAATCGCCACCCCGGCCCAGCGACCCGCCGAGTGATGAGCGGCGTGGTACCCGGCTTCCGCGAGTGCGTCGCTCGGAAAAGCCTGCGGCTCGCACTTGGTTTCCTGCATGAGCAGCACATCGGGCTCGTGCTGGCGCAGGAACTCGAGCACGCGCGGCAACCGGGCGTTGAGCGAATTGACATTCCAAGTGGCGGCACGCATGTAGGGGTTGATTGTTCCGGCCCCTGCACTTCGATGCCGCGCAGCGCCCCCACGACCAGTGCCAGAAGCCGCCATAGAACTCCGACTGCGTTGGTAGGCTTTCGGATGTGATCTTCACCACCAAGGCGGAGTACGGGGTTCGAGTGCTGATCGCGCTCGGGCGCCGGGGCGCGGAATCGCCCGTCTCGCTGAAGGCGATCTCAGAGCTCGAGGGGCTGCCGCTTGCTTATCTGGAGCGAATCGCCGCTTTATTGAAGAAGGCGGGCCTGGTGAAGTCCACGCGCGGCGCCCACGGGGGCTATGTGCTCGCCAAGCCGGCGTCGGAGATCACGATGGACGCCGTCGTCCTGGCCCTCGAGGGCGCGATCGCGCCGATGGATTGTTTCGTCGACGATCGCGACAACCGCGTGTGTTGCGAACGCCACGCGCACGACGATCAAGCCAACTGCGCGACCAAGTTGCTGTGGACCCGAGTGCAGCTGGGCGTCATCAAATCGCTTCAGCGCACAACCCTGGCGGAGCTCGTCGAGTTCGCCGAGCGCCCGCCGTCTGTGCCGCCGGCCGTCACGACGGTCAACTGACTACACACTGAGATTCTGGAGACCATGGCCGACCTAGAGATCAAGAACCTTCACGTTTCCGCTGGGGACAAGCACATCCTCAAGGGCGTGGACCTGCACGTGCGCTCAGGCGAGTTCCACGCCCTGATGGGCCCGAACGGCTCGGGGAAGTCGACGCTGGCGAACGTGATCATGGGTCACCCGAACCTCGAGGTGACCGAAGGTCAGGTCCTCTTCGACGGCGAGGACATCACCGAAGCCGATACGGACGAGCGCGCCCGCATGGGTCTGTTCATGGCCTTCCAGTACCCGGTGGCGATTCCCGGCGTGACGGTCGCCAAGTACCTGCGCACCATCATCAACGCCCACCGCGAGGGCCGCGGCGAAGACGCGATCTCGCTCAAGGACTTCCGCAAGCAGGCGGAAGCCGCGATGGAGATGACGCAGGTTCCGCGCGAGTTCTCCTCCCGCTATCTAAACGAGGGCTTTTCCGGTGGTGAGAAGAAGCGCATGGAGATCCTCCAGATGGCGCTGCTTTCACCGAAGTTCGCCGTGCTCGACGAGACAGACTCCGGCCTGGACATCGACGCCCTCAACACCGTGGCCCACGGGGTCAACACGATCGCCGAGCCGTCCGGCATGGGCGTCTTGATCATCACGCACTACCAGCGCATCCTGCACATGGTCAAGCCGCAGTTCGTGCACATCATGTACCGCGGCCGGATCGTCAAGCAGGGCGGTCCCGAACTGGTCGAAGTCCTCGAGCAGCGGGGCTACGGCTGGATCGGCGAGGAGGTCGCGGCAGCGGCATGAGCATCGCCCTTCCCACCTTTGCCGAATTTCCCGTCCTGGCCGGGCGGGAGGTCTGCTACCTCGACTCGGCTGCGACGTCGCAGACGCCCGTGGTCGTGCTTGAAGCGATGGACGCCTACTACCGGGAGTACCGCGCGAGCGTGCACCGAGGCGTCTATCCGCTCGCCGCCGAGGCGACGCAGGCCTACGAGCAGGCGCGCGAGCGCATCGCGGCATTGGTGGGATCGACAGCGGGTGAAACCGTCCTGACGCGCAACGCGACGGAAGCGATCAACCTCGTCGCGTATTCCTGGGGCTCGGCCAACGTCTCGGCGGGCGATCTCATCGTCCTGACCGAGATGGAACATCACTCGAATCTCGTGCCGTGGCAGATGCTCAGCCAGCGCACGGGCGCCGAGCTCGCTTTCGTGCCGATCGACGACGACGGCTTGCTGGAACTCGACGTGCTCGACGAATTGCTCGCGCGCAAGCCGAAGCTCGTCGCCGTCACGCACGTCTCCAACGTGCTCGCAACGATCAACCCGGTGGCCGACATCGTCGTGCGGGCTCACGCGGCTGGCGCGAAGGTCCTGATCGACGGCTCCCAGGCCGTTCCGCACCTGCCCGTGGACGTGCGTGCGCTCGACGCCGACTTCTACGCCTGGACGGGCCACAAGGCATACGGGCCGACGGGGATCGGCGTGCTCAACGCCAAGCGGGAAGTGCTCGAAGCCATGCCGCCGTTTCTCGGCGGGGGGTCGATGATCTCGCGCGTGGAGCTGCACCAGTCTCGCTACGCCGAGCCGCCCGCCCGCTTTGAGGCCGGTACGTCGGCGATCGCCGAAGGAATCGGCCTGGGCGTGGCTTGTGACTTGTTGCGCGACATCGGCATGGAAGCCGTTCGCGACCATGGCCGCGAGATCGTCGCCTACGCCATCGTGCGGCTTTCCGAGGTCCCGGGCCTTGCTTTGCACGGGCCCGCCGACGCGTCTCTGCGCGCGCCCCTTTGTTCCTTCTCGCTCGAAGGCGTCCACCCGCACGATGTCGCGGAAATCCTCGGTCGCGACGGAGTCTGTGTCCGCGCCGGCCACCACTGCGCGCAGCCACTCATGCGCCGCCTCGGGGTAAGCGCGACTTCGCGGGCAAGCTTCGCGTTGCACAGCACGCGCGACGACATCGACCGGCTGGTTTCCGGCTTGCACAACGTTCGCGACATCTTCGCGCTCTAAGAGAAATGACCGATAGCTGATGGACGACCTCTACCGCGAGCAGATCCTCGAGCACTACAAGAAGCCCCACCACTGGGGCGAGCTCGACGATTTCGACCTTGAGCACGAGGACTTCAATCCGCTGTGCGGCGACGAGCTGAAAGTGCAGATCAAGGTCGGCGAGGATGGTCGCGTCGCGGATCTGCGCTTCTCCGGGCAGGGATGCGCGATTTCTCAGGCCTCGGCCTCGATGTCTTCCGATGAGGTCATCGGCATGCCCGTCGACGACCTGCTCAAGCTCGATCGCGAGTTCGTCCTCGACTTGCTTGGTATCGAGATCTCGGCCACACGAATGAAGTGCGCGATGCTTTCACTGAAGGTGCTCAAGAGCGCCGGACTTGGACACGACGTGGCTTGGGACCCGGAAGTCCCCCGCAACGCCGCCGAAGCCGGTAAGGACGTTCCGCTCGACGAGGCTCCCGACCTTCTCGAGAACGACGGAAAGGGAAGCTGACGATGGGTCGTCGCAACCGCGAGATGCAGCGCGCACGCCGTTCCCCGACTGCCCGCGACGGCATCGCGCCGCGCCCTAGCTCTCCGTACCGTCGGAGTCAGCGCCGGACCGCGCGGCCGCCCCGCTCCGCGGCCGATTTCGTGATTGATTTCGTCGCGATCCTCGGCCTCGGGCTGGCCTTCGTGACGCTGCTGCAGCAGGTCGGGGTCAGAAACTACGTGCTGGCGGTGGTACTCGGTTTGGTCGCCGCCAAGCTCATCGTCTCCTTCGTCCGGCAGAAGTTCTTCTGAATCGCGCTGTGACGGTGGGTTGGCGCGATGGCGATGGCGACCGCGCCGGCCGACTCGCCTAGCGGGCCACCACTTTGATCGTGTGATGGCCCGTTGAGCCGTTGGGTTGTAGAGCCGAGCGAACCGCAGTCTGGGTCGCGCCTTCACCGTCGGTGGCGCGGACGCTGATCGTATGCGCTCCCGGAGTGGCATCCCAAGGCAGGA
This sequence comes from Actinomycetota bacterium, assembly GCA_016781085.1. Lineage (GTDB taxonomy): Bacteria > Actinomycetota > Thermoleophilia > Solirubrobacterales > Solirubrobacteraceae > LC5-1. The sequence goes on from JADDQZ010000038.1 coordinate 34,995, forward strand.
TCCACTGCCGCCAGGTGTCGCTGTTGATGGCGGCCGCCAGGTCGGCTTGCTGCCATGGGCCGTTGTCGATGCGCACTTCGACGCGTTGAATTCCACGGGTCGGCGCCCAGGCGACCCCGGCCACCGGTTGACGCCCGGCCTTCAGGGACGTGCCGCTGCGCGGCACGTCGATCCGGGATTGCGTCTTGACCGGGGCTTCCTTCGCCCAGCCGCGCGGCACCCAGTACGCGTTGAAGTCCTCCCACCGCGTGAGCTCGATCTCGGCGAGCCACTTGGTGGCGGAAACGTAGCCATAGAGTCCCGGCACGACCAGTCGCGCTGGGAAGCCGTGAACGATGGGCAGCGGCTCTCCGTTCATTGCCAGCGCCACCATCGCGTCGTCGCTGTTGAGCGCATGGCGCGTCGGGAATCCCGTGGTGAAGTCGTCGATGGCGCGGCCGACGATTTGAGTCGCCCCTTGCTGGACACCCGCCCGCTCGAGCAGCGCTCGTAGCGAGACGCCCTGCCAGCGGGCGTTGCCGATCAAATCGCCGCCGACGTAATTGGAGACGCACACGAGCGTGATGTCGGCCTCGATGTGCGGCATCGCCATCAGCTCGTCGTAGGAGAAGCGCAGCGGTCGGTCGACTAGACCCTTGATCTTCAGCGACCACCGCGCCGGGTCGACCTGCGGTGGGATCAACGCCGTATCGATCCGGTAGAAACCGGCATTCGGCATGTAGAGGGGTGTGACGCCGCTGACGCCGCTGACGCCGAGACGCGCGGCGGCCGGCGCGGCCGGCGCCGGACGAGCGGGGCGCGGAATCCTGATCCTGCGACGAATCACGTTGATCCGCTCATCGTCGAGCAGACGGCGTCCGATCATGCCGGTCAGCCCCGCGCTCGTCGTCGCGATCGTGGCGACTGCAATGAAATTCCGCCCAGTGGCGGTGCCTGGGCCGGGACGATTGGCGGCTGCGGTCCCGGCCGCCGGCGCCCCGGGGGTTGACGCGCGCCGCACGCGCTCGCGTTGCGCCTCCTCGGCGATTCTGCCGTCCCTGCGTGCCGCCCACAGCAGTGCGCTCAAGCTCAGGACGCCGGCTGCCGCATAGGCGATTCCGCCGGCGACCGCGCCGGCCGTCGAGGCCTGCGGATCGAACAGTGCGGCGACCGTTCCGACAACGGCGATCACGATCACGATCCCCGCTCCCCGTGACATGCGTGTGCGAGCCAGCATTCCGGCCCACATCCCGATGCCCGTCAGCACGAGCAGGATGGAGAAGATGAGGACCGGCTTGTCCGCCGTTCCGAACGTCGCGATGACAGCGCGCTCCAGCCACCCCGGCACGAGGTCGATGACCATGTCCCCGACGGCGATCAGCAGCGAGCGTGCGCCCGGGACGAACGCGGCAACGAGCTCCGAGACTCCGAGTGCCACGGCCAGCGCCAGAACGCCGGCGAAGGCCGCCTGCGGTCTCCGCGGCGCGACGTCCCGCCCTGCGTGGGTTTTTGTCTGAGGAGTATTCAGCGTAGGGGTGCGCACGGTCCCTGGAGGTGTCCAGCACGCGTCCTGGCGTGTCGGAGAGTGCTCTTGGCCGACCGTCGCGAGTCGGGGCGCTCGCGGCGACTGCTTGCTCTTCTCACGCGCCGGCGTTCAAGACCGGTGCTCCTCGACGAGGCGGTCGGGCAGGTCGACCGAGAAGTTGTATCTGTCTCGAAGCTCGTCGATCCACGCGGCGATGTCGTCGGCCAGCTCGGGATCGTGGATTTCGAGCACGTTCTCGCAGTTCGTTTCGCCTGAACGCGAGAGGTTGAAGGAGCCCGCGAAGACGAAGTCATCGGCCACGGTCACCTTGGCGTGCATGTAGTCGTGAAGGGACCCGGGTGCGTAGGGCGTTGACCGCTTACCCGTGAAGGCCTGCAGGCAGGTGTCCAGCAGCGGGATCTTCCAGTGCTTGCGCCGTTGTCCGTCCCACTGGCGGACGACGTTCTCGACCTGGGTGGCATCACACACTCCGGCGACGTCCACGTCCTCCTCGGCTACCACCTGCGCGAGCGTGCCCAGTATCGGGCCGGCGGTCATCAGCGGGGTCGCGATGCGTACGCGCCGTCGCGCGGCACCGATCCGCTTGGCGATGCGATGTGAGAGCTCAGGTCCACGGCCAGGGGAGAACCACGGCCGCACGGTGGCGTCACCGATACGCGCGGGCGCGATGTCGAACGCGCCGCTGTTGCCCACGCGACAATTCCGCCAGATGGCCTCGAAGTCACGGGTGAAGCCAGCGGCGACCTCCGGCGATTCCACGGTCGTGACGATGTTCTCGCAGCGGGTCCAGGAGTCCAGCGTCCAATTGGTCGAGCCGCTCCACACCGCTTCCCCGTCGCGTACGGCGTACTTGTGATGCATGAGGTCGCGCCAGCCTGGAACCGGGCAGAGGGGGACTCCGAGCTGCTCAAGCAGCGGCGGCTCCGTCCGGGGGGGTGGGGGCTCGAACGGCCGCGTCTGGTCTTCCTGGGGCTCGTCGAGGTTGAACGCGATGCGCACTCGGGCCCCGCGCGCGGCGACCTCGCGGATGGCGCCCGCCACGGCGTCGCCGATCTCGTCCGGCAGGCGCACGTCGTAGAGCGCGAGGTCCAGCGACTCGCGCGTGGCGCCGATCCACGGCACCAGACGGTCAGCCACCTGGTCGGCGCTCTGGCCACCGTCGGTGAGCAAGAAGACGTCGAGCGGGGAGCCGGGCATGGTCTACACCTACCCGGCAGAAAACCCTACAATTCGGAGCATGGTCCCGCTTGCGCAGGCTGTCGCCGAAGGCGGCTCTTACGTCGTCTCGCCGAACGTCGGCCTCCTCCTCTGGACGCTGCTGGCTTTCTCGGTGATGCCCGCGGCGGCCTTCGTCACCGCGGCCAAGGGCCGGTGGGGTTGGCTGGCTGTGGGGCTGCTGACGGGCGGCTTCATCTGTGTGCCGGTGGCGATCTTCATCGACTTCGTTCCGGGCTCGTTCTGGTCCCGGCGAGTCGCGCGGCGAAGCCGCTGAAGCGGCGCCGAATCCGGCGTCTTCGCGGCCGGTCGAACGCGACCGGCCGCTAGACTCCTTGGTCAAAGCCGACTTCCATGGTCGGCATTGTCACCAAATCACATGAGCCCACTCGTCGACGTCTGTCCCCTCTCAGAGCTGCCGCCCGGCGAGCGGCGCACCATCGCATGGGAAGACTTCGAGATCGGCGTCTTCAACTGCGATGGCGAGCTGCTTGCCATGGAAGACCGCTGCTCCCACGACGACGGTGACTTCAGCGACGGCGAGTTCGTGCCGGAGCGGTGCGCGGTCGAATGCCCGCGCCACGGCTCGTGGTTCGACTTGAAGACCGGAAAGCCCTTGAACCTGCCTGCCTACGTCCCGGTAGACACCTTCCCGGTGTCCGTCGAGGGCGACATGATCCGAGTGGAGGTCGACTGACCTATGGCGACACCTGAGACGCTCGTCGAGCAGGAGTCCCTGCTCGGCATCAACGCCGATTACAAAGAGAAGTTCGGGTTTCACGACTCCGAAACCGGCTACGCCTACAAGGCTCCCAAGGGGCTGACGCGTGAGCTGGTCGAGCAGATCTCCGAGTTCAAGAACGAGCCGCAGTGGATGCGCGAGTTCCGCCTCAAGGCGCTCGAGCACTTCCTTTCGCGCCCGCAGCCGACGTGGGGCTCGCCCATGCTGGCCGAAGTCGATTACGACGACATCCACTACTTCGTGCGCGCGTCGGAGAAGTCATCACGGACGTGGGATGACGTTCCGGAGGACATCAAGAACACCTTCGACCGGCTTGGTATCCCCGAAGCCGAGCGCAAGTTCCTGGCCGGCGTCGGCGCGCAGTACGAGTCCGAAGTCGTCTACCACCAGGTACGCGAGGACCTCGAAAAGCAGGGCGTCGTGTTCATGGACATGGACTCGGGGCTGCGCGAGCATGAGGACCTCGTGCGCGAGTACTTCGCGTCGATCATCCCGTCCAATGACAACAAGCTCGCCGCGCTCAACAGCGCCGTGTGGTCGGGTGGCTCGTTCGTCTACGTCCCGCCGGGCGTCCACGTCGAGATGCCGCTACAGGCCTACTTCCGGATCAACACCGAGAACATGGGCCAGTTCGAGCGCACGCTGATCATCGCCGACGAGGGCTCTTACGTGCACTACGTCGAGGGCTGCACTGCGCCGGTGTGGACCTCGGATTCGCTGCACTCGGCGGTAGTCGAGCTGATTGCCAAGCCGGGCGCACGCATCCGGTACACGACCGTGCAGAACTGGTCGCAGAACGTCTACAACCTCGTGACCAAGCGCGCGGTGGCCGAGCGCGACGCCACCGTCGAGTGGGTTGACTGCAACCTTGGCTCGAAGCTGACCATGAAGTACCCGGCTGTCTACCTGACGGGCGAGCGGGCGCACGGCGAAGTGCTGTCGATCGCTTTCGCCGGTACCGGCCAGCACCAGGACGCGGGCGCCAAGATCGTCCACGCCGCTCCCAACACGACGTCGAACATCTTCGCCAAGTCGATCTCCAAGGACGGCGGGCGCTCGAGCTATCGCGGTCTGCTCGAAGTCGCCAAGGGTGCGACGGGGTCGAAGTCCAAGGTCGTCTGCGATGCCCTGCTGCTCGACGAGGACTCGCGCTCGGACACCTACCCGACGATCCGCATCGGCGAAGACGACGTCGACGTCGGCCACGAGGCGTCGGTGTCGAAGATCGGTGAAGAGCAGCTCTACTACCTGATGGCCCGCGGCATCCCGGAGGAAGAAGCCTCCAAGCTGATCGTCAATGGGTTCATCGAGCCGATCGTCAAGGAGCTTCCGATGGAGTACGCCGTCGAGATGAACCGGCT
>JADDQZ010000032.1:0-3054 GCA_016781085.1 Actinomycetota bacterium
GCCGGCGGCACCGCAACCGGCGGCGCCGGCACCGCGACCGGTGCCGCCGGCACCGCGACCGGTGCCGCCGGCACCGCGACCGGCGCAACGCGATCCGGTGCGCCTTGCACGGTCACCGAGCGCAGCGCCACCGTGGTCTGCTGGCGGGAGTCGACCGCGATGGCTACGACCGTGTGCTTGCCGGCATCAGCCTGCGCGGGTGTGTAGCCGCACATGAACGGAGCCGACGCGTCCTCGCAGACCAGTTGGTCCCCGAGCAGGAATTGGACCTTCGCGACTCCTTGATCGTCCGCGGCATCCGCTGCGAACGTGTGACGGCTTCCGACGGTGAGGACCGCCGACACTCCGGGCTGCACCAGCGAGATCCGCGGCGGAGCATCGTCGGCAGCGGCACCCGTGTCCGCCGGCGGGTCCAAACGCTGAACGCCCTCACAGCTGGAACCGATGGTGTCGACCGCGTCGAGGAGCGCGGAGTCGGAACCTTCGCCGCAAGTGACGCGATCCGCGAAGCCGTCGCGCGCATCGAGGACATCGTCGTGCGGACCGCCGATCAGGACGTCGTTGCCAGCGCCGCCGGTGACAGTGGCGCGTCCATAGTCGATCTTCAGGACGTTGGTCCCGGCGTTGCCCTGCACGGCGATCGCTCCGGGAGCGCCGCTGTAGTCGGCGGTGCCGGCGCTTACGTCCTCGATGTCGTCACCCACGAGGTCGTTCTCGCCGGCGACGCCATCGTTGGCCACGCCGTCCAGCGTGATCGAGAAGCGCGGCGCAGGATCCTCGGTGCGAGAAAACTCGACGGTGTCGAAGCCGTTGCCGCCGCGCAGGACGTCCGTCCCGGTGTCCGAGAAGATCTCGTCGTCGCCGTCGCCGCCGTCGACTTCGTTGCCGCCGTCGGCGGCGTAGAGGTAGTCCGCGCCGGAGCCGCCGCGCAGGACGTCGCCGGCGCGCCCGCCGGAGAGGTAGTCGTCACCGGGCCCACCTTCGAGATGAGCCCGGATGGACGTGAGCATGTACGCACCGACTCCGTCGAGCTCGTCGCCGAGATCGACGTACGCCTGCGACACGCTTGTGCAGACGTAGCTGTTGGGGTTCACGTCCGCGAAGCAATCGGGTCCGACCGCGATCGCGTCCGTGTCGCCATCGCCGGGTTGCCGGGTGAGGCGGACGCTCGAAGGACCCACCTGCTCGAGATTGATCCGAGATTGTCCGCCCGCCGCGCCGACGTAGCGCAAAGTTCCGTCGTGCACGTCAAGAGTGGCGGCGTATGCGGGCGCCGGAGCGGCAAGACCCGCGAGGACCATGCCAAGCGCGATGATCGGACGCCGACATGTCGGTCGCTGCCGCAGATTTTGAGGGTTGCCCTTGGCGGTCATGGTCGCGTGATCGGTCTGTGAGCGGCGATCTTGAGCAAGTGGTTGCGCCGTCAACACTGCGCCGCGGTTGGGTCGGGCGTCCTGCGCTCGACTCAGACCGTCATGTGCACTGCTTGGTCCGCGTAAGCGGATGCTTCCGCGTAAGCACCCGCGTCGACCTCTGCCAGCACATCTAACCTGCCGCCTTCGATCGAGACGACGTCGCTGAGGACAGCGCCCAGTGCGCCCCCATGCGTGAGCAACGCGGCCTTGAGATCCTCGCTGAGCGGGAGCCGCTCGACCGCCAGTTCCATGCGGACGTCGAGCAACGCGTCGAGCACGGAGAAGAGACCAGCCATGAAGGCGGTGTCGTCGGGGACTCCTCCGCGTTCCGCGGCTAAACTCTGACACAAGCGGGCGCGTAGAAGCGCCAACGAGATTAACGCCGGGGGGCTGGATGTCGACCCGGCCAGCACCATGACCGTCGCCCATTGGCGAACCTTGGCCGGCCCCAGGAGCACGAGCGCGTCGTGGACGCTCTGGATCCGCCGGGTAAGGCAGAAGAATCCCGAGTTGATGTACCGGAGTAATTTGTAGGCAAGACCTACGTCGCTGGCGATGAGTCGCTCGAGTTCCTCGAGTCCGATGTTCGGGTCGTTGATCGCCGCCAGCGTGCCAAGTCCCGCGAGCTTGTCGGCCGCCAGGCCGATGCCGGATATCTCCCGCGGCTTTGCGAAGAAGTAGCCCTGGAAGGTCTCGAAGCCCAGTTCGCGGCAGAACTCGAATTCCGCACGGGTCTCCACCTTCTCGGCCAGGAGACCGACGTCATGGTTGCGCAGGACGCCGACGACCTCCGCGGTCCTTTCGAGGCCGTCCGCCATGATGTCGAGCTTGACCAGGTCCGCCCGCTCGATCAGGGGATGCAGCGACGGGTCGTATGCAAAGTCGTCCAGCGCGATGCGATAACCCTGCGCCCGCAGTGTTTCGAGGCGGTCGAGGAGGACGGCGTCGGTCTGGTGCGAGTCCTCGGTGAGCTCGAGCACGACGCCTTCGGGCGCGAATGGGAGCGGGTCCACGTTGAGGAGGAACCCGCGGGGAAAGTTGATGTATGCGAGTGCGTCGCCGACGATCGCCTTGAGGCCCAATTCGGTCAGGCCATCGACGATCAACGAGGCGGTCCATTGCTCGGGCTGCGCGACCGGCCCGCGAGGCCCGCGGAACAACAGCTCATAGCCATGCAGCTCGAGGTTGCGGTCGACGATGGGCTGGCGGGCGACGAGGACGCGAGCAGACTCGCGTGGGGCCGTCGCCTCCGCCGGTGGCTCCAGGCTCCTTCCAGTCCGTGAACGTCCGGTAAGCCGCACAATCGAATATGTCGGCTGCGGGCCGGTTCTCCTGAAGGGAATCGGCGTCTTGGTCCGACTTGCCGGGCTGCCATCGGCACGATTTCTCGTGTCTTCCCTCTGAGCCCACATCGTGAGCTTCGCCTACCGCGGATTCGACGTGACGACCATGCTCCGTGCTTTTTCCGCTGATTGAGATGAGCCACTTAGCGGAGCGCGCGTTATCCCGGTCGTGTCGTCGGGAGGTCGAACGCGCACACTGAGGGACCCGGTGTCTGGCATCACGATCGGCCTGACGGTCTGCCAGATGGATGCGCCGCTCCTCTGGGCCGAGGGCGCCTCGACTCGAATGGGCGACT
>JADDQZ010000032.1:3191-4391 GCA_016781085.1 Actinomycetota bacterium
GACCTGTCGCCCATCGTGTCGCCACTTGGCCTCCCAAGTGGGTGTGCCATCCGACATGACGCGGATGACGAGCGCGCGAGTAGGCATATCCTTGCCCTATATCCGTCCTCCGGTGATCGCCTGCCATGCCCCGGCGAGATCAGTCGCGCCGGGGCGCGGGCTGCGGCGAGGGTACCGCTGCCTGTACCAGCTCGCGTCAATTCGAAAGGCGTCTGCGAAGCGATCTAGAGCCAAGACTCTCGGCGACGGGCGAGTGCGGTCCTTTGCTTCGGTTCTACGGAACCGAACGTCAGAGGTTCGAATCCTCTCGGGCGCACTTAGGTCACGATCGGTCCTCGTCATGTGGCGCTAACCACCTCGGCGCCCCGAGCAACTAAGCCGGACCCACCGCTGCGTCCACGCCGGTCAAGCGCGCCGAAAGGTCCCACAGCCCGCGAGCCGTCTCGGCGTTCGCAGCAGCTGGCGGCGGCATGTGAAACTGCGGTGTCCGGCGGGTCGCGATGCCCGCATCTGGGCCGATCAAAGTTCCGCCGGGAAGATCCTGCGTAGCGGCGTACAGCGTCGGCAGGGCGCCGCGAGCCGCGTCCGGGGCGGCGAGCCTCAGCGGGAGCAACATCAGGTCGATAAGCCGGTTGCCGGTTTGCAGCAAGTCCGTGGCGGCGACGCCGGGATGAGCGGCGATCGCGCGCACGCCGTTGTCCGCGGCAACCAGGCGCCGCTGAAGTTCGAAGGTGAAGAGCTGGTTGGCGAGCTTGGACTGGCTGTAGGCCGCCCAGGGCTTGTAGCGCCGGTGTTCCCAATTGAGGTCGTCAAGGTCGATGCTTCCCTGGGCGGCCAGGACGGAAGTGACGGTGACGACCCGATCGCGGATCTTGCCAAGCAGCAGCAGTGTCAAGGCGAAGTGTCCTAGATGGTTGGTCGCGATCTGCGACTCGAAGCCGTCGACGGTGCGGGTCTCGGGAACCGCCATGATGCCGGCGTTGTTGACGAGAACGTCGATCGGCCCTGTCCAGGTGTCGGCGAACGCCCGCACGGAAGCGAGATCGGCGAGATCTAGGAGTCGGACCTCCGTGTCGCCGTCGATTGCGGCGGCGATGCGCTCACCCTTGGCGGGGTCGCGCACGGCGAGCACGACACGTGCCCCCGCGCAAGCCAGGGCGCGTGCGGTTTCGGCGCCGAGACCGCTGGACGCGCCGGTCA
>JADDQZ010000032.1:4509-5650 GCA_016781085.1 Actinomycetota bacterium
CTGGCGGAACGTGAGACGATGCCAGCAGTGGCTTCCAGCCCACTGATCGACGCCCATCCCGCTACCGCAGATTTCGAGCGCTACCGGCACGCGCTCACCGGTTACTGCTACCGCATGCTCGGCTCGGCCTCCGAAGCCGAAGATGCTGTCCAAGAAGTATTCTTGCGTGCGTGGCGCTCCGCTGACTCCTTCGAAGGGCGTTCATCGATGAAGTCGTGGCTTTACCGGATCGCCACCAACGTCTGCCTTGACATGCTCAGCGCCCGCAAACGCCGGGCGCGGCCGATGGATCTCGGTCCAGCAGGCGGTGTCGACGGATCCCTCGACACGCTTCCCGGAGCTGAATGGCTTAAGCCGCTGCCGACGTGCTGAAGGGCTCTGAGGACATCAGCGCTTGGTTGCTAGGACGTGGCAGCGGCTATCGCGGTTCGCGGCTTGTCGCGGTCGATGCCAACGGCTCACCGGCGTTCGGTCAATACCGGCCAAGCTCCACCGGTGATGGGCACGAACCCTGGGCGCTGCAAGTCATAGACCTTGCGGACGGCCGAGTTGCGCGGATCAACGCGTTTTTGGACACACAGCGGCTCTTCCCGCTGTTCGAGCTGCCCGCCCGGCTGGAAGCCTGACTTCTCTCCGTAGAGACCGGGCCGCTGCTCGCTCTTAGCAAGCAGCGGTCATCCGTTGAGAGGCATTCAAGTTGATGCCTCCACCGGCCGAGGTTCGTAGTGCCTATGCGCACTTTGTTGCTTCTGTGCCTTGTCGCCGCGCTTGTCTCAGTGGGTGTGAGCGCTGGTGAAGCGACGGCCGCTCCGGGCGCCAAGGCACGCGCAGACTCGTTCGCTCAAGGGCGCGAAGTGGTCAAGAACGCCAACCGTGCGCAGGGAAGCTCGCCGTTACACAACACAGGGCCGCCTCCGGTCAAGCCAGCGGGCGTGGCGAAGCCGATCCGCTCCGCGCCCGAAGCGCCCAAGGCGCCAGCGCCTGTCAAAGCGCAGGACTCGCCCGCGCATGCAAAAGCGCCGGACTCGCCCGCGCCGATCAAAGCGCCCGGCAAAGCGCCGGCTTCACCCGCGCCGGTGAAGACGCCGAGCACTCCGGCACCGCCCAAGGCAGTCAAACTTGACGCGACCGGCATAAAGCT
>JADDQZ010000032.1:5922-11106 GCA_016781085.1 Actinomycetota bacterium
GATTGCCGTACGTCCGGTTTCGGTTCCGCGCCAAACGCCGACTACGGTGGGCGCACCCGCTCCGCGTTCGGCACCGACCGCACCGACGGCACGGACGGCGCCGAAGCGCCGGGCGCCGACCGCGTCACGTCGAGCGCCGAGCCGAAGGCGCATGCCGGCCAAGCCCCGTGTTCGTGACTCTGAGCGCAGGACCCACGTAAGCGCGCCACGGACGCCCGCACGGCTCCTTCGCGCCCCCACGTTGGTGTCTACACCAAATACTTCCCCGCAGGCCGCACCGCCTGATAGAGCTGAAAGCCAAAAGCCGCAACGCAAGAGCGTGCGGTCGGCGGGCATCGCGCTTCCCCGGCCCGGGGCGGTCAAACGCACGATCGAGACCGTGGTGCAGGTGCTTCCAGCTTGGGTGCTGGCCGTGTTTCTCGGTTTCGCCGCCACCGCGGCAGTCGCGACGATCAACTCCTATCGACAGTCCCGCCGCGCGCAGCTGCTCTCCTCGCACCGGGAGGAACTCCTCAACGACGTGGGCCTGCTGCAAACCGCGTTGCTCGGGCCTGTGGCGACGAAAGCTGGCGATGCGAGCGTGTCCGTCGCCTACCGGCCGGCGGACGGACCCGCTGCCGGCGGCGACTTCTATGACGTCATCCCGCTGGCAGGTGACAGGACCGCGCTGCTGTTGGGCGATATCTCCGGGCACGGCCGGGAAGCGCTCGGTCAAGCGGCGCTCGTTCGCTACACGCTTCGAACTCTGCTGGCCGACGGACATGGGCCCGCAGACGCGGTCAACCGCGCCGACGTGATCCTGCGCGGCGAGCTCAACGGACACTTTGCGACGGTGATCGCCGCTGTTTACGACCATGCCACATGCGAGCTGGTCTACGCCAACGCCGGTCACCATCCGCCGCTGACGCGCGGGGCGGTGACTGAGAGTCCGCCCGTCGATACATGCCCGCCGCTTGGACTTGGGCTCGGTATCTCGCCCTCTGAGCGAACGCTCGGCCTCGGCGACGATGGAGTCGTCTGCTTCTACACCGATGGACTCGAAGAAGCGCGGTGCGACGGCAAGCTGCTCGGACGCGAGCACGTCCACGAACTGCTCTCGCGCGCGCCCGACGACGCGCCGGCGTTGGTTAGACGCGTGGTGGCCGACGCCGACACGGTCAGTGATGATCTCGCCGTGTGCATCTTGGCGCGCTGAGCGGCGCAGTCAGCCGTGTGAAAACCCGCCGCGCTTACGGTGAAGGAGCGGGTCGAACGAATCGAGCACCCTGGCGTTCGTCTCTCTCGGCGTGTCCATACCGTTGACCGCGATCGCCGCGGGCACGGTTGATCTTCTCGCCGTGATCATCGTCTGGCTGGGAACCGTCGCCGTCAACTGGACTTACGCGACGCGCGGGGGATGACCCACGGAGCGGCACGAACGCCCGCAAGTTCGCGAGGTCCGGACGGGCACAAACGGGCGGGCACAAGGCCCGCCCGAATCACCCCGGACATGGATCACCACTGAACTACTACATCCCAGGACTTGTGTCTTTGCCTGGGCTTTAGACACTCCCGACCCCAGGACTGGCCGCCGGTCACGAGGACCGGCGCGTTGCCCGGTTGAGCTTCCCCAGGGGTTGCTCGGCCGAGTGGGCGATCCGCCGGACACCACAGGCTAGCGGTCCTGGGCTTGGCGCACTTGGCCGCAATAGTGGCGTGCCGCCGGCACCCGGCCCAGACCAGTTGTCGCCACAATGGCGGCGTGCGCATTGTCGTGAATGGTCAACAGGCGTTCGGCGCCGAAGTGTTCAACGCGCTGCTCAAGCGCGGCGAAGACGTCGTGGCGGTCTACTGCGCTCCGGACAAGCCCGGTGCTGGACCGGATCCGCTGCGCCAGGCGGCCGAAGCGGCCGGCGTGCCGGTTCGTCAGCCCGCTTCATTCAAGACTCCTGAAGCGGTTGAAGAGATGCAGTCGCTTTCGCCTGACCTCATGGTCATGGCGTTCGTGACGCTCTTCGTTCCCGAACCGGTTCTCAACGCTCCGACGCGGGGAAGCATCCAGTACCACCCGTCGCTGCTCCCCAGGCATCGAGGCCCGAGCGCGATCAACTGGGCGATCATCGGCGGCGAAGACACCACCGGAGTGACGGTCTTCTGGCCTGACGACGGGCTCGACACGGGTCCGGTGCTGCTTCAGCGCGAGATCACGATTGACGAAGACGACACGCTCGGCAGTCTCTACTTCGACAAGCTCTTCCCGGTCGGTGTCGAGGCGATGATGGAAGCCGTCGACTTGGTGCGCGACTCTGACGACCCGCCGAAGCTCATGCAAGACGAGACTCAGGCGACTTACGAGAGCTGGTGTCGCAAGGACGACGTCGAAGTCGATTGGGGCAAGCCCGTGACCGAGGTCTACAACCTCATCCGCGGCTGTGACCCGCGGCCGGGGGCGTGGACCATGATCGGTGACGAGCGCGTTTCTTTGTTCGGTGCTCGCCAGGTCGAGGGTGACGAGTCAGCTCAGCCCGGGAAGCTTCTCGATGTTTCCGACGAAGGCTTGTTGATCGCCGCCAGCGGCGGAGCGATCCGTATCGAGCGGGTCGGAATCGAGGCCGGCAAGCTCGACGCCTGCCAATGGGCGCAAGACACCGGCGTGCAGCCGGGAGCGGTGCTGGGCGCGGAGCGACCCGCGGTCTCCTGACCGCGCCGCCGGTTTCGCTGTACCGGCCGCGGGATAGGTTTTCGCCGTGAACCTCGACGCGATCGAGATCCGGGTGCTCGGAGCGCTGCTCGAGAAGCAGCGCGTGACACCCGACGCCTATCCGCTGACCCTCAACGGCTTGCGTGCGGCGTGCAACCAAGCCACCGCCCGTGATCCTGTGCTCGACCTCGATGAGCACTCGATACGCGCCGCTCTGCAGTCGCTGGGCCGCCGCCGCTACACCCGGCTTGCCAGCGGGGCCGGCAGCCGTGCCGCGAAGTACCGACATCTGCTCGACGAGGCGCTGGGCATCGACGCTGGTCAGCAAGCCTTACTGGCGGTTCTCATGCTCCGCGGATCGCAAACTCCGGGCGAGCTGCGCCAGCGGACAGAGCGCCTGCACTCCTTTCGCGACGCCGAATCCCTGCATGCAACGCTCAGCATCTTGATCGACCGAGGACTGGCCGAGCGCCTGCCCCGGCGCCCTGGGCAAAAGGAAGAGCGCTACGCGCACCGGCTGGCAGCGGCGTCGGGCGCGGCCACCGTTGGCACCGGAAGTGGCCCTTCCGGCAGCGGTGCTCCGATTCCGGCCGAACACGCGGCGATGGCAACCACGGACACTGATGTCGCTGACGGTCACGGGGTTGATGGTGCCGGTGCTTCTGTTGGCAAGCCGGCAGAAGCCAGCCTCCCCGGACAGCTCAGCCGAACGGTCCAAGTGGCCCACCCGCAAACCGGTTCCGCTCCCGCCCCACGGCCCGACACGGACCCCGCCGTAGAGGCCCGCGTCAGTGCGCTGGAAGCGCAGGTGATCGAACTCAAGAACGAGCTGAGGGAATTGCGCGACGCTCTCGGAGAGTGATTCGTAGCCGGGGTGCCACCGCACTACGCTGAACGGCGTGGCACGCTCAGACGACGACTGGGTAGGAACGCCCCCGGAAGGGCGCTACACGCGTGACCGCGCCAAACCGGAACACTGGAGCAACCAGTGGCAGGCGACGGTTGCACGCTCGATCCTCGGCCTTGTCGTGATCTTGGCCGTGGTCCTGATTCTCCTGCTGCGCTGAGCGTCATCTTTACGCCGGCCCGCGGTTGGCCGCTTCGGCCAGGGTCCGCTTCCCGACTGAAGCCCATTTCAGTCCGTCTCCTGACTTGGACTCGAACAGGTGTCCACGAGCCGGGTGCGGCTCCCAAGCGGCGAGCGGATGCAGCCGAGTGGATGAGCAATGCTCGTCACGCGCTCCCTATCCGCCTTCGCCGTTGCCCTCGCTTTCCTGCTCCTTACGGCGCTTCCAGCTTCCGCGGCTTCTAACTTCGCTGCACCAACATGCGAAGACGTCGGCTTGGAGCCGACGGCACAGAACTTGTCCAGGATCCGCACCGCCACGGTGTGCCTCCTCAACAACGAGCGGACATCGCGCGGACTCAAGGCTCTCTCCCGGAACGTCCGGCTGGGCCGTGCCGCGCGCCGCCACGCCGACGACATGGTCGCCAGCCGGTACTTCGCTCACAGCAGCAAAGACGGATCTGAATTTTCCAGCCGGATAAAGCGGACGGGCTACATGTCCAGCGCGAACGGCTGGATGGTGGGCGAGAACCTTGCCTGGGGAACCGGTTCGGCGGGAACTCCCGAGGCGATCGTGCGGGCGTGGATGAACTCCCACGGACATCGAGCGAACATCCTCAACGGCCGGTACGTCGAGATCGGAATCAGCGTGGTTGCCGGCAATCCGAACAACGGCGGCGCGGGCGGCACGTACGTCACCGAGTTCGGTTCTCGCGGGCGCTAAGCAAGGGCTGAACCAACGCTCGTCTCGCGCGGCGCGACCCTGGGTGCTCCAGTAGGAGCACCCATTCGCGTTCAATAAATAGTTGGTACGGCGAGCTACGGGCGTTTCTCTGAGCGCGTCGCCGCTTTCCAGGACTTGTAGTCGGCGCGCAGGCGGCACTGCCTTGTGACGAATAAAACAATAGGCGCCGGGTACAACGCACCACTGGTAGAAGCTTGAACCCGGAGTTGCACCATGTCGCCCAAAGACGTCACCCGTATACTGATCGTCGCCAATCGAACCGCCGCTACTCCGACCTTGCTTGAAGCGCTCGAGCGACGTGCCACGCAAGGCCACTGCCACTTCACGTTGCTCGTTCCGCGCTCCAGCCACGGTTTACATCGCTTTGTGGACCCCGAAGATCAAGGTTCGGCCGAAGCCAAAGACACGCTTGAACTGGCTCTTCCCCTGATCGAGGAAGCGGTCGGCAGCCGCGTCGAAGGCATGACCGGCGACCCGGACCCGATGTGCGCGATCCAAGACGCTGTCAACCTCACCGGCTTCGACGAGATCATCATCTCGACGCTTTCCCGGCGTGTTTCCCGCTGGCTGAGGCTGGACCTGCCGCACAAGGTTGCCGGACTTGGCTTGCCGGTCACGGTGGTCACGGCCAAGGGGTATTCCTCTGTGGGCGTTCCTGTCGCCGGCCAGTCGCTTTCGTCCGCGGCTTGAACT
>JADDQZ010000030.1 GCA_016781085.1 Actinomycetota bacterium
GCAGCAGTGATAAGCCAGCGACGATCCGGGCGCCGATACGTCTCGAGGCCGACCGCGGCTCTAGACCCTACGCGCAGTCAGGCGAACGGTCACTCAGACAGCCTCGACGACTGTCAGGACGAAGAGGATCAAGGCCCCCAGCGTCAGAACCGCGTACGCGACCACGGCTGCAGCGCGCAGCTTGCGGCCCTCTGGCAGCCAACCGGACAACAGTCCGTAGGCCACGTCGAAGATCAACTCGATCAAAGCGCTCACGGACGGATAATTCCCTTCCGCATCTCGCGCGAAGCAGCAATGCCGGCGGTGATGCTTGGCGAAGCGCTTGCGGAGGTTCGACGCGATGCCGACGTACAGCAGCTCGAACGGCTCGCTTGGATGCCCTCGCCGGGAACGCCGGCCAGTGCGCCGGGGGTCTGCCACCAGGCATACATCCCTGCCGGATCGGGCGGTCTGCTCGGGGCATCACGCGAGAGATCGTCGAAATCGCGTAACGGCACGGCGCGGAGAGCGACCAGATCGCGAACGGAGCGCTCCGAGGCGAGGAGATCATCGCCGTCTACGACGCAACGGGCGCCGGCACAGGGCTTTATTGGAGTGACGAACCTGCGAGTCGTGCTTCAAGACAACTCGTTCGTCGGCAAGAAGGTCGCGTTGACGTCCATCCAATCACGTCCGTCTCGCCAGCGGACGGCGCCCTCATCCCAGCCGGCAAGAAGTGGTTGCCGTTCGAGATTTACACGACCGCCCCGACGTGGGACGCGCAATGTACGTCGAAATCTCGACTTCCAACGCACTTCGTCAAGATGGGACGCTCGCAAACGACTCCCGCGTGGGCTCCGAGGTCCTGTCCGAGAGCGACGCGTTCCCCGGCGTCTATCGGGACCACCACAACAACGCCTCACCACCCTGGCTCTCCAAGCCGCGCACCTACTACTGGATGGCACACGGGGCAGGGTGGATGCCTCCAACGCCGACCCGCGCGCAAGTGCGTCCGCGGGGTCCGCTGGTAGCGACCTCGCGCTACTGCCGGCGAACCAACCCGCTCCTCCCCGGCTTACAACAAAGCATCGTCGGACGCTTCCTCTTAGAAGGTCGGCGCTTGGGACCTCTGCGGCGGCGACTTCCATACGCCCGCCTCCTAACGCCGCCGGCTAAGGCACACCTGTTCCGTCCGGGGACCGGAAGACGGTTTGTGAAATCTGCGGGAGAGGTGCGCCTAAGCGGAAGCGACGGAAGCACCGGCGTCGGCCCTGCGTACACAATCGACGTAGTGCTTGTCGCCGTTTGCTCAGACGTTCACGGCCGTATCGAACGGCTCCAGAGCTTCCTTGCGGCGGCTATCGACGCGGGCGCTCAACAGTGCTGGTGTCTGGGTGATGTTGTCGACGCGCTCGGAGCGGCGTCGTTTGAAGACAACGCCGCGTGCGTCGAACTCGTGCAAGCGTCTTGTGCGCTCAAGCTTGCCGGCAACCACGAAGCGTGGGCGCTGCGATCCGGCCTGCTCGACTCGGCGACTGCGGCCGTATGCGCGTCGTGGCCTCCGGGAGTTGTGTCCGACGACGGCATTCTCACGGTCCACGGCAGTCCTCGAGATCCTTGGATGGAATTCGTTCACGACGAAGCTTCCGCGGCCGCGGCGCTCGCCGCCATTCCAGGCTGGCTCGGTTTGCACGGTCACACGCACGTGCCGCGATTGTGGGCACAAACCGACCAGGACCCTGTCCTCAAGCGTCGCCGCCGCGCCGGCCAAGTCTTTGGCGCCGCAGCTGCGGAACGACTGCTTGCTTGTCCCGGCGCTTTAACCGGCAAGCGACCGAGCTTCCTGCTCGTCGACTTCCCCGCCCGGACGCTGCGCTGGCAGCGGCTAGCGGCCTGACGGCACTGGGGCGGCCTCAGCGCTGTTACACGGCTCTTCGCGGATCTAGGGGTAGCTCGGGTCCACGCCAGCGCGGCACCGCTTTTGGCTCTAGACTGCCCTCTAGCGCGAATTGCCCGCCTCTCCACCTGATCGCCCGCGGCAGAATGGTAAGGGAAGGGGTCACCGGTTCGAGTCCGGTGGAGGGCTCTCGCGTCATAGCGTCGTTTCCTCGCTTTATGGGGTGGGCGGGTACAAGTTTCGTGGGTACGTGGTGGGTACGCCAGCTTTTCGGGCGGCCCTGATTTGGGTGGTCCGCGTCGACCCGTTGGGCCTACCTCCGAGGACGGCGGGATCTGTTTCGTCGAGGGCTACTACTGGGCCGCCTTTTTGACGACACGGACAGTTCGCACGGGTCCGTCCCGCCATCGAGCCTTAGACTTGGGCCGCGGGCGTGGCGTTCGCTGGGGCGCGGAGCATTCGAGCACAATGACAATTGGAGTAGCCCCTTGACGACGGCAAGCGCCGCGAAGACCTTGAGGCCGTACGTACAGCAGGTTCGAGAGCAGGCGATCCGGGAGTTCGGCGCGCGCTACCCGGGTCTGCGGTTCGCACCGGTGGTCGTCGTGATCGCCGCATTGAACGAGCAAGACGGGATCGGCGGGGTGCTGGAAGGCATTCCGCCGCAAGCGTGCGGGCACCGGATCGACACGCTCGTGGTGGACGACGGCAGCAGCGACGCAACGTGCGAGGTCTCACTGCGGCACGGCGTCCGGGTGGCCCGACTCGAGCGCAACTGTGGCCACGGCGTCGCGCTGCGCCTTGGCTATCAGCTGGCACGCGACCACGGCGCCGACTACATCGTGACTCTTGACGCCGACGGGCAGTGGGACCCGCACGAACTTCCGCGCGTGCTGCAGCCGCTCGTCGACGGGGAGGCGGACTTCGTCATCGGTTCGCGTGTCCTCGGCAGCACGGAAGCCGAGGACCAGTTCCGGCAAGCCGGCGTCCACGTGTTCGCGGGTCTCGTGCGGCTGCTGACCGGCGTCAAGGTGACCGACACGTCGAGCGGTTACCGCGCAATGCGCGCCGAGCTCACCGCCACGGTCCCGCAGAAGCAGGTCCAGTACCAGACGTCCGAGCTTCTGATCGGCGCCATCTACCAGGGCTATCGCGTCGCCGAGCGGCCGATCGTCATGCACAAGCGGACGGCTGGAGAGAGCAAGAAGGGCAACAATGTGTTGTACGGATTTCGCTACGCACGGGTCATCCTCACGACCTGGTGGCGGGCACGACGCTCGGTCGATCCGGGCGCCCGCCGCCGAGCAGGTCATTTCCCGCACGTGCCGCCCGACGCGCCCGCGCTTTCCAAGGACCTTCTTGAATAGCTGGGAAGGCGAGCCTCGAAGACGTGAACGCCGACGGCGGGCGCCCTCCCCGGCGGCAGGCGTGGTGACAGGCGAGGGTTCTGCACGCTCGCTCGTCACCACAACGCGGGTGCGCCTAGCGCCCCTCATTCCCATGCTGCGTGTCGCGGGCTTCGTGGCCGCCGTGTCAATCGTCATATACATGGGCGTCCGGGCGGGACGGGACGTCAAGCTCAACGAGTTCGCGTGGTGGCCGCTGTCGCTCGCGCTCGTCGCCTCCGTGATCTGGTGGCTGCTGCTCGCCCGCGGATGGGCGCTGCTCGTCGCGGGTCGGGCGACGCGGACGGACATCAGCGTGTGGTGCCGCACACAGGCTCTTCGCTTCCTGCCCGGCGGCTTTTGGGCTCCAGCGTCGCGCGTCGCCGTCGTCCGCGGGGGGTGGCTGGACCGGCTCTCTACCGTGGGTGCGGAGAACGTCATCGCACTGTCTGCGGCGATGAGCATCGGTGGCATCGCGCTCGCGATCGGCGGCGAGCCATGGTGGCTGGCACTCGCACCCACGATCACCGCCCCGCTGGTCGCATCCCGCTTCCTTGCCTCCCGGACGCGCCTTTCACGGACGCGCACGCTGACGACGACATGGAATTACCTGTTCGCCTTCGCGGCCTACGCGGTCGCGGCCGTGTTCGTCCAGGCGAGCATCTCGGGCTTCTCGGACTCTGTCGAGGTGATAGGCGCTGCCACCCTCGCCTGGGGCGCCGGACTCCTCGTCGTCATCGCACCGGCCGGAGTCGGGGTGCGCGAGGCTGTGTACCTCTGGCTGCTGTCCGGAAGCCTCCCGACCGCGGAAATCGCCGCGGGCGCCGTCACGCTACGAGTCATCACGATCGTCGCGGAATTAATCGTGCTCGTTGGGGCGGCACGGCCCGGAGCCGGGCGCGAAGTGGCGCCGACAGAGGCGGAGATCCCCCGATGATGAGGGCGTCGGGCGCCTCGAACCCTGCAGTGTCAGCGGTAGCGGCCGAGACAATGGCTATCCTGCCGGGCCGGCGTGCCGTGGTAGATCAGGCTCCCTTTTACCGAAGAGGGACGGAGAGGTCCGTGTGCGGGTTCTAATTTTGGGTGGAGACGGGTTCTGCGGCTGGCCGACGTCGTTGCACCTGTCGCAACGAGGCCACGACGTCATCATCGTCGACAACTTCGCGCGACGTAATGCAGACATCGAGCTGGAAGCTGACTCGCTGACGCCCATCGCGCCGCTCGGGACTCGGCTCGCCGCCTGGCGCGAGCTGACTGGGCGGGAGATCGGCTTTCATCGCCTCAACGTTGCCGAGGACTACCGCGAGCTCCTGGACCTGATCGTCGACGTGCGACCAGACGCGGTTGTCCATTTCGCCGAGCAGCGTGCTGCGCCGTATTCGATGAAGAGCTCGTGGCACAAGCGCTACACGGTGAACAACAACCTCAACGCGACCCATAATCTGCTCGCCGCAATCGTGGAGGCCGGCGTTGACACGCACGTGGTGCATCTCGGCACTATGGGCGTGTACGGCTACGGCGCCGCGGGCGTCAAGATTCCCGAGGGGTATCTGCTGGTGAAGGTGGAGACGGAGAGCGGAGAGCATCTCGAGCAGGAGATCCTCTTCCCGTCCAACCCCGGCAGCATCTACCACATGACCAAGACGCAGGACCAGATGCTGTTCGCCTTCTACGCGAAGAACGATGAGGTGCGCGTCACGGATCTGCACCAGGGGATCGTCTGGGGCACGCAAACTCCAGAGACTCGCCTGGACGAGCGCCTCATCAACCGGTTCGACTACGACGGCGACTACGGAACCGTGCTCAACCGGTTCCTGATGCAGGCGGCCATCCGCTACCCGCTCACCGTCCACGGGACGGGGGGGCAGACGCGTGCCTTCATCCACATCCAGGACACCGTGCGCTGTATCCAGCTGGCGGTGGAGAACCCGCCGACGCGTGGCGACCGCGTCAGGATCCTCAACCAGATGACCGAGACCCATCGGGTCATCGACTTGGCCGGGATCGTCTCTCGACTCACAGGCACCCCGATCGACCTCTCTGAGAATCCCCGGAAGGAGGCCGCCGAGAACGATCTCGAAGTCGAGAACCGGCAGCTACTCGACCTCGGGCTCGAACCGATCACCCTCGAGGACGGGCTCCTGCACGAAGTAGGGGAGATCGCACAGCGCTATGCGCATCGGTGCGATCGCGACAGGATCCCCTGCCGCTCGCTCTGGACCCGGCAGCAGGCAGACAAGGAGCCCTCCCGGTTCACCAAGTCGGAATCCGGTTCCCCTAGTGACTTCGACTTGGCCACGGGGCCGAACGGCGACGGCCCCGCTTCGAACGGGCGCGCTGAGGCGGACGGCGAAGAAGAGGCGAGCGAGGCGGTCGGCGCTCAGCGGACGAGCGTCTGAGCGGAGGGTACGCTTGACTCGAGCAGCGGCCGCCGCGTCGCGTCGCAGTCCATCACCCTCATCGCGCTTGCTCGGGCATCGCGATCACCAGCATCACCGCGCAGGCCAGCGGACGCTGTGGACGAGTGGGGAAGACGGGATTCCGGTTCGCGTACTCGTGGCAGGCTGCCTGGCTCTGGCCGCGCTGTCGCTGCTCGGACCCGGCACGCCGACCTACGACCCCTGGGCCTGGATCATCTGGGGACGCGAGATAACGGAATGGAATCTCGTAACCACTTACGGGCCGTCGTGGAAGCCGCTGCCCGTTTTCTTCACCACGCTCTTCGCACTCTTCGGCGAGGACGCCGCGCCCGCGTTGTGGCTGATGGTCGCGCGCGCGGGAGGTCTGCTGGCGATCGCCATGTCATGGCGCCTGGCGTCCCGTCTGGCCGGCTGGCCCGCGGGCCTCGTCGCCGGCCTCAGCCTGGTGCTTGCTGACGACTTCGTCGGCAATTTTGCTCGTGGCAACAGCGAGGGGATCCTGGTGGCGGTGTCCCTGTGGGCGGTCGATCGGCACCTCGACGGTCGGCGCCGCAGCGCTTTCGCCCTCGGCTTCTCCGCAGCTCTCCTACGTCCGGAGGTCTGGCCGTTCTTCGGCCTTTACGGCTTGTGGCTGCTGGTGCGAGATCCCGGGGGGCGGCTGCTGGTAATCATCGCTTTCCTTGCTACGCCGGTCCTCTGGTTCGTGCCCGAGTACATCGGCTCGGGTGAATTCCTGCGCGCGGCCGAGCGCGCCCTCCACTCCAGCCCGAGCCAACCCGCAAACTCCGAGTACCCCTTCCTCGCGGTCTTCGCTCGCGCCAGCGGCCTGTTGGCGCCACCTGTCCTGCTGGGCGCTGTCATCGCCGTGGTGCTGGCGTTTCAAGCCGGGAAGCGACAGACGCAAGCGGCGGTGGTGATCGCCCTGGCCGGCGTCGCTACCGCTGTGCTGGTCGTAGTAGCCGCCATGGCGCAAGCGGGCTTCGCAGGGAACCTGCGGTACGTCGCCCTTTCTGCTGCCCTCGTGTGCGTGCTCGCCGGGGTCGGCTGGTCATGGGCCGCGTCCTTCGCAGCGGAGCGCTACGGACGCAGGGCGGCCCTCGCTGGCGCGGCCGTGGCGCTCGTGGCCAGCGTCCCGTTCCTGCTGGTCTACGGGGGATCGCTTCAAAACTGGCTGTCGGCCACTGCTCGCCAGGCCGGCGTGGTGCGCGATCTTGACCGGGCGATCGCTCGTTCGGGCGGCGCCGCGGCCGCCGAGCGCTGCGGGGGCGTCTACACCGGACCCTACGACGTGCAGCTCATGGCGTGGAAGCTCCACCGCCACGGGCGTGAGGTGGGCCTCGATCCGCGCGTTCCCGGCACCATCTACGCGCGGCTGCGGCACTCGGCCGAGGGCGACGCGGACCCCGGCTTCCGACGCGTCGCCGTCACAGATCACTGGATGGTGAGCCGGGCATGCGGTTCCTGACCGTGGCACGCCTGTCGCACCAGGAATAGCCCCACCAGCGCTCAGCGTCCATGAGCCGCAAATCTGGGTGGGCAACGCGGGTTCGCGCGCGCGAGCTTCCGCGATGTGGCGGGAATCGAATATACGGTCCAGACTCCCACGCGGGTAAGTGTCGTGTAGCGAGCGCCGCTGGGCCGGGGCGGCGGCTTGCCCACGTGCTGGCTCGCGGCGAAGACGAGACTCCCGGGGCGCCCGCGCGAATCGACGGCGTCGAGCGGAACGCCGAGAATCCAGGCGAGTCGCGTACTTGCTGGGTAGTTGACCGTTGGCTGTTGGCAGGCGACCTTGCTAGGACCGCCTACCCGGTCGACCGCGCTCTCGAGGTCGTCGGCGGTCTGCTGCCACTGGTGAGCGGCTCTGGCGTGTCCGAGAACGGCCTCAAGACGCGGGATGCCGAACGGCACGACGATGGCCACCAGTATGGCGGTTGCGGCCAGCGCCGGAACCCGTCGGCTTGCCGTCTCAATGAGTTGAGCGGCGCCGACCGCGGCAATCACGCAGACGAGCGCCGCGGCGGGAGCCATGAAGCGCGGGAGTCCTGCGTAACCGCCGGCGACGGTCATCAGCACGACGAGCGCCACCCACGCCAGCGCCGCGGTCACCAGCACGAGCACCGCACGCTCGCCGCGACGTACGGCGTACGCAACTGAGACGAGAGCGAGCAGGTGCACGGGCAGTGGCACCAACTCGTACGCACGCGCCAGAACGACGAGCGCGGGATGCTCAAGCGCCCCCATGGCGTGTGCTTCTGCGCTGGTGTGAGCAACGCGACTTGCACGGAACGGTTCGCCGATCGTCACCCAATCCGGAACAAACCACACGACTGGCAGCGACAACAAAGCAGATGCCATAAGGAGACGGCTCCCCTGCCTCCGCCATCCCAGCCAAAGCGCGTATAGCCCAACAAACGGCCATATCTCCACGCGCAGTAGCGCCGCGGCGACGCCAAGGGTAAAGGCCTGCGTGGGGTGTCCCGCAAGATGGCGGTCGACAGCCGCGAGCACCAGCGCGAGCAGGATCCCAGCTTCGCCGGCATAACCGACTTCGCCCAACCACCCACCGGTCAGCACGAGGAAAAGGGCTGCCGCCACGCCTGCGCCCGTCCCTGCCAGCCGCTGACCTAGACGGTAAGCGAACGCGAGCGCGAGGACCGCTCCCGTCCGAGCGGTCAGAACCCACAACGTAGGCGCTGCTGCACCGAAGAGCGAGAAGATAGTCGTGAACATGACGGGCAGCGGCTTCCACGACGGCCCGCGAAGCGTGCTCAATCCGACATTCGCATCGGTGATCTGCTTGCCCCAGATCACCCACGCCCCCGGATCGAAGCGCGGAGTGGAGGACAGCAAGAGCGAGACGGCCCCGAGCAACAGGCACAACCCAAGCAGACGAACCGTCGGGCCGGCGACAAGCCGGCCTCCTATGCCACGCATGTCCCTAGTCCGTTCGCTCTAGGACAAGCCGAATCAAGCGACCTTCCGAACGCCATCCACGAAGCCTATGACACACACCTCGAGCCGCCGCGTCGCGCTCGTCAACGTCAATTCCTCGCCTCGGAGCCCGTACGAGTACTCATGCCAGCCGACGCTTCAAGAAGCGGGCGGACTTTACGGCCACAGTCCGTAAGTTCTAACGCTCTGAGGCGAGGGGCTCGCGCATCGCCTGCGTCTCGGGCGCGCGCTTGTACGGCTGCTCCTCGGCCGCCTGCTCCTCGTGGTAGACCGACTCAGCGTTGACCGCCCAGATGTCGTGCTGGGCGCCGCGGAGGTTCTCCACCGCGCGAATGGCGGTCAGCATCGAGTGGTCGGAGTTGTTGTAGCGGTGCAGTCCGTTGCGGCCGACCTGCTGGAGATTCCGGATGGCCTCGAGCCACTCACGGATAGCCGCGACCCGTTCGGCGTAGTCGGCGTCGTACATGGGATAAGCGAGCGGCACGCGCGTGACGAAACCGCGCTCGACCTTGTCGCGGGATACCAGCCCGAGCTGCTCGAGCTCGGCTTTGGCCAGTTCGACGAGGTCATCGTCGTTCATCTCCCACAGGGCGTCGCCCTTGAAACAGAAGTATTCGAGGCCGACGCAGGCCTTGCTCTCGTCGGGCACCATCCACGGGCTCCAAGAGCGATAGTTCTGGATGCGACCTACTTCGACGCTCGGCTCGTGGATGTAGATCCAGTTGTCCGGAAAGAGATCCTCGCCGTCGATGACCAGCGCGACGGTGAGGAAGTCGCGGTAGCGCAGGCCCTGTGCGGCCTGACGTACCGGCTCGGGCGCCGACGGGCTGGTCAAGCCGACGGTCGCGCGCAACGGCAAGGACGAGATCACGTGGCTGGGCTCGATGAGCTCGCCGCCGGCTTCGACCGCGACGATCTCGCCGTCTTTGAATTCGAGGCGGTTGACCGGCGTGTTCAGCCGCACCTCGCCGCCGGCGGCGATGATCTCGTCGGCCATTGTCTCCCACATCTGACCCGGACCGAAGCGCGGATAGTGGAACTGCGTGATCAGCGACTTGACCTTGTTGCCCTTATTGCCGAAAAAGGCGGCCTTCGCCGCCGAGAAGAACGACAGGCCCTTGATCCGCTGCGCCGCCCACTCCGCCCGGATCTCGCTGCAGGGCACGCCCCACACCTTCTCGGTATAGGACTTGAAGAACAAGAGATAGAGGCGACGGCCGAACCGGTTGGAGACCCACTGCTCGAAGTTGTCTTCGCGGCCCTTGGGACGCAGCAGCGCGAACAGGTAAGAAAAGCCGACGCGCATGAGCTCGAGCGCACCGAGCTTGCGCATCACGTCGGTGCCGCTGAGCGGATAGTCAAGGAACTTGCCGTTCCAGTAGATCCGCGACATTCGAGGACGCAGCAGGAATTCCTCGCGCATCACCTCGCGCCAGAGCGCATCCACTTCAGCCGACTTCGTGAAGAAGCGATGACCGCCGAGATCGAAGCGGTACCCGTCGCGCACCTCCGTCTTGGCCAAGCCGCCGACCTGTGGCTCAGCCTCGAAGACGATCACGCGACGGCCCTGCCTGGCGAGCAGGTACCCGGCGGTCAGGCCAGCGGGGCCGCCGCCGAGCACGGCGACGGGGCGGTGATCGTCGGCGCCGTCGCCAGCGTGACGCTCCGGCGGGCGGTCGTCGTAGACGGGAAATTCGGACGTGTCAGACGGGAGGAATCGAGGCATGGGCGCAGTTCGGGGTCCGAGCGTGCAGGCCTTTGCTCGGCAAGGTTGTGGTCCAAGGGCAACCGGATCACGACCGTCGCCCTTACAAGGTCCGGCGGAGGATAGGGGGTCGCGGCGACGCGAAGGGCGCCAGTAATCGCCTCTGGAGTTCCGTGGGCTCCCCACGAGGCTTCCTGAGACCCTCCCGGAGCGAGAAACTCCGCCGCGAATCGGACGTTGGGCCGCTGGCGGTTGGAGGCCCACAGTGCCGTGACGCTGGCCACGCCGCGCAACGTGGCCGTCGGCCAGACGGGCGCCGGGCACGGGTTCGATGGTGGAGGACGAGTTACTAGCTCACTGCTCGAAGTTGCCCGGTTGCAGCCCGCGGGCGTCGCGCCGGACTTCCGGAGCGGCGCGGCGCCCGCGGGAACGGCACGATCAGCCCGGAAGCGTTTCGCCTCCGATGGGCGCCAGTATCTCTCCGCTGTAGTAGCTCGACAGTTGGCCGGAGGCGAAGAAGACATAAGAGGGCGCTATCTCGTCC
>JADDQZ010000009.1 GCA_016781085.1 Actinomycetota bacterium
GAGGTCGGCGCACGCGGCGCTGCCCGTCTCGACCATCGCGGCGCGCAGCTCATGCTCGACGCTGTCGTCGCCGCGCTCCTCGGCCCGTGCCACGACACGGTCGCCGGAGTCGCACACAGCGCCGGTGCGCGCGTCCACGAGGAGGAACTCCTCCTCGATGCCCAGGGTCGGAGCGGTCACCGGTCCGTGCTACCCCCGGGGCGCCGACTGCACCGCAGCGGGTCAGACGACGACCACGACCGTAACGTCACAGTCAGCGGCGGTGAAGCGGTACCCGGCGTCCGCTGAGAGGGCTTACGGAGCGCCCGGGTAGTGCCTCGTTGGTCGTGGACCGAGTTGTAGTCATCGTTTCTGTTTGGACTTCGCCGGTTCGATGGCACGGGGTCCTTAGGCGGCGACGGTCGTCGCTACCCAAGGGTCCGTATGCCCGAGTCTCGTCTGGACAGACGACACCGACCAAGGCTCCCGCTCCCGCTTGAAGCCGGCCGCCGCTCTTGCCTCGAATCAGCAGTCCGGCTACCCGTCGTCCGTGCCCGCCGCCGCTGCCGCTCGTCCAAAGCGACACTCTGGGCGGGCAACACCAGGGCTCGACGCGCTGCCGATCTCTGCGCTATGTCGAGGAGGCCCGACGCTGGAGAGGGCGCCGCCCGCCGGAGCACCGCGCGGCCGTCACCTTCAAACCTTGTAACGGAGCGTCCTCCCGACGAGGGCCAGCGCCTGGAAGACCCAACTGAGTGGTTTGGTCGCTCGGACCTCGTCCGGGTACTTGCCGAACAGCATGGCCGCGTAGATGGCGGAACGCGGATCCTTCGGTGGTAGCCGCTTCATCTTGCCTTCATGAATCAGCCTGTGCATGTCCCGAAAGAACGACTCGAAACGTTGCGCGGGCTTATGGATGTTCACGATCCGCGCGGGCCCGTCGCTCGCGTTGCGACCGAATGCGGCACCCCCGCAGGCACCGTCACCTTCTCGACGACACGGACGGGGCTCCAGTCTCCGTTCATGAAGACCTCGAGCGCGCCCTCGATCGCCTCATAGCTCTCCTCAGCCGTCGGGCGCACGTGAACGGAGGTCCGGGCGTCCGGGGCTCGACTGAGTTCATGGCCTCGAACAGCTTGCCGGACGTGTCCTCGGTGCTGCGCGTGATCTCCCCCGTCAGCTCCGTCGATGCGACTTCTGCTTTCGCGTGAGGCTGTCGCGTAAGTCGGGTGCTGTCCGGGCGGTTTAAGAGGATTCCGGGCATGGCTCAGCGCTTTGTCACGTGTGATCGCCAGCCGCCGGCTACGCCGGAAGGTCGCATCAACCTCACTGATCCCGACTCGCGTGTCGTCAAAGGCCTACGCGGCTTCTTACAGGGCTATAACGCCCAAGCGGTCACGAACGAGCACCAGGTCGTCCTAGCCGCCGAAATCGAGACCGTCGGCGCCGACTTCGGACATCTCGAGCCGATGCTCGACGCCACCCAACGCGAGCTGCGCGCCGCTGGAGTCGATGAGGCGCCCGGGGTGCTGCTGGCCGACGCCGGCTACTGGCACGGCGAGCAGATGCAACGCATCGCCGATCGCGGCATCCAAGTGCTCATTCCGCCCGACACCGGCCGCCGCCGGGCCACGCGGCGCAACTGGGAGGGCGGCCGCTACGAACAGATGCGCGAAGTATTGGCCAGCGAGCGCGGCGGCGAGCTCTACCGCAAGCGCCAGTCGATGATCGAGCCGGTGTTTGCGCAGATGAAGTTCAACCGCGGCCTGGACCGCTTCAGACGCCGAGGACGAGGTGCCGTCCGCACGGAATGCGACTGATCACCGCCACCCACAACCTCCTCAAACTCCACCGCCACACGCTCGCGGCCGCCTAACAGCGGCCGCCAGCCCGGCACGCGGCAGCCCGCGCGCCGGTCGAACTCTCACCCCTTGCCGGCTGACGCCAAGTGATCCAGGACTTCGCGACAGCCTCGCGTGAAAGCGGAAGCTCGCTGTCCTGCGCAGCCTAGCTCCCACTTAAGACGGGACGCGCAGCGGTGGTCGGCGCGGCTAGGGCGACCCGTCAGGCGTCATGGCGACAGATTCCCCGCCAGCTCGTGGCGGTTTCCCGTCGCGCCGTCATGGACGGCGCGACCGGCGAGCGGCGCTTTGAGTTGCACGTCTGCGTACTCGGGATAGAGGGTGTCGTACCGGACCCGCGGCCCGTCAGGCATGCATCGATACAGCGTGATCACGACGGTCTCGTCGTTCGCTTGGACGTCGACTCGCTCGATCGGGTACGGCTCGTGGTGAGCCTCGAGCCTAAGGCGCAGCTCGTCCGCCCTTAGCTTGACTCTGAGCCAGGGCATCGGCTGCAACGTTCCGCCACGTGCGGTACAACGCGACTGTATCTCTGTGATCAACCGTCCATACCGGTGAGGAGAGCTTTAGCGGCACGAACTTGGCAGGCTCGGGGCTGCGGGAAGCGCTGGCCGCGTGTGGCGCGGGCGAAGCCCAGGGGCCGCGCCTCGTGGGTACGCGGTGTCACCGTCGCGGCAAGGCACAATCACGCGATGGGGATGACGGCCGCAGAAGTCCGAGCTGTGCTCGACCAAACGATCCTGCATGGACGTGAGGTTCGCTAGATACCAGTCGCCGGCTCTATGGAAATCGCGCTTGAGGTCGACATTGATTACCACCCGCCGATGGAGGCGTGGCTTGTAGCGAGGCAGCTTGTGGATTGCACGGGTCGTTGGCCAGTGCTTACTCCAAAACCCGATCCAGCTCTGTTTAGCCGGGTTTTGTACTCGCCGAGCGGTGATCAGTCGCCGCAGGCCATCGTGCCGCGGGCCGAGCGACTTTCATGGCCGCTGGATCGTGACCCTCGACCGCCGGAACCCTTTTCCCGAGAGCAATGGAGGTTGTGGGTCGCTCACGAGGTGCAGCGCACGAACCGTCGATGCGGTTCCTCTCCGGCGGTGGACTCCATCCTTGAGCGTTTCCCGCGACCGGAATGGCGGGCGCTCGACGGACACCTTCTTGAGTGGGAGGAGCAGCGCTGCCCGACGACTGGGCCCGAGCCGCCAAGCGAGCAGATTGTGCAGTTCACAGTCGCTGAGGCGATCGACGCGCTCGCCGGCGCCGGTGCGTCAGGGCGCACCGATGCCGAGTGGCTCACGATCTCGCGGGACCAGTGGCCGCGTCTACGGCGATTTGACCACCGAGTAGACATGGGAACCGACGTGAGCCAGCCGACGCTATGTCGAACTAGAGGCTGCGCTCACCGACGTTGTTGCCAAGGCGCGCGCCGCTGACCGCGCAGCCCCGATTCGCTGCTTGTGTCACTTCGCCCGGACCGGAACTCGCTTCAAAGCACCACGGATTGGCTGCAGTTCGTCGATCCCCAGGAGTGCAGTTCGAGGGTGCGCGTGGTGTCGGCGAAGATCTCGGCCAGCAGCGCCGGCTCCTCCGAGAGCTTGTGGCCGTAGGAGGGGATGGCCTGCTGCAGCAGCGGTCGCCAGCCGTCGATCCGGTCGGGGAAGCAGCGCTCGAGCAAGGTCAGCATCGCCGAGGTGGCGATGGAGGCGCCCGGGGAGGCACCCAGCAGCCCGGCGACGGTGCCCTCGGCCCCGACGATGAGCTCGGTCCCGAACTGCAGGACGCCGCGGCCGGCGTTGTCCTGCTTGATTACCTGCACCCGCTGGCCGGCGGTGATCAGGTCCCAGTCGTCGGAGGTCGCCGTCGGCACGAACTCCTGCAGCGCCCGGAAGCGCGCCTTCTCCGACTGCAGCACCTGGCCGATTAGGTACCTGGTGAGCGGGATGTTGGCCCACCCGGCGCCCAGCATCGAGCCGAGGTTGCCGCCGCGCACCGACCGCGGCAGGTCCCACATCGACCCGGCCTTGAGGAACTTGGGGGAGAAGCCGGCGTACGGGCCGAACATCAGCGCCTGCTGACCGTCGATCAGCCGCAGGTCCAGGTGTGGCACCGACATCGGCGGCGCGCCCACCTTGGCTTGCCCGTAGACCTTGGCCTGGTGTTGGGCGACCAGCTCCGGGCTGCGGGTGCGCAGAAACTGGCCGCTGACCGGGAACCCGCCGAAACCGCGGATTTCCGGGATGCGCGCGCCCTGCAGCAGCGGCAGCGCGCCACCACCGGCGCCGACGAACAGGAACCGGCTGCGGACGGTGCGCCGCTTGCCGGTGGCCTGGTCTCGGACGGTGGTGGCCCAGCGCCCGTCGCGATCCCGGCGCAGTTTGAGCACCCGGTGCTGCAGGCGCAGCTGCACCGCCTGGCGGCGGACCGCGGCTTCGAGCAATAACCGGGTCAGAGCGCCGAAATTCACGTCGGTGCCGGCCAGTGAGCGGGTGGCGGCGACCGGCTCCCGGCTGCTGCGGCCGGCCATCATCAGCGGCACCCAGTCGGTGAGCTCGGCCGGGTCGTCGGAGTGCTCCAGGCCGGCGAACAGCGGCTGGGGGGCCAGCGCCTCGTACCGGTTGCGCATGTAGGTGTGGCCCTCGGCGCCGCTGACGAAGCTGATGTGCGGCACCGAGGTGATGAAGGTCTTGGGCGAGTCGGTCAGACCGGCCCGCACCAGGTGCGACCAGAACTGGCGCGAAACCTGAAACTGCTCGCTGATGCCCACGGCCTTCGCCGGGTCGACGCTGCCGTCGGGGCGGGCCGGGGTGTAGTTCAACTCGCAGAGGGCCGAGTGCCCGGTGCCCGCGTTGTTCCACGGGCCGGAGCTCTCCGCGGCGACGGCGGCGCCGGACTCGAAGACCTCGATGGTCCAGTCCGGGGCCACGATGCCCAGCAGCGACGCGAGCGTCGCGCTCATGATGCCGCCGCCGACCAGGACTACGTCGGGGTTCGAGGAGCCGTCCGTGGTCAAGATCTGCCTCCGAGGACTGAGTGCGTCCCGGACCCATCGTCGTCCACGTCCGGGGACCGCACGTGCTGAACCGGACACTGTCCCCGAACTGGGTGTATGAGATGCATCACAGGTCGATTGTCGGACGTGACGGCCTGCGACACGCGGGCCGTCACGTAGCTGCCACGCTTGCGTGCGGCGGTGACGTTTGCGTCGCATTTTGATGACGCCTGACAGCGAACCTGCCGAGGCAACTTTTCCGCGCAATGCCCGATAAGGCATTATGGCGACGTAAACGCGCGAAACTCGCATGGTAGGCGGTTGCGGGCTGGTTGGCGCCAAACGGTTATGTAGCGCCGGTCGGTGAGCGAAACCAAGTAACCATCACACGCACCCGGCTAACTGTCGTCCCGTGGGCACGCTGGTTGGCCGCCGACGGCCCGCTCGCCAACTTCGAGGCTCACGTCGACGACGGGATCGCCTTCGACGACCTCGGCATCGTCCGCGACGACCGGGGGCTCGCCGACGAGGTCGTCGTCGACATGTTGTGCGGCGACGGTCGCGAGCCGTGCGCCACGCTCGTGCGCTGGGCGTCGGCGCCGAATTTGGCTGCCCGACCAGCTGGTCCGGCTGGCGGACGCCGCCCTAGTGGGCGGCCGCGCCGCACACGCTGCCGCAGCTGCGGCGGGCGACTCGCGGCCGGAGAGCCGGAGTTCTGGGTGACCGTCCCCTGCATGGGCGCGTTTCCGCCCGCCTGCCCGCTGTGCGGCGGCGACCTTCCCCAGTGGGACGGTCCGCGGGCGCGGCCGGTCCTACGGGGCTCCCGCCAGCGGCGATTCGGCGCTCGTTTCCGACCCCTCGCGCAGGTAACGTCCGCGCCGTTGCCCGATCGACCCTTTCGTCCTCTCACGGACCTCGAGATCGCCGCTCTCTCGACGAGCGAATCCTCGAGAGCGCGTGGTGCCGCTCGCGTTGCTGTTGCTTTTCGTGCTGATCGGACTACTCGGAGACAGCGATCCGGCGCCGCAGCAACGGGCGCAAACGACCGCGACAGCGGCCCCCATGCCTGAGCGAGCCGAATACGGCCGGCAGCAGGAGGACACGGCCCGAAAGCCGCCACGGGGCCGGAGGATGGGCACTCACGCTTGCAGCATGCCAGCCCTCGAGGGCCCCGCCCCAGGACGAGCGCAAGTACGTGACCAGTTCGCAGGACTTGTGTTGCCGTCAGCGAAGGCAGGAGCGAGATGCCAAGCGGTGAATCCCACGCCATCTTCGTGGTGCAGCGGCATTTTCGCGTCGTCCGGCGCGGCTATGACCGCGAAGAAGTGGACCGCCATCTGCAGTTGGTGACCGAGTTATTCAGCAAGAGTGGCGCACTCGAGTCCGTGCGGGAGATCGAGGCCGCCCTGCGGGAGCGTGAGGCGCGGCTCGTAGACCACGAGCGCTTGGTGGTCGACGCCGAGGAGCAGGCGCGTCAGCTGGTCGCAGGCGCCGAGATCGAGGCCCAGGCGACGATCGAGGGCGCTTGGCTGAAAGCGAAGGCGGAGGCGGCAAGAACCCAGGAAGCGGCCAGGGAGGTCACAGCGCAAGCCGAGGAGCGGCTACGTCAAGCGCAAGCGCTCCTGGAACGCGCACACGCGGAGGCCGAGCGGTTGTTGGTCGAAGCGAGCGAACAACGTGACGCCATCCTCGACGACGCCCAGCTCCAAGCCACTGCCTCCGATGTCCTCACAGACGCCCAGGGAACGGCCGCGCGACTGGTGGCGGACGCGCAAGCGCGCGCCGAAAGGATGATCGCCGACGCGCAGGTTCGCGCCGACGCTGCGGTCGCGGACGCCGATAGGCATCGCCAGCAAGAGCTCTCTGCCGCCCGGATCGGGGGGGAGCAACTCGTCGCGGCGATGCGCGCGGAGGTCGCCCACGAGCTCCAGTCGAAAAAGACTAAAGCGGAAGAGGAACTTCGTGCCTACGTCGACCGCCGTCGCCGCGAGGCGGATCGACTCGTGGACGCGGCCCGCCGCGACCTCCGCCGCGCCGGGGGAACCTGACGAAGGGCCGCCGTCTTGAGGTTTCACCGTCCGGCCACGACCGGACGGTGCGAGAGCAGACCGGAGCGTTTGGGCCGGCTTTGCACGTGTCCGGAAGATGGGCGAGCGCCGCCTTGGTGGTCAAGAAGTCCTAGACCGCGACTGTGGCCCCGTGCCGGACCCAGTCCGGTGATCAGCCTTGGGTGAGCCGCGGGAATTCCGCGGCGAAAGCCGAACGGACCCGGGCGTAAAGCGCATCGTCGAGAGGCTTTCGGCAGTTGACCTTGTTCATGACGTGGTAACCGGCCCCGTGGAGATCCTCGGCGAGTTTCGTTTCCAGCGCTCCTACGCGGTCGCGTCCCTCGACGTGGCCGGCCATGTTTGTCCGGTGCTTCGGCCAACACGGGACCGTGAGCAACGAACCCGAACCGGCAGTGTTGCGGCTCGACGTGGTGAGCGATTAGGTGCTTTCGCAGCATGTTGGCGTTCTGAAGTGTTCCGAGATGCTGGCCCATCCGGTTGAACGGCGATTGAGCCTTCGGCGAGGAGCTATCGCCAGTACGGCCGACTTAAAGCAAGGTGTCGTCACCGTTTGCAAGCAACGCGGTCAGGGTCAAGCGCAGCGTCGAGCTGACCAATCGCTCCGCGGTGATGCTTCGCGAGTCGCTTGCGCAGGTTCGATGCGATACCCACGTACAAAAGCTCTCCAGCGCCTTCTACAGAGCGCGCAGAGAGCCTGGCCGACAGGCGTTGTTCAACGCCTGATATATGCTGCAGCGAGCCGCTGGAGCTGAGCCTTTCCGACGAGAGGAAGCGAACGTGGGCGCAACCCGCTGCTGGGGCTGTACTGGTCTACGGCAAGGCGCAGCGGTTACATCGGGCTAGAGAGAGACGACACCGCCGCTTGAGCCCACGGTCAGGGTCTGATCTTCGCGTCTGTCGTCGCCATCCGCTGGTACGCCACCGCAAACCGGAAGTCTCCGCGTTCGGCAAGGACGGCGGTGTGTGACAGCGCACGTCGCTACGCCGCGTGACATCGCGTCGCCGCCAGGCCTCGACCTAAGCTCGTGGGTTTCTACAGGCAGGTGGCTTTACCCGTGTCGGCGCGCGAATTTAGGTGCCGCCATAGCCGCAGGACCGCGACCGCCATCGGAGGCCGCTCCGCCCGGCACCGCGGTCAAGGGCTGGCGCGCGCGCTTGGCGGCGTACATGCGTTCATCCGCGGTGCGCATCGCCGCAACCGCCGCTTCCGGGGCTTGCGGGCGGACCGCCGCGAACCCGATCGAAACCGACAAGTGGTTCGGATGGCTGTCCGCGCTCAACTGTGCCGAAACTTGCGCAACCGCCCGTCGCAAATCATCCGCGACCACAGCGGCTTGGCATTCGTCGGCGTGCGCGAGCAGCACCGCGAACTCGTCTCCGCCGATCCGCGCGAGAACGTCGGTTGACCGGACCCGCGCCGAAAACGCGCCTGCGATCAATCGAAGCGCTTCGTCGCCGACCGCGTGGCCGTAAACGTCGTTGATCTTTTTGAACCCGTCGAGATCGCAGATGCACACCGACAGTTGCTCGTCGGGATAGCGCGCAGCGTGCTCGGTCGCGCGCTGGAGCTCTTGCTCGAACGCCCGCCGGTTGAACATGTTCGTGAGCGGGTCAAGCCGCGCCAGTCGCCCCAAATCGTCTTCCGTCGCGCGGCGGTGACGGTCGTAGCGTTCCAACGAGATCGCGGTGTAGATTGACAACGCGACCAGCAACGCGACCGACACGCACGTCATCACCCAGGCGGTAGTGCCTAACGCGAGCAGTCCAGACCGCGCTGCGGCGGTCGCGGTCGCGGCCACCAGCACCGGTACCGCGATGACGACCGGCAGCGCCCGGCGCGCGAACGCCCCGCCAAGGCTGCTTCCGAGCAAGATGCCGGCCGCCGGGCTTCCAGACGGGCAGGCGATTATCACCGCCGCCGACAAAGCAGCCAAAGACCCCGCGGTCTGAGCAGCGATCTGCCCGAAGTCCCCGGAAAACGCCGGGGCGGAAAGCGCGTAACCGATCACAGCGGCGGCGCTCATCGCGCCGGACGCTCCCGCAAGGCAATGCGACGCCCGGCTGAAGGAGCCGTACACAAGCAACGCGGCTCCGAGCAAAGCCAGCGCCACTCCCGTGCTGGTCGCGATTTCCGGGCCGCCGAACCCGAACAACCGGGCGTTGAGGTTGAAGCCGAGGTCCAGCAGCTTGTCTGCAGCAGACAAAACACCGGTTGCGCTGACGAGCGCTGCCAGAACCCGCCCGACGGTGCGCGCCCGATGAGTTTGGGAGCCGCGGAGCAGCAGAATCAAGCTCACGCAAGCGACCAGAACCGTGGCGGCGGTCAGCGGCCGCATTGGAGTTGTCTGCCCCCAGCGAGTGAGCGCGGGGATGTCAATGAACCACCCGGCTAGCGCGGCGGTCGCGGTGGCGCCCGCCAGCCCGGTCAAGCCGAGCGCCAAACGGGCGGGAGTTCTGTCAAGCACTTCAAGTTGTCCTACCCAACCAACACGCGCGTAACCCCATTGAAGAGCGCGCGGGAATGGGAAGAGCGGGGTGTTGCGGGTCTTTTTTGGCGCGCCGCTACGAGGCGGCGTGGTGGCGAGCGTCAGGGCGCGCGGGAAACCCGGCGAATCAGGTCTCCGAGTTCTGCCCCGTGAGCTCAGGCAGCTCAAGTTCCACCGGGCTTTGCGCCGCACGACCGCTTCGCCGCTTTCGGTGATCTCGATCAACCCCGCGTCGGCGGGCGACCATAGCGTCGGCGCTTCGA
Source organism: Actinomycetota bacterium (assembly GCA_016781085.1). Classification (GTDB taxonomy): domain Bacteria; phylum Actinomycetota; class Thermoleophilia; order Solirubrobacterales; family Solirubrobacteraceae; genus LC5-1. The sequence continues at coordinate 9,649 of JADDQZ010000009.1, forward strand.
GCTCAACCGGCGATTTGCCCAGATAACCGCAGACTTGCGCCTCGTCGAACGCCCGTCACCGGGCACAGTTAACGGTCATGCGCGCGTCGTTTCGACCCAGTTGCCAAACAGCGGCTCTCAGCGCGCCGGCTGTTGTCGCTCACGGAGGCGGACCCGCAAGCGCTGAAGGACGCTCAAGCGCAGCTGGCCTTCCGTCGCGAGCGTGCGGCCGTTAGCAACGAGCTCGACTGCGACGACGCGCGCGCCGAATAGCGTCGTGCGCTCGAATGCTGGCCATCGAGCAAAGCGTCCAGATCCAGGGGCGTCGAGGCGACCTGCCATAACCACTCGTGAGTCCGGCCCGACGGACAGGTCCACAACACTCGGTCCGAGCCGTCGCCAGCTTGCAGGAAGAGGTTGGTGGTGACACCGACCGGAACGTTGACGCTCACGACACCGTACTCGTCGATCGTGCACACGACCTCACCGACACCGTCCAGTCGCCCGTCGACGAGTTGCTCGACCTAGGACAGGACAGACTCCGCTTCTGGCTCGAGCGGGTCATTCGGGTCCCATCCGAGATACTCGCGTCGGACCAACACGCGACGACCGTAGCGATCCGAACGCGTGTCGTTTTGCCGCGCGCCAAGGGGAAGCATCAGCCACCCTGAACGCGGAAACGTGCGCGCAGTAGCGCAACCAGGCTCAAGGTCCGTAGTTGGCGGCATGCGCTCCTGGCGATACGGGCTCGCCGTTGCGGCTGGGTGCATGGTCTTCGGTTTACTGCGGCGTGGGCGCTTCCCGAAGACACGCCGACGCTGACTTACGTGGGCGTCGCTTTCGGATTCTCGGTGCTCTGGAACCTGATCGAGTGGCGGCAGCGACGCCGTCGCGGCTGAGTACGGCATTTTGGGGGCACGGACGTGCCGGCACGCCCGCGGACTTCCTCGTCCTGCTTTCGGGGGAAGCGATACTGACCGCTTGCCTCGACTGCACTGCCGCTTCTCGCGCAAAGCAGCAGTGATAAGCCAGCGACGATCCGGGCGCCGATA
>JADDQZ010000037.1 GCA_016781085.1 Actinomycetota bacterium
CGACGAGATCCGCAGTAGCTCCTCGGCACCACCGTTACGCGCGCAGGGCAAGGTTTCGACTTTTGCAGCGCCGAGCCGCTCGAGCGTCTCGCGGTTGGAGCGCAACATCACCGAAGCTGTTTCTGGCCACGGGGTGAGCACGACCCCGCGCGTCTGCAGGCCCACCCGATGTGCCGCCTCCAGCGTCAGCAGCGTGTGGTTGATCGTTCCCAGCCCCGGGCGTGCGGCGATCACCAACGGAAATCGCAGTTCAGCGGCGAGATCGCGTACAGAGGCGTCGGATGTCAGCGGCACGAGGAGGCCTCCGACTCCTTCCACGACGAGGACGTCCGTCGCCTCGGCCAGCCCGCGGGCCGTGGTCGCCATCTCGTCGACAGACAGCTGTTCTCCGGCAAGCTCCGCCGCGAGATGGGGGGAAACCGCCGGGCCGTAGCGATGCGGCGCCACCTCGTCTGCGTTGACTCCGGCCGCGTCGGCGAGCAGCTCGTGGTCGGGTGGCCACCCCGGCTCAGGCGGAGCGTCTAGTCCTGTCAACACGGGCTTGTACGCGGCAACGCGCATGCCTCTCGCCCGCAAGCCGGCGCAGATAGCGCCGGCCAACACGGTCTTGCCGACGCCCGTATCCGTTCCGGTTACAAACAGTCCCCGCATCCGCTTCACGCGGCGGGCAGAGTCTCGGATCGCGCCGCGCCCTCTCTTACTGTCTGGCGTGGTTTCCCCACTTTGGTAGCGCCCGCAAGCGTGGCCGCCGCGCCCCGAAGCTCCTCTGGCTCGTGAGATGCCATCACCGTCAAACGCAGGCGTGAAGTGCCTTCCGGAACCGTCGGTGGACGGATTGCTTGGGCGAAGAGCTCGCGCTCCAGCGCGGCTTCGCAGACCGCCATCGCAGCATCCGCATCTCCGACGACAAGCGGAATGATCGGCGTGACCCCGTCGGGCACGGCTTGGCCGTGCCGGCGCAGCTCCTGCCGTAGAAGCGCGGCGTTGTCTGCCAAGCGCTGCACGCGCTCGGGCTCCGATCGCAAGATCTGCAAGCTCGCGCGCGCCGCCGCCACGGCCGACGGCGGCAGGGCCGTCGAGAAGATCAGTGTCCGCACCGTGTTGATCAGGTATTCAGCGGTGTCCGCGCTACAGCTCACAAACGCCCCGTAGGACCCGAGCGCTTTGCCGAGAGTGCCGACGATCACGTCGACTTGGCCGTCAAGACCGGCGGCCGCGACGGCACCGCGCCCGCGTGGCCCGATCGTTCCCGTCCCGTGCGCCTCGTCGACCATCACGCGTGCGCCGTAGCGCCGCGCGAGGCCAACGATCTCGTGCAGCGGCGCGATGTCGCCGTCCATCGAGAACACGCCGTCGGTGACGATCAGCGCCCCGCGATCGCCGGCCTGTTTCAAGCCCCATTCCAAGTGCTCGCTGTCGCAGTGGCGGTAGACGAAGGTTTCCGCGCGCGCCAGGCGACAACCGTCGATGAGCGAAGCGTGGTTGAGCGCGTCGGAAAACACCACCTCGCCTGCCCGCGCCAGCGCTCCGACCACGCCGACGTTGGCCAAAAAGCCAGAGCCCACCAACAACGCCGCTTCAGAACGCTTGAATTCCGCCAGCTCGCTTTCGAGCTCCTGGTGGACCGCCGTGTTGCCCGAAACCAGCCGCGAGCTCCCGCAACCAGCGCCCCAACGCAGCGCCGCCTCAGCCGCCGCCTCGCGTACCCGGTGGTCGGCGGCCAATCCCAAGTAGTCGTTGGAGCACAGCAGCAAGACGTCACGCCCGTCGACCGTCACGTGCGGTCCTTGCGGGCCCCCGACCACGCGCATGCGCCGGTACAAGCCGAGCTCCTTGAGCTCGTCGACCCGTTCCTGCAGGTCCTGCACGCCGCTTTCCTTAGACGGCGGCCGGCCAGGCGTTGCCGGCGCCGTCGGGGCGCGGTGGTACCGAAGTCTTCTTGCCGAAGCGCAGCTGCTTTGAAGGGTCCCACAGCGTCACTTGCAGCGGCGATACAGGGCTTTCAGCCAGATGCGCGCTCACGACGTCTGGCGTCTCTCCCTCGAGCCAACCGGAGCGGTTGTCGGGCCGGGGATTGGCGCCGTTGTCGGCTTGGCGAGCCACGTTCAAGCCGGCTTGTTCGAACATCGCCCGGTCTTCTTCGGGCGTGTTGCCCAGCGTGGTCAAGAAGTTGCCCAGCATCACGCCGTTGATCCCGGCCTTGACGGCCAGCTGCTGAAGCTCGCCGATGTTCTCGACGCGGCCGCCGCACAGCCGGAACAGGGCTTCGGGCAGGATCAGCCGGAAGATGGCGATCCACTTGACCGCTTCCCACGGGTCCATGTAATCGCGGTCGCCGAACTTCGTGCCCGGGCGCGGGTTCAGCAAGTTGATGGGCACCGAAGTCGGGTTGATCTCCGACAGCTCGAAGGCCATCTCCACGCGCTGCTCGCGCGTCTCGCCGAGGTTGAGGATGCCGCCGACACAAGTTTCGAGCCCAGCGTCCTTGACCGCGTCGATGGTGCGCAGCCGGCCCTCATAGCGGACCGTGGACGACACCTCGGGATAATGCGACTTCGCCGTCTCGACGTTGTGGTGGACCCGCTGGATCCCGGCTTCCTTGAGGGCGCGGGCGCGCTTGGGCGACATATGCCCGATCGACGCGCAGCGCTTGAGGTTGGTGTGCTCGGCCACCAAGCGGGCGCCTTCCAACACGTTGTCGAAGTCACGGTTGGACAAGCCTTGTCCCTGGGTGACCATGCAGAAGCGATGGGCGCCGGCGGCCTCGGCCGCGTGTGCGTGCTCGAGGATCTGCTCTGGCGTCATCATCGCGTGCAGCGGCGTCTCGGCTTCGGCGAAGCGCGATTGAGCGCAAAAGCCGCAGTCCTCGGCGCAGCCGCCGGACTTGGCGTTGACCAGAGAGCACATGTCGGTGGCGTCGTCGAAGTGCTCGACGCGCGCCTGCCACGCCCGCTCGATCAGCGCTTCGATCTCGGTACGGTCGGACAACTCCCCGAGGCGAAGGGCTTCTTCGCGCGTGATCAACGGCGGCATAACGCGGAAAGCTAGGCGCAAGCGCGGACGAATGCGCTGCGGCTGGCGGTCAGGCTGACAAGCACCGGCTGGCGGTCGGGCTGACCAGCAGCGGCTAAAAGCAAGCAGCCGACGGGCTGCGCTACGGCGAGCTGGCGGCCGATCGACGCGTGCTCGCGTTCAGGGCTCAGCGGATGCGCGTGGTGCAGCTCCCGCCAAGCCCTCAGTCCATCGTCATCAGCACGTCGCCCTCGGAAACCGCCTGGCCTTCGGAAACCAGGATCTCCGAGATCGTGCCGTCATCCTCGGCTTCGACCGGCATTTCCATCTTCATCGACTCGAGGATGGCGACCGTGTCCCCTTCTTCGACGGTGTCACCGACCTTGACTTCAATCTTCCAGACGGTGCCCGTCACGTGGGCTTCGATGTCGGCCACTGAAGGTCTCCTTGAATGCACTCCGGACGCGGGGGCGGGACAATAGTGCCCGTGCCGACTGAAACCGCCAACGAGCGCACCGTGGTGATCGTCTGCGCGCATGACGAGCAGGAGCGCTTGCCCGCGACGCTGGCGGCGCTCGCCGACGCCTTCCCGTCCAACACGCGAATCGTTCTGGCCGACGACGCGTCCACCGACGAGACCGCCGCAATCGCGCGTTCGGCGGGAGTGCAAGTGGTTTCCGCGCCGCGCAACATCGGCAAGGGGGGAGCGGCGACGCTCGCCGCGCGAGCCGTTCTGGGTGAGGCGGATGCACCGGAACCGCCCGTGTTCGTCTTGTGTGACGCAGATCTGGCGGACACCGCTCGGCACCTTCCCGCCCTCGTGCAAGTGGTGCGCTCAGGCCAGGCCGGGCTCGTGGTCGGCGTCTTCGCCCGGCGCGTGGGCGGAGGCTTCGGCGTGGCGCTGCGCTTTGCCGGCTGGGCGATCGAACGCCGCTCGGGATTGAAGCTGCGCGCGCCCATCTCCGGCCAACGCGCACTGTCGGCGCCCGCGTTCAAGGCGGCAATCCCATTCGCGGCGCGTTTCGGCATGGAGATCGGCATGACCGTCGATGTGGCGAGGGCCGGCTTCCCCGTCGTGGAAGTCGACTTGCCGCTCGCGCACCGCGCGACAGGGCGGACTTTCGGGGGATTCGTGCATCGCGGCCGCCAGCTCGTCGACTTCCTCGTCGTCTACCTCAGCCGGCGTTGAAGCAGGCGGGCGGTCGGGGGCCCGGCGGCCACGTCAATAGGATGCGCCCGCATGTCTGAGCTGGTGCCGATGAAACCGCAGGTCTACAAGGACCCGCGTCCCGCGGAGTACTTCGATCCCTTTTACAAGCGGGCGCGCGAACATCGTCCCGGCGTCGTCTACGAGATTGTGCGGCTCTTCTCGTCGCTGCTGATGTGGACGGTGTTCCGTGCACGGTCGATTTCCGCCCAGAACGTTCCCGGCAGCGGTCCGGTGATCATCGCGCCGAACCACTTCTCCTACGCCGACCACTTCTTCGTCGCTTGCTTCCTGCGCCGTCGCTTGCACTTCATGGGCAAGTCGCAGATGTTCACTGGCTTCCTCGCCCATGTGTACTCGCGGGGTGGGGTTTTCCCGGTGCGGCGCGGGCACCGGGACAACGAGGTCTTTCGGACCGCCCATGCCGTGCTTGCTCGCGGCGGCTGCTTGACGATGTACTGCGAAGGCGGGCGGTCACGGACCGGCAAGCTCGCCGAGCAGGCGCGCCCGGGAATCGGCCGGATCGCCCTCGAAAGCGGCGCTCCGGTCGTCCCTACCGCGATCTACGGATCGTCGCGGGTACGCAACTACAAGCGCGGCGAGTTTCCGAAGGTGTGGGTGCGTTACGGCAAGCCGATCCGCTGGGAGCCAGTCGACGACCCCACGCGCGAGCAACAGCAGGAAGTCGCCGACCAGATCTTCGCGGAGATCCGAGCTTTGTACGAGGAGATCGAGCAGCTCGGACCTCGCGAAGTGGCCCGCCGGGAGCGGCGGGCGCGGCGCTCGACGTAGCCCGAAACGCGGAGCGCCACGTCGTGGTGCTCCACCAACGACAGCGGCGCCCGTGGGGGCGCCGCTGATTACTGCGTCCTGAGTTGCTTGATGCTTACCGGTTCAGAGCGGTGCGGTTGTCGCCGCGGCCGATGACTGCGCGGTAGGCGGCGAGCAAGACCATCGCGCCGATGATGGCGCCAAGCAGGCCGCCCAAGTCGAACATCTGGTTGTCGCCGATGCCCAGAAGCTCGGTAAAGATGAAGAAACCGACCAAAGCTCCACCGATACCGAGCAGAATGGTGGCCAGGAATCCCATCGGGTCGCGCCCAGGCATCAGTGCTCGTGCCAAGAACCCCGCGAAGATGCCGAGCAGGATTGCTCCGATCATTGCTTCTCCTTTCGAATGGTAAGTACGGGATACCCCGGCGAGTGGCACATCAGGCGTACCTGCCGTTGTGCCGGGGTCACGGCCGGACAATCACCGGCTCATGCGGCTTTCGCCCGCGCTAACGGGGCGAATGCCGCCGGATCCACTCGTGCATTGCCACCGCCGACGCCGCTGAGGCGTTGATCGAGCGCGTGGAGCCGAACTGGCGGATGGCAAGGACCGCCTCGCACAATTCACGCGCGGATTCCGACAGTCCCGGGCCCTCCTGCCCGAACAGCAGCGCGCAGCGGCGGGGGAGTGGATAGGAGTCGATCGCCACGCTGCCCGGCAGGTTGTCCACTCCGAGGAGCGGCAAGTCGCGCTCGTGCGCCCAGTCGGCGAAATCCTCCAGGCGCGGGTGATGCACAACATGCTGGTAGCGCTCGGTGACCATGGCGCCACGGCGGTTCCACTTGCGGGTGCCGATGATGTGCACCGAAGAAGCGAGGAAGGCGTTGGCGTTGCGCACGACGCTTCCGATGTTGAGGTCGTGCTGCCAGTTCTCCACGGCGACGCAGAACGGGTGCCGCCGCGCGTCAAGGTCGGCGACGATCGCGTCGTGGTGCCAATAGCGGTAGGAGTCGACGACGTTGCGGAAATCCCCGTGCTTGAGTAGCTCGGGATCCAGGCGCGGGTCGTCAGGCCACGGGATAGGGTGCGGGCCGACGCCGTGGTCCCGTCGTTCGGCGGCCGGTTCCCCCATCGTGGCGACGCGCTCAGTCATGCGGCGTATCTTCGCGGGAAGCACGCCGTTCCGCCGCTGCGGCCCTTAGACTGCGGCGCGTGACCCACAACGAGATCGTCAAGCGACTGATGTGGTCAGGACTTGTGGCCGGTCTGGGCGCGCTGGCGTCTGTCGTGACCATGAGACTGGCGGCCGAGATCTGGTACCGCGTATACGGCGAGGATCCGCCCGAATGAGTCTTCCCGAAGACGACAAATACCACGACGGGAATACGCGGGAGATAGGGGCGGTCCGCGCCGATCCCGCTGCGGTGGAAGCGGCCCAGGCTGACGCCGCGCAGGAGCGAGCCGCTCTAGCCGAGCGCGACGCTCAATCGACCCGCGTGTTCGACGAAGTGACCGAAGCTGAAGTCCGTGCCGACGTCGCCCAAACCGAGACGCGGCGGCTGGAAGAAGACCGCGACGAAGCGAAGGAAGAAGCCGAGCGGGCCGAAAGCGACCGCGATGAGCGCGAACTCGAGCTGGCGGCCGCGCGACGGCGCGAGCAAGAAGCTCAGGAAGACGCCGAAGACGCTCGGCAGCTTGCCGAACGAACCGGCGTCGTGGGTGCGTCTGCGGGTCGGGCGCAGGGCTTCCGAGGTCCTCCTGCGGGCGAACCGATCGTCTTCGGTCCTTTCACCGCCGAGCGCCCGGAGCTTCTGGTGCTCGCCGCCTTCGCGGGCGGCTTCGTGTTGGCCAAGTTGATCCGGCGGATGGCGGGATGAGAGCGTGAGCAAGAAGCAGACATCGGATCTCGGCCAGGCCGTGCAGGAGGTTGCCGAAAAGGCTCAACTCGTCGTGCGCGAGGAGATCGAGCTGGCCAAGGCCGAGATGAGCCTCAAGTTCTCCAAGCTCATTCGCGGCGCAATCGTCGGAGCCATTGCCGGCATCTTTCTGCTTACGGCGCTGCTGTTCGCCCTACATGGTGCAGCTTGGGGGCTCTGGACGCTGATCCTCAATGACGCAACCAGTACGTCGATCTGGGTCGGTTTCGTCGTCTTGGCAGTCATCCTCGTAGTCCTCGGCGCGATCGCAGGGCTTGTGGCCCTCAGGCTGCTCAAGCGCGGGTCGCCGCCGACGCCGAACATGGCGATCGAGGAAGCACAACTACTCAAGGCAACCGTGAGCTCCTCGCATCCGCGCTCACCGCGTGAGTCCAATGACTCGTCCGTGTCGCAATCGGGGTCTGTGGGCGCAGTGGTCGCGACTTCGTCTTCCCAGGAGGTTGGTTCCTGATGGCCAGCGGGCGTCGTACTCCCGAGGAAATCCGCGCTTCGGTTCGCGCTAATCGCGCCGATCTTGGTCTAGCGGTGGAAAGGCTCCGCGACGAGGTCACCGAGGCCACGGATTGGCGCAAGCGTCTGCTCGAGAGCCATCGTGAGGTCGTGGCCGGTGCTGCCGGGCTTGGCTTCGTGCTCGGCGGAGGCATCGGCGGGCTCGTCGACCTGGTGTTCCGCCGATAAGCGCCTGGCGACCGCGCCGGCGCGGAGCCGGCGCGGCGTTTGCCGCGTCCTGAAAGAGTGGGGCGGCATCGTTTGTCGCCGGCTACTGGCGTGCCGGCTCGGGGTTGGTTCGCTTCGTCGCTGTCTGACGGCGAGCCGGGGCTAAAGCCTGCGGTCCTAGATCGGACCGCTCAACTCGCTGCGGATGGCGGCGACTCCAAGCACCCCTGGACCGGTGTGGGTGCCGACCACGGCCCCCAGCTCGGAAATGAACTCAGGCTCGCGGCCGAAGATCTCCACGCCGCGATCTATCAATCGCGCGACTTGCTCGTCGGCTCGGGCGTGCTGAATGACCCAGAGGTCATGGCCCTCCACGTGACGCTGCTCGAGGTGGCCGAGCAGACGCTCAAAGGCGCGTGACCACGTGCGCACCCGCTCGACCGGCTCGATCTGCGCTTCGAGCCTGAGGATCGGCTTGATCCGCAACGTCGATCCGACCCATGCGCTCGCCGCGCCGATGCGCCCGCCGCGACGCAGGAACTCCATGGTGTCCAGCACGAACCACACCTTGAGCTCACGCCGTAGGGCCGCTGCGCGCTCGGCTGCTTTCTCGACACCGACACCTCTCCGGGCGGCGTTCGCCGCGGCGATCGCCATCAAGCCGATCCCGGCGCAAGCGGTCTGGGAGTCGATGATCACGATGCGCCCCGGCTCGAGGCCTTGTTCGACCAATTGCTCTCGGGCTGCCGCGGCCACGCCGACCGTGCCCGACATGCCGGAGGACAAGTGAATCGACACGATGTCGTGACGGGACTCAAGCAGCGGCTCGTAGACCGCGAGGAAGTCGCCGACCGACGGCTGCGACGTGGTCGGCATCGTCGTCGCCGAGCACAATCGGTCGTAGAAGCCCGCGTAACTCTCGACCGCGGACTCGCGCTCGGTACCACCGTCCCAATTGACGTAAAGAGAGACGACGTGCAAGCCGTGCCGCGCGATCACTTCGGGCGGCATGTACTGCGTGGTGTCCGTTACGACGGCTACCGGCACCCACGGAGCCTATAGGTTAGAGGCGTGTCTTCGGGGCGTTCGGCGGTCAAAGAGGTGCATCAAGGGCGCCAGGCTCCGCTCGCGGTCACCGGGTTGCAAAAGCGCTACGGCGACGTCCATGCTTTGCGCGGCGTGGACATCGAGATCGGGCCGGGCGAGCTGTTCGGTCTGCTCGGTCCCAACGGCGCGGGAAAGTCCACCTTCGTGAAGCTCGCGTGCGGCTTGATGCGCCCGAGCGCGGGCACAGTCACGATCATGGGTCAGCCGGCGGGCAGCGTGGCCGCGCAGCGCTCGATCGGCTATCTCGCCGAGCTCTTTCGCTTTCCCGAGTGGTGTAGGGCGGACGAGCTACTCGCGCTGCATCAGCAGCTCGAGGGCTCAGACGGTGGGCCTCGGGAGCGCCAGGAGCTGTTAGAGCGTGTCGGTCTCGCGAAATCGGCGCAAACCAGAGTGGGGGCGATGTCAAAGGGCATGCAGCAGCGGCTGGGCTTGGCTCAAGCGCTGATCGGGTCCCCGCGGCTGTTGTTGCTCGATGAGCCGACCAGCGCGCTGGACCCGGCCGGCCGGCGGATGGTGCGCGCGCTGATGGAAGAGCTGCGCGATCGAGGCACCGCCGTGCTGCTGAACTCGCATCTGCTGTCCGAAGTCGAGTTGGTGTGCGACCGCGTGGCCATCATCGCGCGCGGACAAGTCGTGGCTGCCGGCACCCCGCAGGAACTCGGTCGGCCCGCCGGCGTGCACGTCGAGACGACTTCTGGCATGCGCGTCTTTCCCGCTGCCAGCCGAGAAGAGGTGCCCGCGATCGTGCGGGAGCTCGTCGCCGAAGGCGAAGACGTCTTCTCGGTCGAGATCCGCCGTTCCACGCTCGAGGACGCCTATCTTGCGGCGGTCGAGAACAGTGGACCGGGCGTCGACGCCGCCGCGACCACGCCAGCCGCATGAGCGAGAATTGCGCAGCATGAGCTCAATCAGGGCGATCGCCGTCTTTGCCTTGCGGGAATCGTTGCGACGACGCGTGTTCTTGATCGTGGCGTTGCTGACGCTTGCCTTTCTCCTTCTCTACGGGCTGGGCTGTGTGCAGGCCTTTGAAGCGGTTCAGGAGGCGGACTTCCCCGACGCTCCCGGGCTCAGACGCGAAGCGGTCGCGGGGGCCACGCTGCTCGGTCTGGCCTCGTTCGCGACGTTGTTCCTAGGCGCGATCCTCGCGATCTTCCTCACCATCGGCGTCGTCCAGGGCGACGCCGAGCGGGGGCTGTTGCAGCCGCTCCTCGTGCGGCCACTTTCACGCGTACAAGTCCTGCTTGGGCGCTTCGCCGCCGCGTCCGTCGTCAGCGGTTGCTACGTCGTCGCCGTCTTCCTCGCTGCCGCCGTCATCACCTATGTCACAGGCGACTGGTGGCCAGACCGGACTCTTGAACCGGCGTTGTCGCTTGCGTTCGCGGTGACGATCATCGTCGCGCTCTCACTCGCCGGTTCGGTGCTGCTGTCGTCGACGGCCAACGGCATCGCGACTTTCATGGTCTTCGGCTCCGGACTCGTCGCGGGACTGCTCGGTCAGATCGGAGAAGCGCTGCGCTCGCAGACGCTGGACACGGTGAGTCTCGTGGCGACCTGGCTGTTGCCGTTCGAAGCGCTCTATCAGGCCGGCTTGAGCGCACTGACCGCCGACACGACGGGTTTCACGCAGATCGCGGTCAACCTCGGGCCGTTCGGGGGTGCGGAAGCGGGCGGCCCGCTGCTGTGGCTGTGGTCGACCCTGTACTTGCTGCTCGTCGGCGCCGGCGCCGCGCGAGCGTTCGCGCGGCGTGACTTCTAGTCGTTTTCGTGTCGCAGCCGGCCGCGGGAGATTGGAACCGCAGGGCGCGGCGCTGTCTCCCTCGCGCCGCGCCGGTCTTGCTTGTGAGCTCTCAGTGGGTGCCGTGGCCGTTGAGTGGCGGGGCGTTGTCGATCTGCACCG
>JADDQZ010000045.1 GCA_016781085.1 Actinomycetota bacterium
CCCGGTCGTGTCTTCCCGACGACGGCGGTCGAGTTCCTTGTCGAAGCCCTCGACCGCCGCCGGCGCAACGGCGGCCGGCCGTTCACCGTCATGTCCTGTGACAACATGCCCGCCAACGGGGCGGTCGCACGTCAGGCGGTGGTCGACGTCGCGCGGACTCGCGACGCCCGGCTGGCGGCCTGGATCGAAGAGCATGTCGCCTTTCCGAGCAGCATGGTCGACCGCATCACGCCGCAAACCGTCGATCTTGACATCGACTTCGTCGAGCGCCGATTCGGCGTGCGCGACAGGTGGCCGGTGATCACCGAGCCCTTCTCGCAATGGGTTGTTGAAAATTCGTTCTCCGACGCGCGTCCGCCGCTCGACGAGGTCGGCGTCCAGTTCGTGCCCGATGTCGCCCCGTACGCGTTGATGAAGACGCAGCTGCTCAACGCGACGCATTCGGCGATCGGCTATCTCGGGTCGCTCGCCGGCCTTCGCCGCGCCGACGAGCTGATGGCCGACCCGGTCTTCCAAGGCTATGTCGCAGCGCTCATGGACCGTGAGGTGGCGCCACTCCTTGATCCCGTGCCGGGGGTCGATCTCGGCGCATACAAGCGTTCGCTGCTCGGCCGGCTCGCCAACCCGAAGCTGGCCGACGACCTTGCGCGACTGTGCCGAGGCGGGTCCGCCAAGGTCCCTGCGCACCTCCTTCCGTCGATCGCCGAGGCGCGGCGTCGCGGTCGCCCCCATCGGCTGTTGACACTGGCGGTCGCGGGGTGGCTCCGGTATCTGACCGGCACCGACATGCGAGGCCGTCCCTTCCCGCTCGACGATCCGCGCGGCGAGCACCTGCGTTCGCTGGCACGGGCCGGCGGAGACGATCCCCGAGTACTCCTCGACGAGTACAGCGTGTTCGGCTCACTCGGAAGGGATCAGGATTTCGCCAGCTCAGTCCGCGAGGCCCTCGACGAGCTCGACGCTGCCGGCCCGCGTGGCGCCATTCGCACCTGTCTGGCCGAGTACGACGCCGTCCCGGCATGAGCGAGGTCGTGAACCGCGCCGGCCGCCTTCGCTCCGGCAACCTCGACGTGCTCCTGTGCGACGCCGACGGAAACCTCTTCCCGTCGGAAGAGCCGGCGTTCGACGCGTCGGCGGCGGTCACGAATCAATTCCTCGCCGACTTCGGCGTCAACCGACGCTTCACTCCCTCCGAGCTGCGGCAGGCCGCCGTCGGGCGCAACTTCCGCTCGACGGCTCTTGCTCTGGCCGAGGCCTACGGCTTTGAAGTCGGTATGTCGGACCTCGAGCGCTACGTCGCCGAAGAGCGTCGAGCGGTCGTGGCCCACCTGCGGCGCGAGCTCACGCCCAATCCGGACGTCCAGCGGCCCCTGATCGAGCTCGCGCGGCGCGTGCGGCTCACCATCGTAAGCTCCAGCGCGCTCGTCCGTCTGGATGCCTGCCTGCACGCCGCGGGGCTCGCGGAGCTCTTTCCCCCGGAAGTCCGCTTCAGCGCTGAGGACTCACTGCCCGTGGCCACGAGCAAGCCGGACCCGGCCGTCTACTCCCATGCTGGTCGCATGCTCGGGGTCGCGGGCGGAGAGGCGCTCGCTGTCGAGGATGCGCCGGCGGGCGTCGAATCGGCCCGCCGGGCCGGCTTCCCGGTCGTCGGGAACCTCGTCTTCGTGCCCCCGGAGGAGCGGACGCAGCGGGCCGAGGAACTCCTCGCGGCCGGTGCCAGCTCGATCGTGGAGTCGTGGTACGAGTTGCAGGACGCTCTGTACCGTGCGCCCGCGGCCAACTGCTGAGAACCGACTCGAATGCCTCATCGCCGACCGCCAGGCCGGGTGCCCACATGAGACGGAACCTCGTCATCGCGCGCGTCGGCCGCAAGTCCATTCACCACCATTGGCTCGAGGGGGAAGGATCCCGCAACTGGGATCTGCGCCTGGTCCCGTATCAGGAGGTGGACGCGGCCGACGACGACTACGTCATCGGGGACGTGATCCCCGGGCCCAAGTGGTCGGGCATCCGGCAGCTCCTTAACGAGTGGGACGGCTGGCGCGCCTACGACCACGTCTGGCTTCCGGACGACGACATACTCACGGACGCTCCAACCGTCAACCGGCTGTTCGACACGGCGAGGGATCTGGAGTTGCAGCTGTTCGCGCCGGCCCTCGACGAGCGTTCGCACTACGCTCACTTCATCACCATGCGGAACCGGCGCTTCTTCGCGCGCGCCGTCGGCTTCGTCGAGATCATGGTGCCCGGCTTCAGCACTTCGGCGCTCGAGAGGCTCCTGCCGACGCTCGAGCTCACTCCGACGGGATGGGGCTGGGGGCTCGACTCGCTGTGGCCCAAGCTCCTCGGCTACGAGAACGTAGGCATCATCGACGGCACGTCCGTCACCCATACCCGACCGGTCGGGCAGATGCGCGACGAGGCTCTCAGCGCCGCGGTCCTCGCGGAGTCCGACGCGATCATGGCGGACTACTCGTGCGCCCAGGTGCACGCGACCTTCGGCGGCTGGGGGCAGGACCTGTCACCGCTGACCCACACGCCCGACGAGCTGCTCGCCGAACTCGTCAGGGGCTTTGACTTTCTGATCGCGCACGACCCGCGCATCCTCGGGTGGCTCATGCGATTCCAGCAGCCTCACTTCAAATGGCCGGACTACCCGGTCGCGGGCACCCCTGCCGCCATGCCGCGCGGACACCAGGGCGGACGGACGCGTCTCACAGCGCCACCCTGATCGCTTTTGCCGACCTCAGCGGTGTCCACTGCCCCCTGCGGGTAGGTGTTGCGGGGGCGAGCGCCGCCGTCCGCGAACACCACTGAGACTTCAGGAGGCGCTGCATGGCAGAGGATCGAGTGTTTCTCATCACCGGAGCTTCGACCGGCATAGGCGCCGCGACGGCGCGTGCCGCCGCCCGAGCCGGCTACCGCATGGTGCTGGCAGCACGTTCAGAGGACAAGTTGCGCAGTCTCGCCGATGAGCTGGGCGGATCGGAGCGGGCGCTGGCCGTGCGCTGCGACGTCTCCTCGTGGGAGGATCAGCAGGCGATGGTCGAGCAGGCGATGTCAGCCTTCGAGCGCATCGACGTGGCGTTCGCGAACGCGGGCTTCGGCGCGCCGCGCGGCTTCACCGAGTCAACGCCCGAGCACTGGAGGGACATGGTCCTCACCAACGTCTACGGCGCTGCCCTCACGATTCGCGCGACGATGGAGCAACTACGGGCCAATCAGGGCCACCTCCTCTTGACCGGTTCGGTGGCCGGGCGGCGAGCGCTCCCCGGCTCGCTTTACTCCGCGACCAAGTTCGCGGTGTGCGCGATGGGCGAAGCGACGAGGCAGGAGCTCAACGGCACGGGCGTGCGGGTGACGCTGATCAACCCGGGTTTGGTCGACACGCCGTTCTTCGACAACCAGCCGGAAGGCGCGATGGTCGACGAGGACGTCGCCAACGCGGTCATGTACGCCGTGTCGCAGCCGCCGCACGTCGATGTCAACGAGATCCTGGTGCGTCCCACGGCGCAGTCGCTTTAGGCGTTCCCGACTACAGCCGGACCAGTCGTGCAATCCGGACCTCAAAACCGCGGCACCGGTCAAGCTCACCGCCAGGTTGCGTCAAGCGCTGATGCCCTCGACTGCGACCGGCCCGCGGGCGCCGTCGAAGATGTCGTCGCGGTCGGCGGATTGGAGATCCGCATGCTGCGGCCTCGTAACAGCGAGGAGCTGCTCGACGAGGACGCCTTCGAGCACGAGGAGTTTCTGCCCTACTGGGCGGAGCTGTGGCCGAGTTCCCGCGCGCTGGCTCGCGCCATCGCCGTGCGGGCCCTGCGCGGACGCCGAACGCTCGAGCTTGGCTGTGGGCTGGGTCTGCCGAGCATCGCCGCGGCGATGGCAGGCGGACGCGTGACCGCCTCGGACTGGTCACCGGAGTCCGTGCAATACACCGCCATCAATGCCCGCCACAACGGGATCCGCCTGGAGACCGTCATCTGTTCCTGGGCTCGGCCAGAGCCGCTATCCGAGCGTGCCCCGTGGGACCTGGTGATCGCGTCAGACGTCCTCTACGAGCGTCGCAACGTCGAACAACTCCTGGATCTGCTGCCGCGACTGGTGACCAGCGGGGAAGTATGGATAGCCGACCCGGGCCGCCCCAACGCCGACTCCTTCTTCGAACGCGCGCGCGAGCAGTGGATCGTGGAAGAGTCGCGTGATCCCGAGCAGCCGGTGACGGTTCACCGGCTGCGACGGATCAGCGCCTAGACGCGCCTCAGGGCTTGGGAACCGGCTAAGAAGCCGCTGCGGGCTGCGGAGCAGCAGATTCCGCAGCCGGCTCTGCGACCGGCTCAACCGAGATGTAGCGGCCGCGACTGTTCTCGCGGAACTGCACGATGCCGGGAGCCTTGGCGAACAGCGTGTCGTCCTTGCCGATGCCAACGCCGGCACCCGGCTTAAAGCGCGTCCCACGCTGGCGCACGATGATCTCGCCGCCGGTGACGACTTGTCCGGCGAAGATCTTCACGCCTAGGAACTGGGGATTCGAGTCGCGGCCGTTGCGGCTTGAGCCGAGGCCCTTCTTGTGTGCCATGGGTCAGTTACTCCTTCGAAGCTGCGGCTGTAACCGCGCCGCCGAGATCAATACCAGTGACCTGGATGCGAGTCAGATCCTGGCGGTGGCCGGTGCGCCGCTTGTACCCTTGCTTGGGCTTGAATTTGAAAATGCGGATCTTCGGACCGCGCTCGTGGCCCACGACCGTCGCGGCGACACGCGCCTTGGCGAGATCCGACGACGAAAAAGCGGAGTCGCTCCCGCTGGCAATCATCAGCGGCTCGAGTTCGACGGTCGCGCCCTCATCGGCGCTGAGACGTTCCACCAGCAGGGTCTGTCCCTGCTCGACGCGGTACTGCTTGCCGCCGGTCCGGATCACGGCATAAGCGTTATCGGGCATGAGTCAGGTCACTCGCTCGGTTCGGAGACTTCGGTCGCGTCGTCGGCTACCGCTTTGGCACGCGAACGGCGCCGTCCGCCTCTGCGGCCGCGGCGCCGAGGGCGGGATTCTACCGCGTCGGCTTGGCCCTCGCCGGCATCGTCGTCCACGTCTTCTTCAGACGAGTCGGCGCCGTCCGGGAGAGCCTCTGCCAGCGCGTCGCCGTGCAGGCGGTCGGGCATTTCCAGCGCAGAAGCGCCGCTGCCGTCGACCTGCTCGGCCACTGCGGCGTCCGGCACCACTTGCTCACCCAACGGTTGCCGGGCGAACTGGTCGGCGGAAACCCCGTCCGCGGCGCCTGCCGGAAGTCCCTCGCCCGACTCGGCAGAGCCGCTCGCTCCGTCGGCTGTATTCCCCAGTTCTGGCGCAACGTCGTCCGCAGCGCCGGCGGTCGCGGATTCTGCCGGCGCCTGCGCGCCCCGGCGTCCGCGGCTGCGGCGCGCACGCAGCGTGGCTTCTGCACGCTCTGCGCGCGCCTTCTCGGCTTCCTCGACGTCGTCGCCGGTGAGCACTGCCCGCGCCGTCGTGCGCCCGGCTTCCTCGATCAGCACCAGCTTCTTCTGCCCCACGAAGCAGATGCCGTTGACCACGTCGATCAAGTACGAATCGATCTTGGCGACAGCGTCGTCGGCGTTGTACATGTGCGGCTCGACGATGTTGACAAGGACTTCCTCGCCAGCACGGAAGGGAACCGCTTCTTCCATGATCTCGTCGCGTGTGCCGCGCCGGGTGATCGCGAAGTAGTCGAGCGGTAGTCCTTCAGAGCCCTCGAAGTGAAAAAAGCGACCGGTGTCGGTTTCGAGCTCTTCGAGGACGCGCGCGCCGTCGGCAGTGAAGTAGGCACTGACCTTGGGATTGACGCGAACCAGGTATGCCTCGCCTTGCCCGTCAGCCTCCTGTGCGATGCGGCGCAAGCGCCGCTCGAACTCGATCGCCACGGTTTCCTCGGATTTGACCACGCCCTCGCCGTCACAAGTCGGGCACGGCCGGGTCATGATCTCGCGCACGCCGTCGGTGACGTTCTGACGCGTCATCTCCACCAGCCCGAGCGGAGAGATCTCCACCACGAAGGTCTTCGTGCGGTCCTCGTCGAGTGCCTTGCGCAACGTCTTGAGGACGGCTTCGCGGTTGCGCGAGCGGGCCATGTCGATGAAGTCGATGACGATGATGCCGCCGATGTCGCGCAACCGCAGCTGGCGCACGACTTCTTCGGCGGCTTCGAGATTCGTCTTGGTGATCGTGTCCTCGAGCCGGGCCTGCTTGCCCTTGCCGGTGAACGATCCCGTGTTGACGTCGACCACCGTCAGCGCTTCGGCATAGTCGATGACCAGGTAGCCGCCGCTCGGCAAATCCACGCGCCGCGACAGCATTCTTTCGATTACCGGGTCGACGCCGTAAGCCTCGAACAGCGGCGTGTCGTCTTCCCACAGCTCCACGCGGTCGACGAGCTCCGGAGCCGTCCGCGAGAAGAACGACACCAGCCGGTGGTGCTGCTTGGGGTCGTCGACGATCGCGCGCTCGAAGTGCGCCGAGAAGATGTCGCGCACCACGCGAACCGAAAGATCGGCTTCCTGGAAGACGAGCGCGGGCGCGGAAGTCTCTTCGACGCGCTTGTGCAGGACCTCGTTGAGTTTGAAGAGGTACTGCAACTCGCGTTCGAAGTCCTCACGCGTCGCTCCCTGCGCGGCCGTGCGGATGATCGCTCCCCCGCCGCCCAGCTCGAGCTGCTTGGCTTCCTTGCGCAGGCGGTCGCGCTCTTTGTCTTCCAGCCGGCGGGAGACGCCGACGCCCTCGCCGGTCGGCGCGTAGACCATGTAGCGCCCGGCGATGGTCAGCTCCATAGACAGCCGCGCGCCCTTGGTCTTCAAGGGGTCTTTGACTACTTGGACGACGATCTCCTGCCCGGGTTGCAGCAGCTCGTCGATGCGAGGGCCTCCCCCGCCCCGGCCCCGCTTGACCGGATCTACCCCCGGAACCACGACCTCGTCGACGTGCAAGAACCCGTTCTTGTCCAGGCCGATGTCGACGAACGCGGCTTCCAGGCCCGGAATGACGTTGTCCACCTTGCCCTTGTAGATGTTGCCGACGATCGAGCGCTGACCGCGGCGCTCGAAGTAAATCTCGGCGACCCCGTAGCCGGCAGGAGGACCCGCGTTACCGGCCTTGCGCGCACGTCCGCGGCGCGACTTCACGGGCGAGACGTCGCCCTCGGCTTCCAGCATGGCCACGCGCGTCTCGCCGCGGTCCACGGTGACCAGAACTTGTTTTCTCAAAGCAGTACCTCATTCTAAAAGAGGGGAGCGCGCCCCTTCCTGGCGACCGTCTCGCGCGCCTGCGCGTGGACGGACTGCAGGAGGCCGACGGACAGGAAAGTCACGAGCATCGACGAGCCGCCGTAGCTCAACAGCGGTGCTGGGATGCCGGTAATCGGCATGATGCCGACGGTCATCCCGATGTTCACGAAGATCTGAAACAACAGCATCACGGTGATCCCCCCGGCGATGAGTGCGCCGTAGAGGTTCTTGGCGATGGTCAAGATGTGCAGCCCGCGCCAGATCAGCAGCGCGTACAGCGAAAGCACGAGGGCACAACCAGCAAAGCCGTACGTCTCTCCGACGACGGCGAAGATGAAGTCAGTGTGGTGTTCGGGCAAGAACTCGAGCCCCACTTGCGTGGAGTCCTCGACGCCCCTGCCGGTCTTCTCGCCGGAACCGATGGCGATCTTCGACTGCGCCTGCTGATAGCCGGCATCGCTCGGATCGCTGGAGGGCTGGATGAAGGAAGTCAGGCGCTGAAGCTGGTAGGAGTGAAACACCGTCACTCCCACCATCGGCGGAACGACGATCGCCAATGAGGCCGCCACCGCTGCCAGCGCGCCGAGGACCGCGAAGTGACGCACCGGCGCCCCGGCGACGAAGAGAATGGCGGCGATCCCGACGACGTAGACCAGCGACGTGCCGAGGTCGGGCTGCGCCAAGACAAGCAACACCGGCACGAGCCCAATCAGCACGGCTCGCGCAGTCGTCTGGCGGTCGAACGTCCGCATGCGGTTGACCATAAAGCCCGCCAGGGACAGCACTAACAGGAGCTTGCCGAGCTCCGAGGGCTGGAAGTTGAAGAACGGCAACTCGATCCAGCGCCGGGAGCCGCGCGCCACGGACCCGAGTACGAGCACCAGCGCGATGCTTGAAAGCATCACCCCGTAGAGCGGGTAGGTGAATTGCCGCAAGCGGGAATAGTCGATACGCGAAACTCCGTACATCAGACAGACCCCGACGACGCCGTAGATGCCTTGGCGCACGACGTAGTAGTGCGGCTGCCCGGGGACGTCGTCTTGGGTGGAGACGAAGAGGGCGGCCAGAGAGCAACAAACGAGGCCGACCGTGGCAATGACCAGCAGCGGATCTATTCGCAGGTGCCATTCGCGCGCAGATAGCTCGGGTGGCGGCTCGTTGAGCGGTTGGATCGCAGCGCCCGGAGGCGTAGGCGTATCGACAGGCACCATCAGCCGGTGACCACCGGCGCCCGGCACAGCTGCTGGCTCTTGCGAAACCACTTCGCGACCATGCTGCACGCCACTGGCGCAGCCGTCTCGGCACCGAAACCGCCGCTTTCGACGGTCACGACGACGACCATGGGGCGAGTCGAGTGCGGGACATAGGCTGCGTACCAGGCTTGATCGGGCCGGCCTGGGCCGGTCTCAACGGTACCGGTCTTGCCGTAGATAGTCAGGCCTTCGGCGGCAAAGGCGCCGAAGATGTGCGCGGAAGTCCCTCCCGGCTCCATCGCCGCTCGCCGCAATCCATCCAGAATCACGCTGCGGTGCTCATCGGCGAACGCCACGTTGCGCCGGGAGCGGTCAGGCAATTCCTCGACGATCTGGCCGGCGCCGTTCTCGACCTTCATCCCGAGGTGCGGAAGCACTACCCGGCCGCCGTTTCCGATCGCGGCATACGCGACCGCCATCTGCAGCGGCGTGGTCTGGACGTCGCCCTGGCCGATCGCCAGTGAGACGTTGTCGCCCACCGACCAGGGGCGCTCGATGCCTCCGCAGGCGTAGAGCGCCTCGGTCGACCCGATTGCCGCACCGGCTTTCTTGGCACAAGCGCGGTACTTGCGGTAGCCGTCGTCGCGCCAGCGCCGGTCGGGGATCAAGCCGGGAAACTCCCCGGGCAGGTCGATCCCTGTTGTACGGCCAAGCCCGAGCTGGCGCGCCCACTGCTGGATGATCGCGCCGTCGTCGTTGGCCCACGCGCCCAACTGGTAGAAGAAGACGTCGGAAGAGACCTTCATAGCGCTCGACAGCGCCACCGGTCCGAAGCGCGCCTTTTTGGCGTTGTAGCGCGTCTGGTTGCCGAGTCTGAACGCGCCGGTGTCGTTTATCACGGTGCCGGGCTCGATGATTCCCTCTTCCAGCGCGGCCAGGGCCGTGATCGGCTTGAACGTCGAGCCGGAAGAATAAGTCGCGGAGATGGCGCGATTGAGCAGCGGCTCGCCGTTGGCTTTTGAAGTGAGCGCCCGGTAGGTGCTTTCCGACAGCGGCTTGGCGAAGAGGTTGGCGTCGAAGCTCGGATAAGAGCCGAGCGCGTAGACCTCCCCGTTCTCCGGGTTCATGGCGACGTACGCCCCGGCTTTCGCGCCGTTGACCGCAGCCGCAGAGATGGCCCGCTGGATGGCGTCGTTGGCCGTCTTCTCCAGCTCGAGGTCGAGCGTCAGGCGCAGCCGGTTGCCTTGGCGCGGCTCGCGGCGAGTCACGCGCCGGCGCTCGTCGCGGTCGCCGAACGCGTCGATGACCACCTTGTCGTAGCCGGGAGTGCCGCGCAGGTAGTCGTCGTAGGACTCTTCGATGCCATCCTTGCCGACTCGCGTCCCGGCCGCCACGTCGCGGTAGCGCTCGAGCTTCTGCTCTTCGGGCGAGATCTCCCCGATCGTGCCGAACAAGTGCGCGGCGATCGTCTCGTGCGGGTAGTCCCGCAAGTACAAGCTCGTCGGCTCAACGCCCGGGAACTGCTCCCGGCGTTCGTAGAGAAAGTTGTATTGCTCGCGTGAGATATCAGTCTTGAGCGTCACGTTGGCGTAAGGAGCGTCGGCGATGCCTTCGGTGACGCGCTCGTGGATCCGCGTGACCGGCAGGCCGATCGCCTTGCTCAGGCGGCTGTAGAGGCTGCGCAGCTTCTGGTCAGATGGAACCGGCGGTATGGCGACGGGTTGCGCCTGCACGGCCGCCTTCTTGAGCTTCTCGCGGCGCTGACGCACGGCGCGCTGCTCCAGCTTTCGGTCGCGCCGCTCCCCCGCCGACTCCTTGCGCGGACTGGCACGCCTCGCCGTCGGCCGATGCTGCTGGTCGAAGTCTTCCAGCAAGTCCTCGGCTTCCAGCCGCTTCCTCTCGGCCTTCGACCGCGCCATCGAGTACTTGGCCGCCGCTTCGCGAGCCGCTTCAGGCAGCGCGCTCGGAACGATCTGCACCACCGGCGCTTCACGCGTCTGCACCAGCGGGCGCTCGTTGCGGTCGACGATGTCGCCGCGCGGTGCCTCGATGCGGACCTTGCGCACCCGATTCTCACGCGCCTGGGATACGTATTCCTCGCCCGTCAGGACTTGCAGGAACCACAGCCGGAAGAACACGATCGAGAAAGCGACCAGCGCGATGCCGCCGAGCACCGCAACGCGTACGGCAAGCTGCGGCGTGATAGCCGGCCGCCGTTGTTCGAAGTTCGGCGGCATCATGCGCGGCTGATCGGGCTCAAGCCACCGGTCGTGTACGCGCGGCGGCGCCGGCGGCGCGGATCGTCGGGCAAGTACGGCTCAAGCACGCGCCGGACCAGCGCGTGCAGCGGTAGCGCGAGTACGGCGTTCAACGCGACGACGAGAAGCACCTCGCGCACGAGCATCAGCGAGACCGGCGCTTGCACTCCGATGAGAAACTGCATCAGCGAGAAGGCCAGCGCCGTCAGAGCGGTCGCCGCGGCGCCGACCGCCAGCGGCAGCAAGCCATGCGACGGATCGCGCAGCTCGCGCAGGCGCCCGGCCGCGTAGCCGGCGCCCGTCAGCACGAGCGAGCTGATTCCGAGGGTCTGGAGCAGCACGATGTCCATGAACAAGCCGATCGAGAAGCCGAAAACCGCACCCACGAGCGACCCGGCGAGCAGCCCGACCGACGCCGCAAGCAGGGGCGAAAGATCCGCGGGAACACCGAAGATCGTCACTTGCGAGACCGCCGTGAGCTGCACGAGCCCGCCGACCAGGACGATCGAGGACAGGCAAATGAGGGCTTTGCGGTCAAGCGTCATGGCGAAACGGAGGCACGCACGTCGCTGTGCGGCATGGTCAGGACTTCGACGAACTCGACTCGGCGCAAGTCGACGGCGGGGGCAACCTGGATCCTGCGGTCAAGCTGGCCGTCGCCGTCGATGATGCGCTTGACCGTCCCGATCGGGATGCCGCGAGGAAACAGCGACGGCAGGTCTTGGGCGTCGGCAGCCGTGCCGGCGGTCACGATGCGATCACCCTTGTGTACCAGCTTGCCGTGCGGCACCAGTTCGAACAGCAGCGTGCCCGGCGAGCCGACGGCCGGCGAGATCGTTCCCGGCTCGCCGCTTTCGGGCGCGAGCGCTGACACGCCGAACTCCTGGTCGGTGATCAGCGTCACCCAGGCGCTGCCAGAGGAGACAGCCTTGATCTTGCCGACGAGGCCCTCCCCGTTGACCACCGGTTGGCCGGGTTGCAGGCCATCGGACGAACCCTGGTTGATCTGCAGCGTCGAATACCACACGTTCGGCGAGCGCGCGATCACCCGGCCCTTGACGGGTTGGAAGCGCTCGATGCCCATCGACGCGTTGAACTCGAGCATCGAACGCAGCTGCTCGTTGTCGCGGCGATGAAGCTCCAGCGCGGCGACTTCCCGGCGCAACCGGTCGCGCTCGGCTTTGAGCTCGTCGCGTTCCTCCTTGGCGCGCAGCGTGTCGCCGAACCAGCCGAAGAAGTCGCGGGCAGGCTTCAGCGCGCGGCTGGCGCCTTCCTGTACGGGCGACAGCACACCAGTGACGCCGCGCTGGAATGAGTGCAGTCCTCCGTCGACGGATTCGCCGAAGTACGCCGTCAGCAATCCGAGCGAAAGGACGACCAGCACGGCGAGAACTCCGCGCCGACGGCGGACCGTCCTGTTGTGGATGTTCGGGTCGTTCCTGATCGTGCTCGCCGGCTTCTCAGCGCCGGGCCGGTCGGCGGTTACGGGCGGTGTTGCGGTTGGAGCGGTGAATCGTCTCGAACTCCTCGAGCGAACGCCCGGAGCCGACGGCGACACACGTCAGCGGCGATTCCGCCCGGTGCGATGGCATTTGCGTTTCTTCGCGCAGGCGCACGTCAAGGCCTTGCAGCAGCGATCCGCCTCCGGCGAGCATGATGCCGCGATCCATGATGTCCGACGCGAGTTCAGGCGGCGTGCGGTCGAGCGTCTCCTTGATCGCCTCGATGATCTGAACGAGCGGCTCTTCGAGCGCCGAGCGAACTTCTTCCGAAGTCAAGACAACGGTCTTGGGCAGCCCTGATACCAGGTCGCGGCCACGGATCTCCGCCTGTACCTCTTCTTCGAGCGGGCAGGCCGAGCCGATCTCGAGCTTGACTTCTTCCGCCGTCTGCTGGCCGATCAGGAGCTTGTACTCACGCTTGACGTAATTGATTATCGCGTCGTCGAGCTCGTCGCCGCCGATGCGCACCGACTGCGAGACGACGATCCCTCCCAGTGAGATGACGGCTACTTCGCTTGTTCCGCCGCCGATGTCGACGATCATGTTGCCCGTCGGCTCACCGACGGGCAAGCCGGCGCCGATCGCGGCCGCCATCGGCTCTTCGATCAAGTACGCCTGACGCGCTCCCGCTGACAAGCAGGCTTCTTCGACAGCGCGCTTCTCCACTCCCGTCACTCCGGAAGGCACGCAAACGACGACACGGGGATGCGCCCAGCGGTTCTGGTGAACCTTCTGGATGAAGTGGCGAAGCATCTCTTCGGTGACGTCGAAGTCGGCGATGACGCCGTCTTTGAGCGGGCGGATGGCCTGGATGGTGCCGGGCGTGCGCCCGAGCATCCGCTTGGCTTCGATCCCGACGGCGTGGACCTCACCCGTGCGCGAATCGATCGCGACCACGGATGGCTCCGACAGCACGATGCCGCGCCCGCGGACATAGACCAGCGTGTTGGCCGTGCCAAGGTCGACCGCCATGTCGCGACCGCCGAAGCCGGTTAGGTAT
The DNA here is from genome assembly GCA_016781085.1 of Actinomycetota bacterium. Classification (GTDB taxonomy): domain Bacteria; phylum Actinomycetota; class Thermoleophilia; order Solirubrobacterales; family Solirubrobacteraceae; genus LC5-1. The sequence continues at coordinate 13,224 of JADDQZ010000045.1, forward strand.
GAGAAGTAACCCATGCGGGGAGCGCTACAGGGGCTGACCCGCCCACTCGCATGCGACTAGCGGCAGCGAGGCAGGCGACGCAGAGCGGCGTAAGCCGCGACGACCGGAGTCTACCGAACGACTTTGCGCCCGCCGGGCAGGATCGTTCATTCCGTCCGACCGCACGGCAGTAACTCCGGCGCCATTTCCAGCAGCCGCGCCAGCGGCAGTCCGACGACGTTGAGATAGTCACCCTCGATGCCGGTGACGAGCGCGGCACCGGCGCCTTGGATGGCGTAGCCGCCGGCACGTCCCTCCCACTCGCCGGTTTCCACGTACCAGCGCATGATCGCCGGCGTGATCGATCGGAACGTGACGGCCGTCACTTCGACCGCCGAGGAAGTCACTTCGCCACCCCGCGCCAGAGCGATGCCGCCGAACACGTGGTGTGTCGTCCCGGACAGCAGCTCGAGATGCGCTTGAGCCTGTTGCTGTCCGTCCGGCTTGCCGAGAATCTCGCCCGTCGGAGCCGACACCAGCGTGTCGGCTCCCAAGACGAGGGCGTGAGGAGTCAGCGCGCTTGCCGCCAGCGCCTTGTGCCGAGCGTTCTGGGACACGACGGCCGCCGGCTGGCCGGAATCGATCTCCTCGACACCCGTCGGACGGGCGACGAAGGCAATCCCGACTTGAGTCAGGATCGCGCGCCGCTGCGGCGACTGCGAGGCGAGAATCAGCTCGCCCATGCGCTTTCTGACCTACTACAGCTCGGGAAAGAAGAGCTTGGCTTCGCGCTGTGCCGACTCTGGTGAGTCGGAGCCGTGGACCATGTTCTGCCCGACTTGCACGGCGAAGTCGCCGCGAATGGAGCCGGGGGCGGCTTCCAGCGGGTTGGTCGCACCGATCAGCTGCCGAGCGGCGCGGACGGCATCGTCTCCTTCGAGGACCATCGCGACCAGGGGACCGGAAGTGATGAAGTCGACCAGCTCGCTGAAGAACGGCCGTTCGGAATGCTCGGCGTAGTGCTGTTCGGCGATCTCGCGCGACAGCGTGCGATGAGCGAGAGCCACGATGCGCAAGCCCTTACGCTCGAAACGGGAAATGATTTCCCCCGTGAGATTGCGGGCGAAGGCGTCGGGCTTGACCAGGATCAGGGTCCGGTCCATGGGGCTCCTTGTCGAGTAGAGGAAACGAGCGGCGGCAGCGACTTATTCGGTCGCGGCCGGCTGCTCGGAAGTGTTCTGACGCCGGCTGCGCCGGGCGCCCGGCGTCTTGGGCTGGGCTGGGGGCTTGCTTCCCGCCACGCGCGTCTCGCAATAGGGGCACACGTGCCACTCCGGCTCAAGTGGCCGGGCGCAATTGCGACACGCCTGCTTGAGGCGCCGCTCGCAGTTCGGGCAGCGGAGGAAGTCCGCGCGCACCGGGTACTCGCAGTGTGAGCAGACCTGGCTGTCTAAGTCGTAGAGCCGCGCCTCGGCGGCTTCGGTCTCGAGCTGGCGCAGCCGCGCATCGTCGAGGTATTCCGGGGGGCGAACGATCATGTAGACGATCGTCCCGACGAACGGAACCAACGACGCGACCGTCGCCGAGCCGACGATCAGTGGATCATCGATGCGGCGGCGCGCGTCCGTGTAAGTCCACCACACGAGCGCGAGCCAGAAGACGACCAGCAGAAGCAGCAGCACGTTGACTGCCGCGTTCAGCGCATCGTTGTTTATCCCGAAGATGGCGAGGAACACGGTGAAGAGCGGACGAGGCTACAGGAAGGCGCGTCCCAAGGCGTAGCCTATCCCGAAGAAGAACAGGATGACCACGATGAGCACCGCGGCAAAGCCGGCGATGATCGCCAGAAAGCTCGGTCCGTTGTTGCTCATAAGGTCGAGGGCACGCGTTCGCCCACCGTGTCGAGCAGTTCGCCCACAAGGTAGATAGAGCCAGTGGCCACGACGGTGCCCTGGTACCCAGCCGACGCGCGCGCGGCCGCCAATGCGCGCTGCGGATCAGGCTCTGCGAACAGTTCCGCGCGACCGGCAGACGCGAGCTGCCGTAGCGCCTCGGCACTCAAGGCCCGCGGGTTCGCGACTTGAGTGAGATAGACACCGTCACACTGCGCGCGGAGGACTGACAGCATTTCGGCTGCGTCCTTGTCGTCGAGAATCGACACGACGGCGTAACGCGGACCGGCTTGCGCCAGCGCCATAGATCCGAGCGAGGCGACCAGTGCCCGGATGCCGTCGGGGTTGTGCGCACCGTCAGCGATCGTGAGTGGATCTAAACCCAAGACGTGCAAGCGTCCCGGTACCTGCACGTTTTGCTTTGCCAGGTGCACTTTTCTCGCGTCAAGCGAACCCACCAGCGATTCGGCGGCGGCGACGGCAACCGCCCAGTTGGTCTCCTGGTAGCCGAGCAACAGTGTTTGGCCGACCGCGGGAGCCGATCCGCTGAGAAACGCCGACGGATCCTCCCCCACTCCCGCCAACACCTCGGCCGCCGGTGCAGCACACGCCGCCATACTCGGTCCCGCTTCAGCCACTTCGACCAGCCGGGCGCCCCGCGTCGCCGCGGTCTCCCGCGCCACGTCGCGCGCAGCCGGCGGCAGCGGGCCGGTCACGAGCGTCGCCTGCGGCGTCAGTACGGCGAGCTTCTCGGCAGCGATCGCCGCTTCTGTGGTACCCAGCCAGCGGGTGTGCTCAAGTCCGACACTGGTGAGAGCGACCACCGGCGCGCCCAGCACGTTGGTGGCGTCGAGCCTTCCCCCCAGCCCGGCTTCGACCACCGCAACATCGACGCCGGCGCGCGAGAAGCTCAGAAGTCCCGCGGCGGTCAGCAATTCGAATTGCGTTACGCGATCACCGGATGGGCTTTCGGCGTCTACTAGAGCGGCAGCTTCGGCTGCCGCCTGCACGGCACTCGCGAACGCGCTCGAAGTGATGTCCCCGCCGCCGATGCGGATCCGCTCGGTGAACGACTTCAAGTGCGGCGACAGGAAGGCACCCGTCTTGAAGTCATGGGCCTCGAGGATCCCAGCTGTCATCCGCGTGGTCGAGCTCTTGCCGTTCGTGCCGACAACGTGGACCGCGCGCAAGCCGGCTTGCGGTGAGCTCAGCTCACCCAGCAGCTTGTGCATGCGCTCGAGCCCGAGCGACATGCCGAACAGCTCCAACCCGAGCAGGTGCGTCTGCGCCTGCTCAAGCGACCACGCTGTCACTCGAGCGCCCCGAGCTCCGCTTGTAGTCGCTCCAGCTTGTCGCGCTCTCCTTGAACCACCGCTGCAGGCGCCCGCGACACGAACTTCTCGTTTTCGAGCTTGCCCTGCACCCGCGCGATCTCCTTTTGGAGCTCGGCGCGGCGGGCGGCCGTGCGCTTGGCTTCGGCTTCGGTGTCGACCGCATCAGAAGCGAAGACGCTGACGACACCACCGGGCACGGCGACGGTCGCGATCGGCCGCTCGTCGCGCTGCACCCAGTCGACGCGCGTCAGCCGGCCGATGTGCTGCGCCATGCGCTCGTAGCCGTCGGCGTCAAGCCGCGCGGGCACCGTGCGGCCCGGCACGGCGTTGACGCGGTCGCGCCAGGCGCGCAGAGCCGTCACCACTTCGATCGCACGCCCGACGTCGGCTTCGGCTTGCTCATCCCTCTGCGAGGGCTCAAGCCGCGGCCACGCCCGGGCCATCAGCAGCCCGTCGCCTTGTGGCAGCAGCGACCACACTTCTTCGGTGACGAACGGAATAACCGGATGCGCCATGGCCAGCGTCTCAGACAGGACGTACAGCGCGACGGCGGCGACTTCCGCGTTGTGTTCCTCGTACAAGCGCGGCTTGATCAACTCCAAGTACCAGTCGCAGAGATCGTCATAGACAAACTCGTAGACGCCGAAAGCCGCCCGATGTAGCTCAAACGACTCCAACGCCTGCGAGACGTCCGCCTTGGCGCGCTCAAGCCGCGACAGGATCCAAGCGTCTTCCACATCCGCCGGGGAAGGTGCCTGCGCCGGCGGGTAGGCGTCATCGTCGACACGGAGCAGCACCAGCCGTGAGGCGTTGAAGAGCTTGTTGGCCAACTGCTGCCCCTGAGCGACGCGCTCCTCGTTGAATCGAACGTCTTGGGTCGACGACATCGCCAGCAGCCCGAAGCGCACCGCATCGGCGCCGTAGGCCGGGAAGTCGCCACCTTGGGAGAAGACCGGCGGGCGTGGGCCGCCCCCGATGAGATCGAGCGGATTGATTCCGGTGCCCAGCGATTTCGACATGCGCCGGCCGTCAGGCGCCTGGATGACCGAATGCACGTAGACGTCTTCGAACGGGATGTCTCCGGCGAACTCCAAACCCATCATGATCATCCGCGCCACCCACAAGAAGAGGATGTCGCGCGCTGTGGAGAGGACATCGGTGGGATAGAAGGCCCGCAGCTCGGGCGTCTGCTCCGGCCAGCCGAGCGTGGCGAAGGGCCACAGCGCAGAAGAGAACCAGGTGTCGAGCACGTCCGGATCGCGCGTCCAGCCTTCCCCTTCTGGGGCCTCCAGACCCACGTGAGTCTCGTCGCCGCGGTACCAGACCGGCAGTTGGTGGCCCCACCAGAGCTGGCGCGAGATGCACCACGGGCGGATGTTTTCCATCCAGTTGAGATAGACGCGCTTCCAGCGGTCCGGATGCAGGCGCACGCGCCCGGACTCCACGGCTTCGATGGCGGGGCGCGCCAGCTCGTCCATGCGCATGAACCACTGAAGCGAGATCAGCGGCTCGATGCGCTGACCGGAGCGGTGCGAGTACGGAACGTTGTGGGTGTAGGGCTCGACGCGTGAGATGCGGCCCTCGGCGCGCAGCGCCTGTACCACCGCTTCGCGGCACTCAAGCGCCGTCATGCCGGCGTAGGTCTCGCCCGCTTGCGCCGTCATGCGGCCGTCTTCGCCGATGATGGAGATCTCTTCGAGCTTGTGTTTGCGGCCGATTTCGAAGTCGTTGGGGTCGTGGCCGGGCGTGATCTTGAGCGCGCCGGTCCCGAACTCGGGCTTGACGTACTCGTCGGCGATGATCCGCAGCCGTCGGCCGACGAGCGGCAGCACGGCGCTCTCCCCCACCAGGCGGCCGTAGCGCTCGTCGTCCGGGTGCACGGCGATCGCTGTGTCGGCCAGCATCGTTTCCGGGCGGACGGTGGCGACCGTCACCGACCCGGACCCGGATTCCAGCGGGTACTCGATGTAGTAGAGGGAGTCTGTTTCCTCGCGCTCTTCCACTTCAAGGTCGGAGATGGCCGAGCGCGAGCCGGGATCCCAGTTGACCATGTAGTTGTCGCGGTAGATGTAGCCCTTCTCGTACAGGGCGACGAAGACTTCGAGAACCGCGCGCACGTAGCCCTCGTCGAGGGTGAAGCGCTCTTGGTCGTAGTCACAGGAAGCCCCGAGGCGCTTCAGTTGCTCGATGATCGTCGAGCCGTATTCGCGCCGCCACTGCCAGGTGCGGTCCAGGAAGGCCTCGCGCCCCAGCTGCTCGCGGCTCGTCCCATCTTCGCGCACCGCCTTTTCGACCTGGGTCTGCACGGCGATGCCCGCGTGGTCGGTGCCGAGGATCCACTTCGCGCGCCGGCCACACATGCGCTGGTAGCGCACCAGCGTGTCCTGGATTGCGCCGTTGAGGGCGTGGCCCATGTGCAGGACGCCCGTGACGTTCGGCGGCGGAATCGCGATGGAGTAGTTCTCCTGCGCCGTTCCCTCTGGTTGAGGGTGAAAGAGGCCGGACTCCAGCCAGCGCTCGAACACCCGCGGTTCGGCTTCAGTGGGGACGTAGCGGGTGCGTTCGGCGAGGTCGCTCACGGCCGCAGGAGTCTACGACCGATCCGGCGGGAAGCTTCGCCGGCTGAACATGTCAGCGACGGCTGCGCGACGTCAGGCGGACTTCGCGTCCGCTTCGGGCGCGTCTTCTTGCGGCGCCTCGGTCACGAGCGTGGGCTGCATGCCGCGCTCGATCGTCTCCTTCGTCACCACGCACTTCGTGACATCGCGGCGCGAAGGGAGCTCGAACATCACTTCGAGCAGCACTTCTTCGATGATCGAGCGCAGGCCGCGGGCACCCGTCTCGCGTTCGAGCGCCCGGTCAGCCACGGCCTTGAGGGAGTCCTGTGAGAACACCAAGTCGATGCCGTCGAAGCCGAAGAAGCGCTGGAATTGCTTGACGAGCGCGTTGCGGGGCTCCGTCAAGATCGTGATCAGATCCTCGCGCGAGAGCTGCTGAACGGCCGAGCAGACCGGCAACCGGCCGATGAACTCCGGGATCAACCCGTACTGGACGAGATCTTCGGGCAGGCACTGCTCGAACAGGCGCACCGTGTCCTTGTCAGCCTTGGAGGTGATCGGAGCGCCGAAGCCGATTCCCTTGTGACCGATGCGTCGCTCGATGACCTGGTCGAGGTTGGCGAACGCCCCGCCGCAGATGAACAGGATGTTCGTCGTGTCGATCGTCAGAAACTCCTGGTGCGGATGCTTGCGTCCGCCTTGCGGCGGCACGCTTGCACTCGTTCCTTCGAGGATCTTCAGCAACGCCTGCTGGACGCCCTCGCCAGAGACGTCGCGCGTGATCGACGGGTTGTCTGCCTTGCGCGCGATCTTGTCGACTTCGTCGATGTAGATGATCCCGGTTTCGGCCTTCTTGACGTCGAAGTCCGCGGCCTGGATCAGCTTGAGCAGGATGTTCTCGACGTCTTCGCCGACGTAGCCCGCTTCGGTCAGCGCGGTGGCGTCAGCGATCGCAAACGGGACGTTGAGGATGCGCGCCAGCGTCTGGGCGAGCAGCGTCTTGCCGCACCCTGTCGGGCCGAGCAGCAGGATGTTCGACTTCTGCAGCTCGATGTCATCGTCACCGGACTGCATCAGCTGCACGCGCTTGTAGTGGTTGTAGACGGCTACCGAAAGCGTCCGCTTGGCCTGCTCTTGCCCGACGACGTACTCGTTGAGGACGTCGTAGATTTCACGCGGCTTGGGCAGGTTGTCGAGGTCAAAGGATGGCGGAGCGGTGAGCTCCTCGTCGATGATCTCGTTGCAGAGATCGATGCACTCGTCGCAGATGTAGACCCCGGGGCCCGCGATCAGCTTCTTGACTTGCCGCTGGGACTTCCCGCAGAAAGAACACAGCAGTTGCTCGTTGGAGTCCGTCGGGCGCGCCATCAATCCTCTCCCCTGACAACGTCCGGCATCCCCTCGCGCTTCCACGTGCGCCCGGTACTCCCCAATCCCGGGCGCACGTGGAGTTCTAGTGCGAGGAAATGACGCGGTCGATGATTCCGTACTCCTTGGCCTCGTCCGCGCTCATGAAGTAGTCGCGCTCAGTGTCCTGGCGGACTTTCTCGATCGGCTGATCGGACTTGTCGGCGATGATTTCGTCGAGCTTGCGGCGCAGGTCGATGACTTCGCGCGCGTGAATCTCGATGTCGGTCGCCTGGCCCTGAAAGCCCGAAGACACTTGGTGGATCAGGATCTTCGAGTTGGGCAGCGCCATCCGCTTGCCCTTGGCGCCGCCGCACAGAAGCAGCGCTCCCATGGACATCGCGATGCCGACGCACATGGTCTGCACGTCGGGCTTGATGAAGTTCATCGTGTCGTAGATGGCGAGACCGGCGTACACCGAGCCACCCGGCGAGTTGATGTAGAGCGAGATGTCCTTGTCGGGATCCTCGGACTCCAGGTGCAGCAGCTGGGCGACGATCAGGTTCGCGATCTGATCGTCCACGGGCGTGCCGAGGAAGATGATTCGCTCGCTCAGCAGGCGAGAATAGATGTCGAACGCACGCTCCCCGCGGGAGGTCTGCTCGACGACCATAGGTACAAGTGGGCTCACGGTCTCCGCTTCTTCGGGGGTGCTTCGCTTGGTTCCTCTTGATGCGCTCGGCCGTGGCCGCTCACTCGGCGCGAGTCTAACAGTGGCGTGATGCCCGCTCGCAGGGCTCCGCCACGCTTGACTGGACGACAGTACGAGCGGCTCAGGGAACCGCTTCGCCGCTGTCACTGGTCCAGAGCCACGTCCGAGTCCGGAGCCGGCACGTCCGCTGCTTGATCGGCTTGAGCGCCCACAGGTGGCGTGTCGGAGCCGCCGGCCGACTCACCGGTGCCGCCGCCCGGCTCCTCGGCGCCGTCGATGCCCGTGTCCGCTGCCGCGCCCGCCGGGGCTGCCACGGGCGTGGCCGAATCGGCGATGACGTCGAGAGCCTTGCGCTGCGTGAGCTCTTCCCGTGCCTGATCCAGCCGGCCGGACTTGTCGAGCTGCTTGAAGAGCTCTTCAGGCGTGGTCTGCTCTTGCTGGGCCGCTTGAGTGAGGGCTTCGACTATTTCCTCGTCTTCGGGCACGATTTTCTCGGCTGCGGCGACCGCGGTGAGCACCGCTTCACGCTTGAGCGCGTGCCGCGCGTCTTCCTTGCCTTGCTCGACTATCTCGTCTTCGGTGCGCCCGGAGATCTGGAGAAACATCTCCTTGCTGATGCCCTGATGTGACAGCGAGTGCAGGGTCTGGTTCCAGATGTCGCGCGCGTAGGCGTCGACCAACGGATCGGGCACTTCGACGGTCGCGCGTTCGACAGCGGCGTCGACTGCCGCCTGGCGGTACTCGCGCTCGATCGCGGCGGTCTCGCTGGCTCCCAGGCGCTCGCGGATGTCGGCTTTGAGCTCGTCGAGCGAGTCGAAGCCGGCGTTTGATGCGAACTCGTCGTCGAGCTCGGGTTTGCGCGGCTCCTTGACTTCCTTGACCTCGACTTCGAACTTGGCTTCTTGGCCGGCGAGCTCCTCGGCGCCGTAGTCCTCGGGAAAGGTGATGTTCAGGATGCGGTCCTCGCCGGCAGCGGCACCCTCGAGCTGGTCTTCGAAGCCCGGAACGAGCTGTCCAGACCCGAGCTCAATCGTCTGGCCGCGTGCCTCGCCGCCTTCGAAGTAGTCGCCGTCGACCGAGCCCTTGAAGTCGATGACCAGATAGTCGCCCTTGCGCGCGGGCCGCACGACGGTCTCCAGGCTCATCATCTTCTCGCGCAGCTGCTCGAGCTCCTGCTGCACGCTTTCGTCGGAAACCGACGCTTCGCGGCGGGGGACTTCGAGTCCCTTGTACTCCCCCAGCTCGGCTTTGGGGCGCACGCCGATTTCGATCGAAAAGCGCAGCGGCTCGCCGGCCTGCGGAAGATCCCCAAAGTCCAAATCGGGTTCGCCGATGGTTGGCACGCGCGCGTCCTGCAGCGCCGCTGCGTACCAACCCGGGAGTGAGTCGCGCACCGCTTCGTCGAGCACCGTCTCACGCCCCATGCGCTTCATGACGACACCGGGCGGAGTCTTGCCCTGTCGGAAGCCGGGTACCCGAAGGGTCCGGCCCATCTGGCGAGCGGTCTGCTCGAGGCGCTTTTCAATCTCCTGGGCGGCGACTTCCGCTTCGATGCGGACGCGAGATTCAGGGAGGTCTGTGACGGTGGTGGTGACAGGAACGGCCATGGAACGCAGACCATACCGGCGCAGACTCACTGACTCCTTTGCCGCCTGGCTGGTCTGCGGAGCGCCCGGGCGCTGGTATTCGGCCACGCTCACCGTCGTGACTGCCCTGGCAAGCGTGATAAGGATGCGCCGGCCGCCACGCTGACCCGCCTGCGCGCGCAGCTTTGCCTGAGTCCACCTACGTCAGTTCCGAGATGCCTGAACAGATCACCGTTCGCGGTCGCCAAGCCGCCATCACCATCGAGCTCAACACCTCCGACACGGCCGCGGAGTTGCTCAAGCAGCTTCCGTTCGACGCGCGCGCCCAGATCTGGGGCGACGAGATCTACTTCTCTTCTCCCGTCGACGCCGACAACGCTCCGGGCGACGAAGCCACCGTCGCAGTCGCAGACGTCGCCTATTGGCCTCCTGGGAAGGCGATCTGCCTGTTCTACGGCCCGACGCCGATCAGCACCGACGACCGCCCGGTCGCAGCAAATCCGGTCACCGTGGTGGGACGGATCATCGACGGGCTCGAGGATTGCCGCAGGGTCGGTTCAGGTGAGATTCTCGCGATCGAGCGAGGTTGAAGGTGTCGGAGAATTCGCCGGGCTTCCCGCGATACGACGCCGCACTCATCCCATAAGAGGCCGCATCACACGGTGAGCGAGGCGTTGAGCGTGACGCCCTGACTCTGCTGAGCCTGTCCGTCAGCTTTCGGCGACTTGCCCGAGGAACTCCCGTGCCAGCGACTTGAAGAACTCGGCGCGGTCGATTACGCCCAGGATCCGCTCGTCGTCGATCACGGGAAGGATGAGAACGCGGTGGTGGAGGAAGGTCTCAACCACCTGTAGATCTGAGGCGCTCGGGCGGATTTCCACGTGCTCGGTGTTCATGAACGCGCTGACCGGATCGCCGGACGCGCTTGCTCGGCGCTCGATCGTCTCGTCGAGGGCGGCTGTGATAACGGCGGCAGACGAGAGCTGGCCGACGTAACGCGGGAACAGGGCTTGGAAGAACTCGCGCTCGCCGAACACGCCGACGAAGCGTCCGCGGTCGTCCGCCACGGGCAGCGACCGCACTCCGCTTTCAAGCAACGTCGATACCGCGGAAGCGACGGTCTCTGACGGCGACAACACCGGAGTGGTGCGAACGAGGCGGGCGATGGGATTGGACCGAGACACCGGGATCAGAGGTAGCGCAACGCGACGTAAAGCGCGGCAAGGAGGGTGGACACAAGCGTGGCGGGCACGCCGGCCTTCAGGAAGGTGACAAACGTAATGGGCCGACCCGCCCGTTCAGCGAGCCCCGCCGCCGCCACGTTGGCCGCGGCCGCGACGAGCGTCGCGTTGCCGCCGAAGCACGCTCCGAGCGCGAGCGCCCACCAATAGGCATCGTCGTGATCGCCGCCGAGGTCCTCCACCACGGGAATCATCGCGGCGGTGAACGGGATGTTGTCGACCAGCGCCGAGCCGATCACCGAAACCCACATGATTCCCATCAGCTCGGCCGTCCGGTTGCCTTGAGTCACGGAAGCGATGCCCTCGGCGACGTTGTCGATGGCTCCCGTCGCTTCCAATGCCCCGACCATCACGAACAAGCCCAGGAAGAAGAACAAAGTGGGCCATTCGATTTCCGACAGCGCGCGCTCGATCGGCCGCGTCGTGGTCAACAGCATCAGCGTGGCGCCACCGAGCGCCACTGTGGCGGGCTCGAGATGCAGCGCCTTGTGAGCGAAGAACACGAGGATCGTCCCGACGAGGATCGGCACGGTGCGGCGCAGCTCCGCGGGATCTTCGATCGCCGCGCCGGCGTCGAGCGCCATTACGCGGTTGCGCGCCTCCGGCGCTATCTGTAGCCGCGGGCGGTAAGCGAGATAAAGGCCGGCGGTCACGACCGCCCAGGCGAGCGCCGCGATGGGCGCGAGGTTCACGATGAATGCGACGAACGACAACCCCGTCGCGCCGGCGATCATGATGTTCGGGGGGTCGCCGATCAGCGTCGCCGTGCCCCCCAGGTTCGAAGCGATCACTTCGATGATCACCAGCGGGATCGGATCGAAGTCCAGCGCGTCGGCCAGCAGGAAGGTCATCGGCACGATCAGCAGGACCGTCGTGAGGTTGTCCAGGAACGCCGACAAGAGCGCCGTGATTCCGGCCAGGGCGAAAGTCACTGCCAGCGGACGGCCTCCCGAAAGCTGTCCCGCGCGGATCGCGAGCCAGTTGTAGACGCCGGTGTGCTCGGTCAGCTTGACCATGATCATCATCCCGGCCAGCAACCCGAGCGTGTTGAAGTCGATCGCCTCGATCGCCTGTTCTTGCTCGAGCGTGTACGTGACCAGCATCGCGATGGCGCCCACCATCGCGACTTTCGTGCGGTCTACGCGCTCGCTGGCGATCAGCGCCAGCGCCACGGCGAAGATGACGACCGAGAGGATCAAGACGCCGGTGCGATCAGCAACGCGGCGCGGCGGACACGGAGCGAGCGCACCGCCCGATTCCTAGCACGATGCCCCTGCCGAGGCGCCCACAGCTCTCCGCCAGCGCAGTGCGCAGGAGCCTCCAAATGCCCCCACAGGAACTTCAAGAGGGCGGGCGCGACCCGGGCGCCCGCCCTCTTTTGTAAGAACTGCAATCCCGAACCGCAATCCCGGCGGAGCCGAACGAGTCAGCGTGCCGATCGGTTCGCCGGCAAGCGGCTACATCGGGCGTCCGCTGGCCGTTGCGCGGATTGCTAGGCGGCAGCCTTATCCCGTGCGTGCGCGGCGAGCTTCTGCTGCTGGCGCTCCGGCGGGATGATCGTCACGTTCCAAGCCAGGCCGACCTTCTGCATCGCCTTGATGATCCACGCCGAGACGTCGATCTCGTACCAGCGCAGGCCATGCTCGGCCGACCGCGGGAAGGCGTGATGGTTGTGATGCCAGGACTCGCCGAACGACGGCAGCGCAAGCCAGAAGACGTTGGTCGAGTGATCTTCGACGTCAAAGCGCCGGCGTCCCGTGAAGTGGCAGACGGAATTGATCGACCAAGTCACGTGGTGTTGGAAGAACATCCGCACGGGACCTCCCCACAGGAGTGCGGTGAGTCCGCCCTTGAGGTTGCCGTCGATCGCCCAGCCCATCAAGAAAGGAATCGCCAGGCCAAGAAGCACGAACCAGTGGAAGTTGCGGTTGATCTTCCGCATGCCGGGATCTTCTGTGAGGTCGCGTGCGTACTGGCTGCGCTGTGCCGTGCCGTGATTGACGAGCAGCCACCCCATGTGTGCGTGGTACAGGCCGACTAGAGCGCCCTTCCAGCCCTCCTGATGGTGCAGGTGCGGTGAATGCGGATCGCCGGGCTGATCGGTGTGGGCGTGGTGCTTGCGATGGTCGGCGACCCAATCGATCACCGGGCCCTGCACCGCCATCTGGCCCAGGATCGCCCAGAAGTACTGGAGCGGCTTGTGGGTCTGGAACGCGCGATGCGTGAGCAAGCGGTGAAAGCCGATCGTCACGCCAAGGCCGGCCAGGCAGTACATGATGAAGAAGATGAAGAGGTCGCTGCCATCGACGAGGCGGTTCCAGAGCAGAACCACCGCCGCGATGAAGGCGATGAAGGGAACGACCACCACGAATAGGTTGGCCGCTTTCTCGAATCGGGTCATGGGTTGGAGCCTACGGACTATCGCCGGCCCCATCTCGTCGTCCAGACCTAAGTGATGTGCGGCGTTTTCAGCATGGAGCTACAAAGCGCCCCTCCATCGGTCCGACCTCGGGCTGCTCGCGTGCGCTTAGGCCTTGGCCTTCTCAGGTACTTCGGAAGCGGCGATGCACCGAATGTCGTAAATCTCGTTGGTCTTGTTGACCCATGTGCGACAGGCCCGCGGTAGCCGCAACACGGCGAGCGGACCTCGTCTGACACCGTGTACGACCGCCTTGCCGTACGGCCGCATCCTCCACGTGCGCCACCTGACCTCCCCGTCACGCATCACTTCGCGGAGCACAGCATCTCGCCGCACCCATAGATGCGTCGCTCCGTAGCTGGCGTTGAGCGCGCCGATGGCGCGCGGAGACTGGCCGTAGAAGGCCTCGAGCAAAGTCAGCATGCGCTCACGACTCTTCAAGAAATAGTCAGGCTCGTAGGACATCACGAGCTTCGTCGACATGACCACCGGCCGTTGAGCGCTGAATGGCAGGCAATTCATGTCATAGGGATCGCCGGCGATCACGGCGTCTTTGGGCAGCGTCTGCATGTACTGCGTGGCCGCCACCTCGGGACAACGCTCACCCATGGGCTGGCGGTCGGGCAGCGATAGGAGCACCGCGACTAGCGTCACCCCAGACACCGCAGCGCCATAGGCAACTCGCTCGCCGGGCGGCAAGCGCTGGATCAGCAGAGCGCCGGCAGCAGCGAGGACCACGGCCGCCGCGACGCCGATGTACGTCGTCTCAGAGGCAAGCCCATCCACAGGCTTGGCCGGACCGAGCGGGAACACATGAACCGCGAAGTAGTAGAGCGGCAGCGGCGCGAGCAACAGCGCGAACGCCAGCGTCCGTGACGCCCGGCGCCGTGACAGCGCCTCCCAAGTCGGCTTGATCGAGACTGCGATGGCGATCGCGAAGAAGGCGAGCAGCGGATAGGTGTAGCGATGCGGCAGGTAGAGCTCGAACAAGACGAACTGCGCCACCGTGTAGGCGCCGAGAGCCGCCACCGCAAGCGCCAGAACTTCGGGGCGCACGAGCCTCAGGTTCAGCGGGCGCACCAGGAGCAAGGCGAGCGCCGCGAGCGCGATGATGCTGCCTGAACTGCCCAAGTCGAAGCCGGAGCGGTTCTGCTTGAAATACTGGATGTTGGACTTGGTGAAGAAGTGCAGCGGACCCCATTCGCCGAACTCGGGGTACTGGCGGGCCTGCGCTTCGGTGAAGACGTCCGACGAACCGGCGCCAGAAAGGGCGGGCGGACCGAGGATCAGCCCGAACATGACCACCACGGCCATCACCGCAAAGCCGGCACGCCGCCGGTCCAGCCGGGGCCGCCAGCCTTTCCATTCAAAGACCGTGAGGACGAGCACGCCCACGGCCAAAAGAGCCGCCGGTGGGTAGAAGAGCGCCGCGCCGGAGGCCGCGAGTGCGGCGGCCAGCGGGTGGCGCCTGATGGCGAGCAGCACCGTGAGTAACACCGCGACCTGAACGAAGGCACGGGGAAAGCCGCCGTAGAAGCGATGGATGTCACTTAGGGCGAGGAATAACGCCGCGGCCAGCCACGCCGCCACCTTCCAGTCAGTGTGCTCGCGCACGACCAGAAAGACCAACCATCCCGAAGCCGCCATCAGCCCGATCCCCAGCCACTCGCCGAAAACGACCGGGTCCACAACGTTGCTGGCCAGTCGGAAGAGCGCTTGATAGCCCTCCGGGTACCGCCCCGACTCGCGTAGAAGGGACGTCAAGCCGTCGTTGAACAGCTCTGGGTCCTGAAACGAGCGCATCCAGTAGTGGTGGACAAGCACGTCGCTTTGCACGACGTCGTCGCGCAGGAAGTTCCACGAAGCCAATACGGAGGCAATGAGGCACGCGACCAAGGCGGCAAGACCCTCCAAGACCGCGCTTGTGTGCGAGCGCGCGCTCCACCTCGGCGGCGCAGCGAGGTTCTCGCCTAACGGCGCTGAGCGCTCCTGTTCAGGAGGATGAGCCTTTTGCAGGGGCATGAGTCGAGACGACTTGACGCGCGACTCGGCCGGCACCCACTCGCGTGAAGCAATCGTAGAAGTCGGGGCTCACGCTTGCCCAACGCCGCCCCAGGGAAGCCCCTAGGCATGTTCTTCTTTTTCTCCAGCCGTATGGGCTGCTTGGGTTCGCTCGTGGTTTCCGCAGTG
Source organism: Actinomycetota bacterium (assembly GCA_016781085.1). Lineage (GTDB taxonomy): Bacteria > Actinomycetota > Thermoleophilia > Solirubrobacterales > Solirubrobacteraceae > LC5-1. The sequence continues at coordinate 28,482 of JADDQZ010000045.1, forward strand.
CTAACCCTGGTGCTGTTGCTGCTGCTCGGGATCCTCTGACCTAAGCGGCGCCGGAGTTCAGGTGGCTTGGAACCAAGTCAGCCGGAAGCGGCACCGTCACTCGTTTTTGAGCTGTGCGAGGAACTCCACCAGGGCCCTCTTGTCGCTTGCGGGCATGTCTCGGTAAGACGGCATCGGCGACGGCGGGTTGTCGAGGATCTTGTGCAGTTGTTCGACGTCGTAGCGGCTTCCCACAGTGGTCAAGTCCGGCCCGGGACCACGGCTTCCACTTTCGGCGAACTCGTGGCATGCCAGGCAGTTCGAAGACTCGGCAACTTCCTTGCCCGCCACGTAGCGTGGCTCGACCGGGATGCGGATCTCGGCGGAGCCGGCCTCAGCTGCTCGGGACGGACCGCAGCCGGACGACACCGTTGCAAGCACCAGAGCCGCCAGCAGCGCCGCCCAACGGTGCGCTCCCGGCCCGGCTGACGTCGCCCGCTCTCGCTCCGAGGACTTCAATCGCGTTCCAGCGCATCGATGCAGATGGCGATCGCCAGGGCGAGCACGGCGTCTTGGTTGGCCTCCACCGAGAGCCCGTAAGCGTCCCGAACGGAGAACCACCGCTTGGAGACCTCGCCGAGGCGCGTGCCGTTTTCCCAGTCGATCGTGAACTCGTGGTTGAACAGGTCACCCTTGACGTCGAGCACGCCGCCGCCCGCCAACTGGACCCGGAATGTGTCGCGCAGCGGCGAGATCAGCGCCTTGGAAACCGATGCCAGCTCTTGGCCCTGACGCTCGATCGCGAGTGTCTTGTGCAGGCGCAGACGGCGCTCTTGGATCTTGAGCAGCTGCTGCCCGTCTGGCGTTTCGATCACGTACGTGTCGCGCAGGCGCATGACCTTGCCGTCGACGTGGAAGATCTTGTCCCCCGACTCGTCTTCGACCCAGAAGTCGTCTCCGAGCGCGATCAGCTTCTTGCGGATGAGGTAATTGGGCACGAGAAGCTCATTCCCCGTGGCGGTGACCGGCGAACCGCGATCGTTGTGCGCCGGCTCCGCGCCAACATGGTTCGACGCTGGTCCGCGATGTCGAACCGGCCGACATCACCGCAACGGTGCCGTTCTTCAGCTTGGCGACAACGCGACAACACGAGCCGGCCGCGCCAGATGCGCGGCTCGGCAGCGGCGCGAAGAGCCGCGGACTACGGTTTGTAGTGGCTACGGGGAACTCCGGTCGTGGTGAATCAGTGGGCGTCGTGGTGCGGCCCCTGCCGCTACGAGTTCCCCTTCTTCGCGACGCTCGCTCGCCGCTACGAGGGCGAAGTCGCGTTTCTCGGCGTCAATTCCCAGGACAGCCGCGAGCCCGCGCTGAAGTTCCTCAAGCGCCAGCCGGTGCCGTTTCCGCACTTCGTCGATCCGGACGGAAAGATCGCCCGGACGTTTCGCGGCGGCCGCTCCTTCCCGACGACGGCGTTCTACTCTGCCGACGGCAAGCTCAGCTACACCCACGTGGGCGGCTATCCCAATCAAGCGGCGCTGGACGCCGACATCAAGAAATACGCGCTTGATGGTTGAAGCGCCCAGCATGGCCCTGGCCTTCGCAGCGGGGCTCGTCTCGTTTCTGTCGCCCTGCTGTTTGCCCCTGGTTCCCGGCTATCTCGCAACGGTCTCGGGCACGCAGGTTCAAGAGCTCAAGCGCGGAATCGATCCGCGGGTGATCGCTCGCAGCGCGGTGTTCGTCGCGACTTTCTCGCTGATCTTCATCCTGCTCGGGCTCGGCGCGACCGCGGCCGGCGCCCTCTTGTTCGACAACCAGCCGACGCTGAACAAGATCGCCGGTGTCGCGATCATCGCCATGGGGGCCCTATCGCTCGGCTCGATCTTCCTGCCGCGCCTCAACCGGGAGTGGCGGCCGACGGTCCTGATCGAGCGCGCCGGCAGCGGCGGGCCGGTAATCGCGGGAGCCGCGTTCGCGCTGGCGTGGACACCGTGCGTGGGGCCAACGCTCGGGGCCATCCTCGGCCTTGCGTCGACGAGCTCGGGGACAGCGCAAGGTGGACTGCTGCTCGCTGTGTATTCGGCCGGGCTAGCCCTTCCGTTTCTCGCCACGGCGGTCGCGTTCAACGCCGCCACACGAGCATTCCGGTTCTTCAAGCGCCATTACGTCGCTATTCAAGCCACCGCCGGCGTTGTGCTCATCCTCATGGGGGTGCTCGTGCTCACGGGAGAACTGTTCCGGCTCAACGTCGAAGCGCAACAGTTCCTCGATCGCTACGGCCTCAACTTCTTTCAAAGCGTTTAGGTAGCGACCGCCCCCACCTGCTGCGGCATGGCAAACCGCACACGCCTGCGCCCCGTTCTACTCCCCTTGGGCGGAGCACTCGGAAGGACACCGCCGCCTCGTCGAGGAGCTTGAGGTGCGTCGCCGTCCAACCGGTCGATGTCCGCACGTCCTCCGGTGTACTCATTTGCGCGTCAGCGTGCCGGCCCGGCTCGTCGGGTAGCCCTTCCGGAACCCCCCGAAAGGAGATTCACATATGGTCAGCGACAAGTTGGCGAACGTCACACGCGCCGCGCACGATTTGGGCCTCGCCACCTGGTTCGGCGGCTCGATGTTCGGCAAGTTCGCCCACAACCCCGCCCTCAAGGCGATCTCGGATCACCGTGAACGCGGCAAGGTCGCCAACGCGGCTTGGAACGGCTACAACCTGCTCAACGGAGTGGGCTTGGGCGCCGCCGCGACAGGATGGGCTGCCGCCCGGGTCACCGAAGCCAACCCGGTGCGGATGTCGGCCACCGAGAACGCTTTGTCACTCGCCAAAGACGGCCTGATGATCGCCGCCGTGGTGACCGGCATCGCCAACGGCGTACAGGGCGCACGCCTCGGGCGCCAAGGACCGGACGGCGCCGTGCCGGTCGAGACGGGCACCAAGCCGGCGCCCGAGACACCACCCGAAGCGGCGCGCATTCAGCGCAGCCTCGAGACGCTCGGCAACCTCAACATTGGCGTGGGCGCCGCGTTGATCGCTGTCAACGCCGTCCTCTCACAGATCAACTACAGCCGTCCTACCGCACGGCGCGCGTTGACGCGTCGTTCGAACCCGAGCGGCGGCCTGTTCGGCGGCAACGACGACCGGGCCAGCCTGAGCCCGTTCACGCTCGGCGCGCTCGGCTTCGCCGGGATCAACGAGCTTGTCCGGCGCACGCCGGTGTCCACTCCCACCTCCTAGACCGAACCGGTCCTGCCGCCTTCAACCAGAGGCGGCAGGACCTCCGGCTGCCTCCGGCGTCGCGTTCGGATTCATCGCCAGGTGGGACTTCGGGGCGCAGCTGCACCCTCTACCACCAGCGGCTGCACCTTTGACGAGCTCGCGCGCGGGCACGGCCACCGCGCAGACGCGACAACAGTGGCGGTGGTCATCGGCGACGCCATTCCGACTGCGGAAGGCCGCGCGCACTGCCTGGAGCGTCCCGCATCAGCGTGCCAAGTCGGCCAGCTGCGCCGAAAACCACGCCGCAATGTCGTTGCGCTCGATCACGCCGGCGGCGTCCCGAAGGTTGGCACGGCGCTGCTCTCGAGGCCGCGTCAGCGCTTCGTACAGCGCGTCCGCCTGCTGGCGGATGTCGTACGGATACACCGTGACGGCGTAATCGCCCAGCTCCTGGTGAGCGCCCGTGTTCTCTGACAGGACGAGCACGGCGTCTCGGCGGTTGACGACCACAGCTTCCTTGGCGACCAGGTTCATGCCGTCGACAACGGCATTGACCATGAGCACGTCACAAGCCGAATAGGCGGCGACGGCGAGCGGCAGATCCTGGATCAGGCGCAAGTCGATCGGCTCGTAATCGAGGTGGTCATAGCGCGCATTGATGCGCGCGACTTGAGCTGCGATAGCCGACAGGTACGCCGCGTACTCCGGCACGTCGAGGCGCGAGGGTTGCAGGAGCGCGAGGAACCGCACCTTTCCGGCGAGCTCCGGATGGTCTTCGAGCATCAAGCCGAAGGCGGCGAACCCGCGAACGATGTTCTTGGACGGGTCGGTACGGTCGACGCGCAGGATCAGCTGGCATTCCCCGTGGGCGAGGTTCTGCGAAAGGTCCTCGATGCGATCGACGACCGCCTTGCTCGACGCCAACTCGCGCAAGGAGGCGACGTCGATCGAGATCGGGTAATAGCGGGCCCGGACCGTCCGCCCGTCGACCTCCACCGTGAGCGTGTCGAGATCGACGCGAAGGCCCAGCAGTTCCTGTGCCGAAAGCAGAAACCGCCGCGCCGACCCCTCCGTGTGGAAAGCGACGACGTCGTTTCCGAGCAGTCCGTGCAGCAGCCGCTCGCGCATGGACGGCGGCAACAGGCGCCAGGAGTCGGGACCCGGCCAGGGGATGTGAATGAACTGCGAGATCAGGGCGTCCGGGCAGCGTTTCCGGACCCGTTCGGCCACCAGGTAGAAGTGGTAGTCGTGCAGCATCACTAGTGCGCTGCCGCCCGCTGCCTCAACTTCCTCCGCCACGGCATCGGCGAACGCCTCGTTGACCGGGACGTAGCCCTCGGAAAACGCGTGATGCTCCGCGTCACCGAGGTCAGGAGAGTTCGCGCCGTAGAGCCCATGCTGGATGAACCACAGCAGCGGATTCGAGATGACCCCGTAGAAACGCTCGTGCTGGTCTTCGGGCACGTCGACGAACCGCAGCGGAACGACCGAATCTTCTGTGGAGTCGCGGCTGACGACCCGCGGTTGAGCCGTGAGCGCGACCGGCACGGGTTCACCGGGATGCTCGGCGGCGACGGCGACGTCCTCGCCGCCCCCCGCCGCGCAGACCCAGCGGACGTCTTCGAGCTGGGTAGATAGATCGGTCAAAGCCGTGACGAGCCCTCCGGCCCCGCGTCGCGCCGTTCGCTTCCCGTCGGCTGAACGACGAAATGCGACAGGTGCGCGATGGGAAAGCAACACGACGGGGCGCGGCAGGTTCTCGGGCATCTTGATGCGCTTCATTGCTTCGGCCCCTACCCCGGCGCTCTGCGCTTCAGGCCGCGCTTACGGACCCCGCTGTCCCACACGCCGCTCCGTCAGCGCGGCCACCACTCCCCGCGAGGCTGAAACCGCCGAGCCGGCAACCCGTTGGCCTTGATGCCTCGAGCGCAGAACAGGCGTCCCGAGAGCGGCTCCGCTTCTCGCTGCTCATCCGTGTAGCCCTCGGTCGCCGTGGCGACGAAGAGCGTCGACAGTCCCGGTCCACCAAATCCGGGCGAAGTGGCCTGCGGGGCGGGGACCTTGACGGTCGCCTTGTGCCGCCCGTCCGGCGAATAGCGGCGCACCTCTCCGCCGCCGTAGAGCGCGATCCAGAGGTCTCCCCCAGCGTCGACGGTGAGGCCATCCCCCACTCCAGGTTCTCCACCGAACTCGATCAACGAGCGCCTCTTCCCGAGTTGCCCGCTGTCGGCATCGAATTCGAAGGAAAAGACCAATCCCTGCCCGCTGTCTGCGAGATACATCGTCCGACCGTCCCGGCTCCAATCGATCCCGTTGGGGATCGTGAGCCCGTCAAGCGCTTGGGTGACGGTGCCGTCGATTGCGAGGACGTGGACCGTCCCTGCCCCTGCGCGCTGATCTTCGGCCATGACACCGGCCCAGAAGCGGCCGGCAGGATCCGCGGCAGCGTCGTTGACGCGGAAGTTCTCGGGCGCAGGCTCGGCCACGACCGCGAGCCGTCCGTCCGGGCCAAGACGCGCAAATCCGCGACCCGCCGCCAGCACCCACCCGTCATCGCCCTCGACGGGCGCGACGGCGCCGAGCGGGCGACCGATCTCGTGCCGGGCAACCGCCGTCAGCGTCGTCGCCGGCTCGACGCGGTACCGGAAGAGGCTTCCGGTGAGGATGTCGACCGAAAGCAGCTCGTTCCGGCGGTCATCCCACCGGACGCCTTCGCCGAGGACGGTTTGGGTCTCTGTGCAGGGGCTGGCGGTCGTGATCATGGGAAGCAACAAGCTTGACGGTTCGAGGGCGAGCTGGCCAGGTTGACCGCGCACGCCATTGGCGTTGTTGCAGCAGCGGTTCGCGCCGCGCTTCGGCAACCCGTGCTCGGCTTGTCGGTCACCCGGGGCGCGGACGCGCCAGCGTGCGTGGCGCCTGGGCAGCGATACTTCCTGTTGGCTTCAGACCAGCAGGCAGCGGTCCCCGCGTTTAACCCAGACGGGCGGCCGTCGAGGGCCGCCCGTGCTGGAGAGTCTCGATCGCGAGGTATGAATGGAAGGTCCCAGGTCGCGTGACTGCCTGGCGGCTTCACAAATGACGCCGAATACGGCGTCTGAGCAATCGGCTCTAAGGCCGGTATCGGCTCGGCCCGAGCTGACCTTTACCCCCCCGTCAGGCGAGAGTTGCGAGAAGTCGTCGACGAGGCTCGGCGACTTCTCGCGGGCGCGCCGGTGGCAAGCACGTAAGCGCACCTACGGTCGCCGGCGATGACCCCACCGCAGCACGGCTCAAACCGTGGCTCGCGCTGCGCGCCACGTCTCGGTTAGCGGTGTGGTCCCCTGTCGTTGCTCCGATCCGTCCCAGCCGAAGTCCGAGATGGACCGCCGGGCTCGTGCGCGTGGCGGGGTGGTCGTGGCTCGATTTCAAGACCGAGCGTCTGCACGCCAGCAGTGATCCGCAGTCACGACGCGATGCGAAACAACGGTATGACCGCGAGCTTGCCGCGCCGACGAACCTCCGCGGGCAACGTGAAGAAGGACCCTCAAGCGAGCCCCGAGAACGTCAAGGACCCGCTGTCGGCCGCGGCGCTGATCGCAATACGAGCCACATCGAGATCGGGGAGAAAGACATGACCGGACCGAATGAACGGACGCTTCCGCAGCTTCTGGCCCTCGGCTTCGGCGCGGTCTATGTCGTGGTCGGGCTCGTCGGCTTCGCCGTCACGGGCTTCAGCGGGTTTGCCGATGCCAACACGAACGACATGCTGCTCTTCTTCGAGCTCAACCCGTTCCACAACGTCGCGCACCTGCTCACTGGGATGACCGGGCTGCTGCTCGCCCGCACGCTCGGAGGCGCGCGACTGTACGGCTGGCTGCTCGTAGGTAGCCACATCGTCCTGCTCGGCGCCGGCTTGGCGGCGGCGAACGAGGAGAGCGCGCTGAACTTCTTCAGCTTCAACGGCGCGGACAACGTCCTGCACGCGCTCGTGATCGTGCTCGGCTTGGTCATCGCCCTGATGCCCGCGCGTGAGATCGCGACGGCTCGCAGCGCCCACGCCTGACAGAGCCCCGGCGCCGACAAGCCAAGGCCTGCGCACCGCCGTAAGCGTGCAGCGTTTGGCGTAGCGCCGGCCCGGGATCCGTTGACAAGGCCGATGGAGATCGCCGCCACGTTGAACCCGGTGACCTGCCTGATGGAGCCGCCGCGCTCGTTGATCCTCGACGACCTGGCGTGGGGCACCATCGCGCCGGGCTTCGCGATCGTGGCGCTGTTCGGATGCTGCTGGTGGCGCCCAACGTAAAGCTGATCAAGAGCTACGACTGACGGAGTGAGGGCTAGCGGCGGGTGGCCGTCAGCCCTCGGCAAGGGATAGCCTCGTGGCGATGCGCCGGTTGCGCGACCTCTGGCTCA
>JADDQZ010000081.1:0-21981 GCA_016781085.1 Actinomycetota bacterium
CCCGTTTTCACGTGATCAGCGCCGTTGGGTGTACGCCTCGTCGAAGAAGCAGCTATGAGCAGGGGTGGCCGGTCATGACCCCCGAGCGGCGGGCCGAGATCGAAGCACTCGTCGGAGAGGCTGCGCCGATCGCGCCACCGGGTCCACAAGCCGGTCCGATTCCCGGTGACGCCGCAGCGCCGGCGGGTCCGGGAAAGCCGACTTTCGAGCACGCCGATCCCCGCGGGCTCGGCGAGACCGCAAGCGAAGCGGGTTGACGGGCCGCCACCGCCACGGCGGGTCGGCGGCGAGGTAGCCTCGCGAGATGGAGCAAACAGAAATACGCGACCTCGTGCGCCGGCTGGCCCGTCCGCACCGCCGAGGCACCGTCATCGTCGAAGGTGCGGCCATCCGGGCGGAAGGGTCCGACTTCGATGCCGTCGAGGCATGGGTGCTGGCCAACGGTGGCAAGAAAGAAGAAGTGGCGAAGCCCGCGCCGTCGGGCGGCCTGCACGGCAATCACTTCGCTGTAAGCGACATCAACCTCAATCCCGCGACGGCTCGGTACGTGTTGCCGGCCGGTGCCGTCGAAGCGCCGTCAGAAGAAGGCCCCGCCGCAGCCACTTGAACCGGCTCGGGCGGCTAGACCGCGCCGGTCCGCCTAAGTTCCGCGCCCCGGCTCGTCGCCGAGGTGTGCAGGTTGCCAGTCGCGCGCACAGTGAGGCCGGCATTGCGCCGATCGCTTATCCGCGTTTGACGGCGTTGCTGCCACCGTGCACTGACGATGGCCGAGAAGCGGGGCAGTCTCTGGAACGAGGATCCGGTCGGCGGCGACCACGAGTGGCTCGCGCCGGCCACTGCCGGCACCCGAGTACGGCCGTACCGCCCGCCGGTGCAGCCCCCGCTCGAACCACCGCGGCGGCGATCTCGCACGCTCGTCGCGCTCGTGGCGATCGCGCTCCTGCTGGTCGGCCTCGGAGGCGCAGCCCTTTTCAACGCCACCGTGGACCAAGAGGCATCTGAGCCGCTCGCAGCCCTGCCGGCAACGTCCGGCCGGACAGATCCGACGCGAATCAACGAGATCTACTCGCGCGCGAGCGCCGGAGTGGTGTCCGTGCAGGTCGCCAGCCGGAGCGGCCGCGCCTCGGGGACGGGATTTCTGGTCGACGCGGACGGGACCATCGTCACCAACGCCCATGTCGTCGGCAACGCGGATCGCGTACAAGTGCGCTTGAACGACGGCGACCGTCCGGTTCCGGCGGAGGTGCTCGGCAGTGACCCGTCGTCTGATCTAGCGGTCCTGCGCGTCAATCCCACGGCTGTGCGGACGCTTTCAGCATTGCCCCTCGCGGACTCTGACGCCGTCAAGGTTGGTGACACCGCGATCGCCATCGGGTATCCGCTCGGGCTCGACCGCACGGCGACCGCCGGAATCGTGTCCGGACTCGGGCGCGAGATCCGCGCCCCCAACGGCTTTCGCATCGACAAGGTGATTCAGACCGACGCACCGATCAACCCGGGTAATTCGGGCGGTCCGCTGCTCGACGACCGCGGCCGCGTCATCGGAGTCAACTCGCAGATCGCGTCTACCAGCAGCGGGGGCGGCAACGTCGGCATCGGCTTCGCGGTACCGGCGAACACCGTCCGCACCGTCGTCCCACAACTCAAGGCCGGCCGGACGATCCAGCGTCCGTACCTCGGCGTCTCCACGACGCTGCCGCTGCATGGTGCAGGCGCGGTCGTCCGCGGAGTGGTCCGCGGCGGTCCGGCTGAGCTCGCCGGGCTGCGTCCCGCTCGTGAGCCCGATGGCTCCGATGGTGACGTGATTGTCTCGGTCGACGGTCGTGCCGTGACAGGACCCGACGATGTCGCTGACGCGATCCAGGATCGCCAACCCGGCGATCACGTCGACGTGGTCGTGCGCCGGCGCGGCGCCCGTGTTTCGGTGAACGTGGAGCTGGGCCTGCGCCCTGGAAGCTCGCCGTGAGCTTTCAAGCGCCGCTTTTCCTGCTCGCGCTGGCGTTGTTGCCATTAGCTGGCTGGGCGTACGTCCGTCGCGAGCGTTCTGCTCCCTACGGACGAGCGGCTTTCGCGCCCGCCGCTCTGTTGCCATCCGTGGCGCCTGACCGCCCGGGTTGGCGCCTGCACGCGCCTGCCGTGGGCTACGCGCTCGCACTCGCGCTCCTGATCGTGGCCGTCAGCCGCCCGCAGGCAACGCTCGCGACCGGCGTCGAGCAGACGATGGTGATAGTGCTGACTGACCGGTCCGGGTCGATGCTGGCGCAGGACGTGGCGCCCAGCCGCCTGTCCGCCGCGAAGGCGGCGGCTCGGCGATTCGTGAACGCGCTTCCGGACGATATGCGGGTCGGGGCGATTGCGTTCAACCACTCGGTCCAGGTGCTCAACAGCCCTACACGTGACCACGCGGAGGTGTCAGATGCGATCTCGCGCGTGGACGCCGCGGGAAGCACGGCCACCGGAGACGCCCTGGAGATCGCGCTCAAGACGATCGCCGGATCGACGCCCCCCGGCGCCAAGCGCCCGCCGGCGGCCATCGTCTTATTGTCCGACGGCGCATCGGTCAGCGGCGCGGATCCATTGGTAATCGCCGACCGCGCCCGCGGCGCGGGCGTCCGGATCTACACCGTCGCGCTCGGCACGCGCCGCGGAACGATTGAGCGCGAGAGCCCCAGCGGTGACATCCGCACCGTGCCGGTGCCTCCGGACCGTGAGACCTTGCGGCGCATCGCTCTACGCTCGGGCGGAGAGGCATTCGTCACAGCCGATGCCCGAGTACTTGATCGCGTCTATGAACGTCTCGGCTCTCAGGTGGCGCGCGAGCGGCGTCCCCGAGAGGTCACGAATCTATTCGCGGGAGGAGCTTTGATGCTGATGGCAGGAGCTGCGGCTGCATCGCTCAAGTGGTTCGGACGGCTCGTATAAGTCGGCAATCGGACTGACGAGCCACGGATTTATGCCGCTTCGCCCTGGGGTGCCCTTCACTTCAGGAATGCGCCTGAAGTCGCTTGTCAGACCAACCGCCGCTCCTGCGGCGACCGTGGCGATCGGGTTGGGGCTCCTCGCGATGTCGGCGGCCGGCTTCCCTGTGCTCGACCGGCACCTCCGTGTGGCGGCGCACCGGGCGGTCTTGTCTGACGTCGTCGATCAAGGCGCGCCGTATGAGCGCTACCACGGCGCCCCATGCCGGCGTGGGGATCGCCAGGCGACCGAACGCACACCGGAGGTCTGAGGTGCGCGTACTAGTGGCCGAAGACGAGCCGCGCGTCGCCGACGCGGTCGCGCGCGGCTTGCGTCGGCACGGGGCGGCGGTGGACATCGCATCCGACGGGGCCGAAGCTCTATCGAAGGCACGTCTGCATCACTACGAAGTCGTAGTGCTCGACCGTGATCTGCCGAAGCTCCACGGCGACGAGGTGTGCCGAGCGGTCAACGCCGAGTTGCCTGAAACGAAAGTGCTCATGCTCACCGCTGCCGGCTCGGTCGACGACGTCGTCGGTGGCCTCGCGCTTGGCGCCGACGACTACCTCAGCAAGCCTTTCCGCTTCGCCGAGCTCGTGGCTCGGGTGCAGGCGCTGGCCCGCCGCGTCGGCACTGCACGACCGGCGGTACTGCGCCACGGGGACCTCGCGCTGGACCCGGCCGCTCGTCGTGCCACTCGTGGCGACCGCCACCTCGGCCTGTCGCGCAAAGAACTCGGGGTGCTGGAAAGGCTGATGATTGCGGGCGGCACCGTGGTGAGCGCCGAACAGCTGCTGGAAACGGTCTGGGACGAGAACACCGACCCGTTGACCAACACCGTCCGCATGACGGTGATGACTTTGCGGCGGAAGCTGGGAGAGCCTGCCGTGTTGCATACCGTCCCGGGCGCCGGTTACCGGCTGTGATCGGCTCTCGCCGAAGCATCCGGCTCCGGCTGACCTTGCTGCACGCAGGATTGCTGATCGCCTCGACGGCGCTTTTATTGAGCATGAGCTGGTGGCTGATCGGCGGCCACCTCCAGCGGACGCTGCCTCCGGGCTACGCCGACGATGTGATGAGCCGCCTCGCGCTCCAATACGTCCTAGGGGTCCTGGGCACAGCCTTCCTCGCCCTCGGCCTTGGTTGGGCGATCGCCGGGCACGCCCTCGCGCCGTTACGAAAGGTGATCGCCACTGCGCGCAGGGTCTCAGAAGAGAACATCGGCGAGAGGATCAGGCTCCAGCCGCCTGACGACGAGCTCCGCGAGTTGGCTCAGACGCTGGACGCGATGCTCGACCGTCTTGAGAGCGCGCTCGAAAGCCAGCGCCGCTTCGTGGCCAACGCCAGTCATGAGCTACGGACGCCGCTCACGGTGATACGGACGGAAGCCGACGTCACCCTTGCCGATCCCGATGCCGGTGTCGACCAATTGCGTGCGATGGGCGAGGTCGTGCTCGAAACCAGCGATCGCATGGAATCGTTGCTTGAGCGTCTCCTGCTGTTGGCCCGAAGCCGGCACGGGTCGTTGGCTCGCGAGGAGATCGATCTCGCCGCCATCGCACGACGAGTGACCGAGGCCGCCGCACCACACGCGACGCAGGCGGGAGTACGGCTCACATTCTCCGACGCCGGTCCCGTCTTGGTGCCTGGAGACCAGATCCTGTTCGAACGGCTGTTGACCAATCTCGTCGCGAATGCAATCGATCACAACCGCCGCGGCGGATCTGCCTCCGTAACGGTCGGCCGCGACGCATCCGATGCCGTGGTGGAGGTCATCAACGGGGGTGACCGGATTCCGGTCGAGGCCTTGACGATGCTGGCCGAACCGTTCCAGCGCTTGGAGCGCCTCAGCACGACCCGGGGAAGTGGCCTTGGCTTGTCGATCGTCGGAGCGGTGGCGCGAGCACACGGGGGAGTCCTGCGCCTCTCGGCACCCGACAGCGGCGGATTGCGTGTCGAAGTGCGGCTTCCGGCAACGGCGCCCAGTGCCGTGGCCGCGCCGGGGCCGGCGCGCGCTCCGGCGCTTATCCGGATCTGACGCGGTCGTGGTTAGCGTGGCGCGCAATCCGAGCCAGGAGCGCCATGCCCGCCGCCGACAATCACCGCACAGCCTCATCGGAAGCGCATGCCGACCGCGCCGCCGCAGCGACGCGCGCCCGCGCGGCGCTGCAGACCGCGCTGTATGAGTGCAAACGCGTTGTCGTCGGTCAGGACGCGATGCTCGAGCGGCTGCTCGTGGCGATGCTCAGCGGCGGGCATGTGCTGCTCGAAGGTGTCCCCGGCCTCGCGAAGACGCTGACGGTCCGGACACTTGCTGACGTCCTCGGCGGCCACTTCAGCCGAATTCAATTCACGCCCGATCTGGTTCCGGCCGACTTGGTCGGCACGCGTATCTGGCAACCTGACCGTGGCGAGTTCCAGACGCTCCTCGGACCGGTCTTCGCCAATCTGCTGCTAGCCGACGAGATCAACCGCGCGCCGGCCAAGGTTCAATCGGCTCTGCTTGAAGTCATGCAGGAACGGCAGGTCACCATCGCCGGCAGCACGTACACGGTGCCCGATCCCTTCCTGGTGCTCGCAACCCAGAACCCGATCGAATCCGAAGGGACCTACGCGCTGCCAGAGGCCCAAGTCGATCGGTTCCTGTTCAAGCTGATCGTCGGCTACCCCGACATCGAGGACGAGGTTGCCGTGGTCGACCGTATGATCGGAGAGCCGCCGACCGCTCGCGGGGTACTTGAAGTCGGCGACCTGATTGGTTATCGCGACGTCGTACGCGGGGTCTTCGCCGATCGCGCGGTGAAGACCTACGCCGTCCGTCTCGCAGACGCCACGCGCCGGCCTGAGCGTTACGGTGCAGCTGAGCTCAGCGATTTGATCGAATTCGGCGCCAGCCCGCGCGCGTCGATCGGCCTCGTTCAAGCTGGGCAGGCGCTGGCCATGCTGCGAGGCCGCACGCACGTCACGGTGGCTGACGTCCGCGACCTCGCGGCGGATGTTCTGCGCCACCGCCTCGTCCTTTCCTATGACGCCCTGGCGGACGGCGTCCGCGCCGACGAGCTCGTCGCTCGTGTGGTTGAAGTCGTCAGCCCGGTGGGGGCCTTCAGCGCCGCCGCCGAGCAGGCGGCATGAATACGGCAATGGTGCAGCCGCCCGGACGGCAGGGTCCTGGCCGGATGCCCGCGCCGGTGGTCGCGCGCCTCGACGTGTCGCTCGCGCGGCGCGCGGGCGGCGTCCTGCCCGGTGAGCACCGCACGTTGGGCGTCGGTGCCGGCACAGAACTGGCGCAGCTGCGCCCCTACGAACCCGGAGACGACCTACGCCAACTGGACCCAGCCGCGAGCGCCCGAACGGCCGTGCCGCATGTACGCCAGCACGTTTCAGAGCGGGCCATGACCACGTGGCTCCTACTCGATGTGTCTCCTTCGATGGCCTTCGGAACCGGTGATCGCCTTAAATCAGACGTCGCCGAAGGCGTGGCCCTGGCGATCGCCCAGCTGGCGGTGCGCCGAGGCGGGCGGCTCGCGCTCGTGACGGCCGGAGCGGCGAAAGCGCGAGTGCTTGAACCCCGCGGCGGGCGAGCTGCGATCGCGGCAGTGCGCCGGGTGCTGCGCGAAGGGGTTGCATGCGACGCAACGGAGCATCCCGTGACTTTGGCGGACTCCCTGAGTCGCGTGCACCGCCTGGCCCGTTCACGCGGCTTGGTCGTCGTGGCTTCCGATTTACGCGACGAAGGTTGGGCGCGTCCTCTGCGCCGCTTGACCGCTCGTCACAGCGCCGTCGTCGTCGAAGTCACCGATCCGCGTGAGGCCGCGCTTCCCGAGGCCGGGCGGATGCTGCTGACGGATCCGGAGACGGGCATGCAGGTCGAGGCCGACACGTCTTCGCCGCAGCTACGGCGGGCTTTTTCGCAGGCCGAACGCGAGCGTCGCAGTCGTGTCCTGGAAGCCACCCGGCGCGCGGGTGCCGAGCACGTCACCCTCTCGACGCAGGGGGATTGGTTGCGGGAGCTCACCCGCCGATTGAGATGACTTTCGTGGCCCCTGGTTTCCTTGCGGCGCTTCTGCTGCTTCCGTTTCTGGCGGGTGCATACCTGTTCGCACGGCGGCGACGCCGGCGCTACGCGGTCCGGTATCCGGCCACCGCCCTGGTGGCAGCCGTCGCGGTCCAGGCGCCGAAGTGGCGCCGATGGCTCGTGCCGGCGCTGCTGGCGGGGGCCGGAATAGCTTCCGTGCTCGCCTTGGCACGCCCGCAGGCGACCGTCGCCGTCCCTGTCGAACGGGCGTCGGTGATGCTGATCACGGACGCTTCGGGTTCGATGGAAGCTACCGATGTTGCGCCCACCCGCCTCCAGGCGGCGCGCGCAGCCGGCGAGCGCTTCCTCGACCGCGTTCCCGAGTCGCTCATGGTCGGCTTTGTGTCCTATTCGACAGCGCCGCTGACCCTGGTCGAGCCCAGTCTCGATCGCGTGCCCATCCGTTCCGCACTCTCCGCTCTCCAAGCCGAGGGCGGAACCGCTACAGGGGATGCGCTGCGGGCTGCGCTTGACCGTCTTGCCGCTCGCCGGGGCAAGGACGGTCGGGTCGCCCCCGCCGCCGTGGTGCTTCTTTCAGACGGCAAGACGACTTCGGGCAGCAGCCCCCTGACGGCAGCGCGGCGCGCAGAGTCGCTCGGCATCCCCGTCCATACCGTTGCGCTGGGCACGCCGAACGGCGTTGTGTTCAACGGTCCCTTCGGCTCTCGCATCCCGGTTCCCCCTGATCCCCGGAGCCTTCGGCAGATCGCCGAGCTATCCGGAGGGCGCGCCTTCCGGGTGGAGGACTCCGATGAGCTCGACCGGGTCTACGAGAGTCTCGGCTCGAGAATTGGGACGCGCGAACAGCGCCGCGAAGTCAGCTCGATGTTTGCTGGAGGCGGTCTCGTGCTGCTGCTGGCGGCGGTCGCCGCGGGATTGCGCTGGCGACCGCGGTTGCCGTGACCGCTCGGGGCACGAGGGACCAGTGGCGTTGTCTTCGCCGCGACCGACACGTTCTCCGCGACGCTCACGCGCGGGTGCACGCCTTCTGCCACGCGACCCCGGGGGGATGGCACAAGATGGGCGTGATCCTGTCCGCCGCCGGTTCGCTGCGCTGGCTGCGCGACACGGCCGCACCGGCGTGGATTTTGCCGAGTTGATCTCGGATGCCGAGGCGTGGCGCCCGGGACCGAGAGTCTGGCCTTTCTGCCGTATCTCGCGGGGGAGCGAACGCCGCACAACGACCCGGAAGCGACCGGGGCGTTCGTCGGTCTGACGCTGCGACACGACCGCGGTGCGCTCGTGCGCGCCGTCCTCGAAGGCGTGGCTTTCGCCATGCGCGACGCCCTGGACCTCGTGGGCAGCGGTGCGCTCGGCCGTGTCTCGGGCGGCGGGGGGCGCAGTGATCTGTGGTTGCGGATCGTGGCGTCGGTCCTCGAAGTCCCACTCGAGCGCACCGCCACCGACGAAGGGGCGGCGTTTGGAGCGGCGGTGCTCGGCGGCGTGGCGGCCGGCGTCTGGGAGGCGGTTGCCGCTGCGGTACGGCCCACCGGGACGCCGGTCGAGCCCGTCACCGAGTGGGTGCAGCCCTATCGCGAGGCGATCGACCGCTTCCGGACGCTGTATCCCGCTCTGCATCTTGCGGCGCGGGAGCCTGACAATGAGGAGCAACTCGCATGAGTGACGACAACCACGCAGAGCTCCTGGCTCAGTTGCTGGCGCAGGAGGACGATCTGCAACTGCCGCGCTTCACCAAGTCGATGGCCTGGGAGCTGGGTGAGCGCCTCGTCTCGGCGGCGCGCGACGCCGGTCACGGCGTGACCATTGACATCCGCCAGGGCGACCGGCAGCTTTTCCACGCGGCCCTTGAGGGCACCGCGGCGGACAACGACGCGTGG
Organism: Actinomycetota bacterium; assembly: GCA_016781085.1. Lineage (GTDB taxonomy): Bacteria > Actinomycetota > Thermoleophilia > Solirubrobacterales > Solirubrobacteraceae > LC5-1. Next base: position 8,872 of record JADDQZ010000081.1, read on the forward strand.
ACCGAGCGTAAGAAGCGCGTCGTACGGCGATTCGGCCACAGCTCTTATTACGTCGGAATCGATTGCTTGGCGGCCGGCGAGTCGCTGGAAGACCGCTACTTCGTTGATCCTCGCGAGTACTCGGCTCACGGCGGCGCGTTCCCCATCACCATCCGCGACGCCGGCATCATCGGGACCGTGACAGTGTCGGGATTGCCGCAAGCAGAAGACCACAGCCTCGTCGTAACGGTGCTGCGTGACTTCGTTACATGGGCGCACGAGGCGACTGACGCGCACAGCAGCTAAGGCTGCCGCGAATGGTGCTGGCTTTGAGGGTTCCCGTCGGCCGGTCAGCTTCGGGTTGAGCGGTACACGAGTCGTTTGCGCCGGGCGCTTACGCGGGACCAGGATCCTCGAAGCGCCGTCGCGCCTGCCCGCTCGGTTTACTAAGCGGATGCTTCGCACTTTCCTGGCAGTCGTATCCGCCGGCCTCAGCGCCTCGGTGTTTGCCTGCATCGCGGCTTCTCCGGCCGCCGCCCAAGCGCCGAGTGCGCGCTCCGCCGCCGCGACGTATCCCTCGATCCCCATCACGGCCAAGACGAAGCGCGGGAAGTTCACCGGCTTCTTTGCGGTGACGCGGATCGGCCCTCGCCGAGGAGTCCTCGTCGCGTCCGGCTCGGTCACCGGCCGCCTCGCCGACCGCCGCTTGCCGTCGGCGCAAACCGTGACGATCGATTCCTTCAGGCTGCCGCTCACCGTTTCGGCGACGCCCGGAGGTACGGACTGTGCGCGTCTTGCCTTCAGCATGACCGGCACCAAGACGCGGATGGTCGCCTTGCCCGCGCAGTTCTCCAGCGTCAACTTCACGCTCACGCCACGGCGCGGCGGGTCACCGGCCGCCCGCGATCTGCTGTGCGCGACGTCGCGAACGCTGCTTGCCGAGTCACCGTCGGGTTCGACTTCGTCGGCGCCCGCACCGCTCTCGCCGACGCTCCTTCACCTTCTCAACGCGCTCGCGCTCGTCAACTCCTGACCATGCGTTCTGTGCTCTTTCGCGGCGTCCTGCTCGCCGCCCTCACCCTGGTCGCCGCTACAGGAGCTTCCGTCGCCTCGGCGGCTTCCCTGGCCGGTGCGCCGACGGCCAAGACAGTCACGCGGGACGGCCAGGGTGGGCGACTGCTCCTCGACGGCTGGTGGGGTCTACGCCACGACCGCGGCGACCGCGGGCTCGCTGCCCAATGGGAGAACCAGAAGTCGACTGCCGGCTTCCAGCGTGTCCGCCTGCCTAACGCGTACAACGCGGGAGACAAGTCTCACGACTCATTGATCGGCTGGCCCGCGTGGTACCGGACGGACTTCCGGCTTCCGCGGGGCACGAAAGCCACGACGTGGCGATTGCGCTTTGAAGCCGTCAACCACCGCGCGACGGTCTGGCTCAACGGCCGCTTGCTCGGCCAGCACGCCGGCGCCTTCGAGCCGTTCGAGCTGGCATTGGACGGGGCGAATCCCCGAGGAATGAACCGGCTGGTCGTGCGGGTGGACAACCGGCGACTGCCAACCGACTTTCCGCCTGCTCGCTACACCGAAACCGACCAGCCCCGGGGAGGATGGTGGAACTACGGCGGCATCGTGCGTGAGGTCTATCTGCGGCCGGTGAACCAGATTGACTTTGATTCCGTGCAGGTGCGGCCGGAAATTGATTGCCTGACTTGCCCGGCGAAAGTGAATTTCCGCGTGGCTGTCCGCAACGACTCTGTCCAGGCACGGCGCGTGAGCGTCACGGGGACTTTTGGGAAGCTGCCGGTGCGCTTTGCGGCGAAGAAGATCCAACCGAGGCAGACGAAGACGCTGGTCACCCAGGTGCGCGTGGGCGATCCGCACCTTTGGTCGCCCCGGGATCCTTTCCTCTATCCCGTGACGTTCACCGCGCGTGCCGGCGCCCGCAAGGACCTGCCGGCGGCGGCTGCTTCGTATGAACTCAAGACGGGCTTGCGTAGCGTCGAAGTGAGTTCCGACGGGCGCCTGTTGCTCAACGGTGCCGCGGTCAACTTGCGCGGAGTCGCCGTTCACGAGGATCTGCCCGGCAAGGGCGCGGCGCTCACTCCTGCCGATCACGAGCAGACAGTCGCCCAGACCAAAGACGTCGGCGCGACGCTTGTCCGCTCGCACTACCCGCTGCACCCTTACTTCCAGGAGCTCGCCGACCGAAATGGCCTGCTTGTCTGGTCGGAAGTTCCCGTCTACCAGATGCGATCCGACGACCTGGCGCCTGCATCGGTGCGCCGCGAAGCGGTCAAGCGGGTTGCCGCGAACATCGACACCAACCAGAACCACCCTTCGGTGATCGTGTGGTCGATCGGCAACGAGCTCGACGAGAAAGTCCCCCGGCCGGTGCGCCAGTACATCAACGCCGCCACCCGCACGGTCCGCAGGCTCGACCCTTCGAGGCCGGTTGCCATGGCGCTCGCCGGGCATCCCCGCGTCGCCTGCGTTCGCGGCTACGAGCCGCTCGACTTGATCGGCATCAACGAGTACTTCGGCTGGTACTCCAACGACATCGCCAACCGCGAGGACTTGTCGGGTTACCTCGACAGGATGCGGACTTGTTATCCGACCAAAGCGCTGATGGTCTCGGAGTTCGGCGCCGAAGCCAACCGGCACGGGCCGGTCGAGGAAAAGGGCACGCACGAGTTCCAGCAGGACTGGATGCGCTACCACCTCGACGTCTTCGCGACGAAGCCGTGGCTGAGCGGCGCTTCCTACTGGACGTTGCGCGAGTTCCTCATCTATCCCGAATGGGCAGGCGGCAACCCCAAGCCCACGCCGCCGTTTCACCAGAAGGGCGTGGTCGCTTACGACGGCAGCCTCAAGCCGGGTTATTCGGTGTTGCGGGACAGCTACCGCGCGACGCAACAAATTCCCTGACGCCGCCAGCGGAAACCGCCCGCGGCAAGACGCCCCGGGCGGTTACTCCTTGGGCATGATGATCCATAGGCCGAGATAGACGATCTCGCCTACGCCGAAGATCCCGGACAAGACGAAGGTGATTCGGACGAGGCCTGCCGAAACGCCGAAGCGCTGGGCGAGCCCGGCGGAGACGCCGGCGATCCACTTGCCGCGACGCGGCCGGACGAGTTGCGTGCTGATCATGACTCTCGCCTACCCGCGCCGGCAGGGCGCAAGCCTGAAGTCGCCGGCAGGTTCCGAGGCGCTTGCGCAACAAGGAAGCGGCTTCTGGCGCCGGTTCTCACCCATCCCGCTTGCCGATCAAGAGGAGGCTTGGCGAAGCCCCAAAGAACGTGCATGTCTATTACGGACCTCCGGCGTTCATCATCGCTTTGAAGGACTCAGACCAGCAGGCGGCGCGAACGCACACCGAGCCGCTTGACTACCGCACCGGCCGTCGGCCACTCCTGTGCCCCACGGTCCGGGCTATGAGTCCGTCCGCCTGCGTTCGCAGGGCCAGTCCCGCCGTCCTTGGTGACCGTCATGAACACCGTTTCCGTCATATCCGCCATCGCAGTCGTCGTATCCATCGGCGGCATCTGCCCCCAGATCGTCGCCATGCTCCGAGCTCGCTCGTCGGCGGGGCAGTCCGTTCTCGGCTGGTGCCTCGGAGTGCTGGTGAACGGGCTCTTGGGTTACGTCAATCTCGTCGGAGCGCAATCGACGGTGCTCGCCGTGGGCAACGCGGTGGGACTGCTGCTGTCCGCTACGGCGCTGACGCTGGTCGTGCGCTACCGAGCGCAAGCGGCTCGTTATCCCGTTGACGAGCCTGACGTGGGGTCCGCACTTTCCACGTTGCTCGACCAGTCACGTGCGCCGCTCGCCGACCTGCCGACAGATGAGCTCGAGACCCTGCAAGGCGCCGTCATCCACGCGCGCGAGACGCGTGAACGCCACCGGCAGTGCGTGCACGCCGGCTGACCGCGGCATCGAAGGCAAACAGTGACGCCCGCTATGCGACCCGTCGGCGGTGTGGGAGGATCGCGTGCGTCCTGACCTAGCCCGCGCCGGCCGACCCTCAACCTCGGCTTACAGCCGGTCGCGCAAGCCCGACGCCCGCGCCACTGGTCGTTCGACGGCGGTCTTTATAGCGTCTTCGGTGCCGACCAGCACGAGTTTTTCCTTGGCGCGCGTGATCGCGGTGTAGAGCAGCTCGCGGGTAAGGATCCGTGAGCTCGAGGGAGGCAGCAAGACGGCAGCGGTGTCGAACTGCGAGCCCTGGGCCTTGTGGATCGTCATGGCGTAGACCGTGTCGACTGCAGACAACCGAGTCGGGCGGAACTTGACCACCTCGCCGCGGCGCTCAAACGCCGCGCTCAACCGGCCATCGGCGTCGCCGTCTGCGACCGCCACGCCGGTGTCGCCGTTGTAGAGCCGCAACCCGTAGTCGTTCTCGGTCACCAGCAACGGGCGGCCCGCGTACCAGCCACGCTCGTGGGCGAACCCGGGGATCTCGGCTGCCAGCCAGCTCTCGATCCGGTTCATCCAGGTAATGGCTCCGTGGGATCCGCGGCGATGGGCGCACAGAACGCGAAAGGCTCCGAGCGCTTGGAGCGCCCCAACGGCGTCACCCGCGCGAGCTGCATCGATGACAGCGCGAGCGGCAGCGACCGCGGGCTCGCGTATCGCCGGCGAAGCAGGGTCTTCTGCGGGATCCGCCTGAATCCAGTCGACGTTGCCGCCGGTCCGGCGCAGGACGTCGAGCGCTACGTCGGACTTTCCAGCGCGTACTGCTTCGGCCAGTTGCGCGATCTGGCCGCCGAAGCGGTGAACGTGGTCGAGAACCACTATCGCGTCTGACGGCTCGGGCCCCACGATGTCCCCGAGCACCGCTCCGGCTTCGACCGACGTGAGCTGGCCGGGGTCTCCGACCAGCACAAGCCGTGCGTCTGCACGCACTGCTTCGACCAGCCTGGCCATCATTGACAGCGACACCATCGACGTCTCGTCGACGATGACGACGTCATGCGGCAAGCGGTTCGCGCGATGGTGGCGGAAGCGGCTGTTGCTGGACGGGGTACGTCCGAGCATCCGGTGAAGGGTCGTGGCTTGGAGCGTGAGCAGCGCATCACGCACGCGGGCGTCGAGCTCGAGCCCACGGGCTTCCTCGTGCACTGCTTCTTCAAGCCTGGCAGCAGCTTTGCCGGTCGGCGCGGCGAGCCCCACCAGCGGAAGCGTGCCGGCGCTTTGCTCGAACAACAGCGCGAGCAGCCGCGCGACGGTCGTGGTCTTGCCCGTGCCAGGACCGCCGGCGACGACCGAAAAGCGTCTTTGCACTCCTGCCCGTGCCGCTCGCGCCTGCCTGCCGGCTGCCTGATCGCCGAACAAGCGCCTGACGCCGGCGTCCAAGCGGGCTTCATCCACAACGATTTCCGCCGCGGACGCCAGGCCACGTAGATCTTCGGCCACCCGTACTTCTTCGGCCCAGTAGCGATCGAGGTACAAACGCGTGCCGACCAGCCGCAGCGGACGGTCTGATGACGCGACGGTCTCACCGCGCATCACCAGTGGACTGTCCGCGACGGCGGCGATCCAGTCGCTCGCTGCGGGCCAGTCCATGGCATCGAGATCGACCGGCTCTTCCAGCTCTGTGGTCGCCGTCTCCCGCACGGTCTCCAGATCGACGAAGACGTGACCCAGCCGCGGACCCCTCACGGCGAAGGCCACGGCCAACAGGACGAGGGGATCTTCCATCCCGCACAACTCGCATAGCCGCCGGGCCACGTGCACGTCAACGGCGCTCAATAGGCCCGCTCGGTTGAACGGCTTGAGCCGCTCGGGCGCGCGCAACGCGAAGCGAGCGCCGAACCGATCGACGACGTCCGTCATTCGTGCCCGTCCAGGACTTCCGAAAGAGCTTGAACCAGCGCGGCCGGCGGCTTCCACGCGAAGACGCCGCACGGTGTCCCGTTCACTTCCGGCGTCTCGGCGCCCGTCATCCCGCGCACGAAGAGATAGAGGACCCCGCCGAAGTTGCGTTCGGCGTCATAGCCGGGAAGGCGCCAGTGCAGATACCGGTGCAGGGCCACGGTGTAGAGCAGCGCCTGGAGGAAGTAATGGCGCTGTTGCATCTCGGCGCTCAGCGCAGCGGGACGGTGATGCCACGCCGTGAGCGACTGGTCCTGCACTCCCAACCAGTTGGTCTTGTAATCGACTATGAAGAAGCGGTCGCCGTCTACTCGCATGACGAGGTCGATGCTGCCGCTGAGATAGCCGCGGACAGCGTGCCGTAACCCTGGATCTGACAGCCGGTCGGCGTATCCGGCGAGCAAGTCGTCGGCCGGGAGGTGCATGCGCAAAGCCTTGGCCATGGCGCTGAGCTTGACTACGCCGTCGGGCGAATCGCCACCCGCCAGCGGCAGCTCAAAGGACAGCTCGTCGAGGCGGTCGGCCCGGTGAACATCGCGCAACCGCCGGCCGACGAGCCCGCCGAGCCGTGTTTCGATCGTCGCGCGCAGGCCGCGGACCAGAATCGCCGGATCGACGTCCACGGGCTGCCATGCAAGGGCTTCCCTAACCCTCGACGCGAGCTCTAGATCGAGGTCTTCCGCGGCGAAGTCCGCGGTTTCGAAGACCCGATGCACCAGCGTGCCGATATGGACGCCCATCGGCATGTCCTCGAGCAGCGATGGCACGGTCAGGAGAGCCTCGCAACCGTCGCTTGCCGGGCTCATCGTCACAGGCGCGGGGCCGTCAGGCTCGTCGAGCACTGCTCCCGCTTCCGGCTCACTCGTCACCCGCGCGTCGTGGGCGCCGGCGGAGATGTCGCTGTAAGACGTCCGGCGCCACCGCCAATCGAGCTCGCGCTCCCAGCTCGCCGCCTGCAACTGCGTCACGCCGGCCAAGGGAGGCGACCAGTGCGATACCCCGTCGAGCCGCGATTCTTCAACCGACACGCAGCCTGGTGCCTGCTTCGCCACTTCGCCCAACCGAGCCCGCGCGGCCGAATCGGTGGGTGTGTCAGAGCCGCTGGCGAGCACCGCCCCGTCGCCCGCCCGCGCGAACAACAGGCGTCCGAGCGAAGAGTTGCGACTTCCCCAGGTGCCGGCCCACCAGAGCACCGCTTGATGCTGCGCTCGAGTGAGGGCTACGTACGCGAGCCGCAGGTCTTCCCCACGGGTCTCCGCGACGTGCTGCTGCCAGTGTTCCTGGTAGGTGGTGCCGCGGAGCCCCACGTCGATCCGGCGCTCGTCGCCGGCCCGTGGGTCGTGGAAGTCGACCGGGAGGCCTTGCTTGGTAGTGGGGCTCGGATCCCAGAGATCCGGGCAGTAGACCACCGGGAATTCCAGCCCTTTGGAGCGGTGGATGGTGAGGACCTGCACCGCTTGGGCATCGGATTCCAGTCGCCGACTGCGCTCCTCGCTGAACGCCTCCCGACGCGCTTCCTTGACGCGGCGCCGCAGCCACGCGGTCAACGCGGTGACTCCCAGCCTCTCCTTGCTGGCCGCGGCATGAAGGAGCTCGCCGACGTGGCGCAGATCCGTCAGCTGCCGTTCGCCGTCGACTCGAGAGAGGATGCGCTCCGGGAGGCCCTCGCCGAGCGTGATCGTCTCGACCAGAGAGGCGACTCCGCTGACGCGCAGGACCCGAGCCCATTCGTGCAGGCGGCGATAGACGTCTTCCCACGCCGCGTCGTCGGCGCAAGCGATTTGCTCGGCGTTCCAGCCGAGAAAGCCGGTGAGTGCCGCCGAGCGCACGCGAGCTTGAGCGGCTGGGCGCTCCAGCGCTTCCAGCAGACGCAGCCACTGATCCGCGGCCGGGGTGGCGAATACGCTGCCCGCCCCGTTGATCACGGCCGGCACGCCGGCCTCGCGCAACTCGTGCTGCACGAGCTCGGCAAAGGCGTTGCGCCGGACCAGGACGGCGATGTGTCCGGGCTCTATCTCGCCGCCTTCGGCGAGTCGGGCGCGGGAGTGCAGGAGCCGCACGATGTCACGCGCGACGTCGGCCGCGACGTGGGTTCGCGCGTCTTCGAGGTTCGCGCATCCGCCCTGGGTCAAGCGAAAGCCCAGAGCCTGGCGGTCGGCGACGCGGATCCGGAGCGCTTCGGGCGCCGGTGCGCCGCGCAACCGCACGCAGGGATGGTGAGCCTTGACTCGCCGGTAGACGATGCCCGGGTGCCCGAGCGCCGCGCCGTCGAATAGCGCGTCGTAGGCGTCGATCAAGTTCTGGTCGCTGCGCCAGTTGACCTGCAGCGTGGCTCGCGAGGAGGCGGCATGGCTCGCACGCAGATAGGCGTAGACGTCCGCTCCGCGGAACGAGTAGATCGCTTGTTTGGGGTCGCCGATGAGGACCAGCGCACGGTTCCCCGCTTCGGCGTCGCCCCCGAACGCTCGCTCCATGATCTCCCACTGCACGGGGTCGGTGTCCTGGAACTCGTCGACGAGCACGACGCGATAGCGCTGCCTCAGCCGGGCGGCGACTTCGGCGCCGCCCGGACCGCTCAAGGCATCCCGCAGCCGCGTCAGCAGGTCGTCGTAAGTCATCAGCGACAGCCGGCGCTTGCGCGCCTCGAACTGTTCCCTCACCGCTCTGGCGAAGCGCGCGCGCGTGGCGGCATCGTTCTTGCCGCTGCCGTCGGGCTCGATCGGGGCGATCGGATTGCGGATCGCGATATCGGCGATCACGCCGGCTTCGCGGCGATCGAAGACGGGCGGATCCGGGTGCAAGGCGAAGCGTTGGGCGTAGAGGTCGTCGACGACTTCCTCAACCAGGTCGCGCGGGTCTTCCAAAAACGTGTAGTCGTGTTCGACGTCGCCGGAAATGCCGAGTCCGCCCAGCATCTCGCCGCAGAACTCGTGGATCGTTGCGATCGTCGCGGCGTCGAAGCTCTCGAGCGCGCGGGCGATGCGGGCGCGGTAAAGATCCACGTTGCCGCGGGAAAGCAACTTGACGATCTCATCGCTACTCGTTTCCGGCTCAGACAGCCCGTGCTCGACCGCCGAAAGCCGTTCGCGGACCCGCTCGCGCAGCTCGCCGGTGGCCAGGCGGGTGAAGGTCACAAGCAGCAGTTGATCGAGTTCGATGCCTTCGGCGACATAGCGGGCGGCGAGCGCGGCGATCGTGTACGTCTTGCCGGTCCCGGCACTGGCTTCGAGCACGGTGACGCCGCGCGGGAGCGGTCCGCAGGGGTCGAAGGAGCCGGTCATCGCTGCTCGAGTTGCTCGTGTTGCAGCAGCCCGGTCCAGAGCCGCTCGGCGTAGGTCCCGAAACGCGCATCCCCGCGGATGCGCTCGAACGGCAACTCGCCACCCAGGACGAGCACGTGCTCGGGTTCTTTGTCTTCTTTGTCGAAGTTCCACTCCGACGTCCACTCGCGTCCGGGATCGCCGCCGGCCGCGTGGGCGGCGGAAGTCTTGCAATAGAGCGGCAGCGGCTCACGCATCCCCTCATCGAACAGAGCCAGCAGCGAAGCGAGCTGCTCGAGTGCCATGGGCGGCTCGATGCGGTCAAGCGTCGCAATCTTCACCCCGCGACGGCTACGGCCTATCGTCACGGCGGTGAAGGGGCGTTGCGGGTGCGCGACCGACAGCGCGAGCAGGCGAACCCAAGCAGCCAGTCGGTGCTTGGCGGAGACTTCGGAGTAGATGACGGTTCTCAGCGTGTCGCCGGCGACACCGGCCACGCTGCCGCTGAGCGTCCGCCCATCTGGCAGCACGGCCCGCACTTCCACGGAGTCGGCCACGACGTCGCTGGGCACCAACCGCTCGGCTTCAGAGGCGATTGCGTCGACGCGAGGGTGGATCTCGTCGACGACCGGCTTTCCCAACAAGCCGGGCGGCAGCGTGCCGCGGGCAATCTCGGCCAGGCAGGCATCGCGATGGTCGATGCCCTTCAAACGCGCTTGCAGCAGGCGGTTGCCGACGCTCCACTTCGACAAGCCGTCGAGCTCCACCGGAAGCTGATCGGCGAGTTCGGAATCGAAAGAGCCGATGTTCAAGCCGAGCCGTCCGCGCAGGAACGCGCGCACGGGGTGCTCGACGAAGCGCACGAGATCGTCGAGCTCGATCACCTGCGCGCGCACTTCCGGTAACGGCGCCACCAGGAACGGCTCGGCTTCTGAACGGGCGCTCGCCAGTGCCTGTGCACCTTCAAGCGTGACGGAATCGAAGCTCCAAGGACGCTCGCTTTGGAAGTTGCGCGCGTCGAACGGCTGTAGTGGATGCGAGCGGAGCACCTGTTCGCGCGCCTGGGGGCCGCAGGCGCGTTCGATGACGTCGAGCAGCTCGTCGACCGGCACCGCCGGGGGACGGGAGGCGTTGGTGCGCTCGTCGTTTCCGGTGAAGGTGATGACCAGGCGCTCGGACGCTGCCATTAGGGCGTCGAGCAGCATCTGGCGGTCTTCAGCCCGGGAATCGCGCTCTCCGATATGCGGGTCGGCCAGCATCAAGTCGTCGCCGTCGCGCGGTGCGCGCCGCGGAAAAGCCCCGTCGTCGAGACCCAATAGGCAGACGATCCGGTGCGGCACCGAGCGCATGGGATGCAGCGTGCAGATGGTGAGGTGGCCGGTGCGGAAGTTCGCGCGCGTGGGACGGCCTTGCAAGCGCTCGGCCAGGAGGGCGCGCACTTCGGCCAGCGAGAGCTCCGTTCGGTGCTCGCCCGCTTCGCGGACCAAGTCGTCGAGCAGCTGCTGAAGCTCGTTCCGTTGCCACGCCTCGCGCGGCGCGCTGGCGGTCAGAGCATCGGCGGCGTGAGCGAGGGCCTCGGCCCAAGCGGCCACGGGCTGCGGGCGGTTGAACGACTCGATTGCGGCTTGCAGCCGGTCAATCAGCTCGCAAAAGCGGCCGGCGAGCTCGATCGCGCTTGAGTCGACGTCGTCGAGCGGCAGGACGGACTCGGCGAAGCGGCGCTGCTCGTCTTCGGTCATGGCTACGCCCACCAGCAAGCGGTCGAGACCCTTGCGCCATGTCCCGTCGTCGAGGGCGTCAAGGCGATAGGGGCTGCGGTGCTCGCGATTGAAGCCCCAGCGGATGCCGGTTTCCGCCACCCACCGCTCGAGCCGTTCGATCGAGTCGTCGTCAAAGGAGAATCGTCGCCGTACCGGCTCGCGGTCGCAGAAGTCGAGGACTTGCGACGCGGTCATCCGCTGGCTGGCCAGCTCGAGCAGGTGGGCGATCACGCCGAGCACCGGATTGGTCTGACGCAGGGCACGGTCGGCCAGGCGTACGCGCAAGTCGGGCGGACGTAGTTCGGGTGCAATCGTTTCCGGCTCGTGTTCGGCATCGCTCGACATCTCGCCGGCGCCGAAAGTCGCCTGGATCAGCGGGGCGAAGGCTTCGACGTCCGGGCACATCACGATCACGTCGCGCGGCTCCAGCGACGGGTCGTCTGCGAGCAGGTGCAGGATCTGGTCGCGGAGGACTTCGACCTGGCGGGCGCGGCCGTGGCACGAGTGGATCCGGATGCTCTCGTCCATCGGGGCGAGCTCGTGGCGCTGGGGGGCTCGGTCGGCGCGGACGTCGGCCTGGATTCGAGTGAGCAGCGTTCCGCCGGGTTGCTCGACGGGATGGTGTACATCGTGATGCATCGCTTCGGCCAGCACGAGTTGCATCTCCCTGGCGTCCTGGCCCCAGGACGCCAGCAAACGGTTGGCCGGGATGGCCGTCGTCGGGTCCTCGCGGCGACGCGTCACAGGTTCGACGTCCGCGAGCTTTGACCACAGGGCCGGGGAGGGATGAAGGAGGAAGAGGTGAACGTCGCGATCGGCTGCGAGCGCCGACAAGATGCGCAAGTGACCAGCCGCCAGACGCGTCAGGCCGAAGAGCGAGACGCGCGGAGGAAGGTCGACAAGCGCCGGCTCACCCGCGAGGGCCCTGCTGGCAGCCTCGAATCGCTGCGCCGGACTACGAGTGCCGATCTGCCGCCGGGCGGCTCGCCAGAGCTCTGCCTGCCAGTGAGACTCCGCCCCGGCGGCCCAAGCGAGAACCATGTCGGGGCGGTGAAGCTCATAACGGGCAAAGAGGCGGGAAACGCTTGCGGCGATAGCGAAGCGGCGCGCCGGGTGCCCTTTGGTATGTGCACAGAGTTGCTGGGCCCACGGCTCGTCGTCGGCCGCGTCGATGGCCTCCAGCAATGGCCAGACGAGTCTCTCGGGCGACCACGGATCTTCTCCCGGATCGATGCCCGAAGCGGCCGCTACGACTTCGGAGATGAGCCGCCGCGCCGGCGCGAACTCGACGTTCGCGCAGATCCCGAGCTGTAGCGACAGGCGCTGCGACAGCCAGCGCTCCATTCCCCGCGTGGGAACGACGACGACTTCCGCAGCGAACGGGTCCTCGAGCGGGAAAGACAGCAGTCCGCGCAAGGCGTTGACAAGGCCGTCGGCACGTTCGGCTCTATGGACTGAAAGCATCGGGAAACAAGAGTCGCTTCGTTTCGTGCGAGTCTGACGGCCAACGCGGTCGGTTTGGTCCTTCCGCGGCCTTTGACTAGACGGTCGGTCTCGTGGATCGTTGATCCGGCGGCGGCAGGACCCGTTATTTCGTTCAAGCAGACAAGCGATGCCAAGGAGCCTTTAGTGCAAGTTCGAGACGCGATGACCACGAACGTGCTGACCCTCACCCCGGGGACCACCGTACGCTCTGCTGCTCGCACGATGAGCGAGCGCAACATCGGTGCAGTCGTGGTTCTCGATCCGGAGCAGCCCGGGCCCGGCATCTTCACCGAACGCGACCTCGTGCGAGCCATCGGGAGCGGGTCGAATCCCGACGAAACGCTCATCCAGGATTTCTTGACCTCGCGGGCCGTCTTCTCGGAGCCGGAGTTGTCGCTCGCCGACGCGGCGACGACGATGATCCAAGGCGGGTTCCGGCACCTCGTGGTCGTGGAGCACGGGACCCTGAGAGGAATCCTCTCGATGCGCGACATCATGCGGGTCTGGCGGCCGACGACTTAGTCGCAACAGGCGCCTTGCAACTCTCAAGCCCGGACGGGGCCAAGCCGAAGCAATCCTCATGGCCTCCCCCTTTGCCTCTACTCCCGACACTCCACAGCCGAGCCGCGAAGCCATTCAAGACGCGCTGCAATCGTGGCCGGCCCTGCACACCTACTCACTTCCCGAAGACCTTTTGCCTGCGCGCTCGGTGATCGAAAAGAAGGTCTCTCCCGCTTCCGGCCAATAGTCGC
>JADDQZ010000081.1:22094-53374 GCA_016781085.1 Actinomycetota bacterium
CAATAGTCGCTTCGAACCGCGAGTCCTGATATGAACTCGCGGTTCAAGAGACCGGCGGCCGCGCCTAACCGCGTACTGCGGGTGCGGCTCCGCGCATGTCCGGCAGTGGTCGTGGCCTAATCCGCTGCCACGCGAAAGCGCCGATCAGCAGCAGCAGCCCAAGGACGATGAAGGACACCACTTGGCCGATCGGCGTCAACGCCGCCAAGTCGTAGAGGAAGACCTTCGCCAAGGCGGTAAGCAACAGTGCGAGCGCTCCGGTGCGTAGCGGTGCGGAGTCGCGTAGCAGGCCGACGACGAGCGCGACTACCCCGATCGCTCCCCACAAGATGCTGAGGAGCGTCTGCCCGGGCGGTCCCGCGCCGGCCGCCGTCACGAGCTGTGTGGACACGAGATGCGAGCCGGTTGGACCGCGGACATGGCGCCGTCTGGCCCCCGCTCGACGGGCTCGGCGCGGGTGTGTCCTTTCCACCCCGACGTACCCGATATACGGGGTCAGACGGACACAAGGTCAAGGTCGCGTCAGCGCTGCTGCGGTCGCCGATCCGCCAACGCGTCGATCGCCTCGATCTCGTCCGCATCCAACTCCAGCCCGGTGGCCGCCACAGAATCCAGGATCGTCTCGGGCCGCCGCGACCCCGGGATCGGCAACACCGCGGGGGAGCTGGCGAGCAGCCACGCCAGTACGACCTGCTGCGGCGACGCCCCATGCCGCTCGGCCGCTTGGCGTACGACCTCGAGCTCACCGGCCAGCGAGGCGGCCGTCATGCCGCCCAGCGGAGACCACGCCAGCAGCGGGATGCCTCGTGCCGCGCAGGCGTCGGCTTCGCCGTTGGCCAGCGGTGCGGCGTAAGTCAATGACAGCTCATTTTGGACCGCGGCGATCTCCACGATCCGGTCGGCCTCTTCGAGTTGCGCGACGGTGACGTTGGAGAGCCCGACGTGCAGGATCTTGCCTTCGTCCTTGAGTTCCTTGAATACTCCGACCGACTCCGCAAAGGGCACTTTCGGATCGGGGCGGTGGTACTGGTACAAGTCGATTGCCTCACGCCCAAGCGCGCGCAGCGAAGCCTCGCAAGCAGCGCGTAAGTGAGCAGGATGCCCGTCGAGATCCCACTCCTCGCCGCGGCGGATGTGACCGCCCTTGGTCGCGACTATCACGTCGTCCTCTGAGCGACCACGCAGGGCGCGGCCCAGCAGCCGCTCGTTGTGGCCCACCTCGCTTTCGTCGCGGGCGTAAGCGTCGGCGGTGTCGAAGAGGCGCACGCCGGCGTCGAGGGCCGCGTGGACCGTCCGAATGGACTGCGATTCCTCCGGGCGCCCATGCGCTGACATCGGCATGCAGCCCAGGCCGATGGCGAGCACGTGCCGGCCGCCGAGGGCGCGAGTCAGGCGATTTTGCGAAGGATCAGCAGCACTGCTGGTGACAGGCATTGGGCAAACCTTGCCGTATCGGGCGCCCATACCGGCGCCACCGCTCCATCATGACTCTCGGTGACCGCGCTCGACTTCGTGATCCTCGCTGTTGTTCTCCTTGCCGCTTCGTCGGGATACCGGCGTGGATTTCTCGTCGGTGCCTTCGCACTCGTGGGAGGCTTCGGCGGGGTGTTGCTCGCAAGTCGCGTCAGTACACAGCTGGCAGGTGAACCGCTGTCCCCGGCGCTGGCGCTGGCGACCGTGTTCGCCGGTCTTGTTGGCGCGGCCGTGCTCGGGAGTCTCGGTGCGCGCCTGCGTCCCGGCGGCCGGCGTGGGAGTACGGGACTTCGCTCGTCCGGCACCACTGGGTCCTCCGGGACGCGGCGGCGCTCATTGCCCGATCTCATCGACCGCCTGCTCGGCGCCGTACTGGGAGCAGCGATGATGCTCGCGCTTGCCTGGCTGACGGGCACTGCGGCGCTCGGATTCGGGCGATCTCCGGAAGTGCTCGACGCCGTCGAGAAGTCCCAAGTGCTCCGGCGCCTCAACGCGGATCTTCCCCCTGCTCGACCGGTTCTCGACGCCCTCACACGCGTGAACCCGTTTCCGCCGGTCGCAGGAACGCCGGGCGATGATTCCCGGCCGCTACCGCGAATCGGGCGCGACCCTGACGTGCGTGCTTCTCGTGCCTCCGTCGTGCGCGTCACCGGTTCGGCGTGCGGTCGGGGGATGGCGGGGTCAGGCTGGGTGGTGGCGCGCGGGCTCGTGGTGACGAATGCCCACGTCGTGGCCGGCGAAAGCAACACGCGCGTGCAGGTCGGTGGCACCGGTCCGCTGCTGAACGCCGTTCCCGTGTCGGTGGACCGGCACAACGACATCGCTGTTCTGCGGGTCGAGCGCCTGACGGCGCCCGCGTTGCCCTTGGCCTCAGCTGCGGGCAGGAACAGGGCCGCGGCCGTGCTCGGGTTTCCCCGCGGCGGTCCCTACACGGTGCGGGCGGCGAGAATCCAAGGAACCCGCACGGTGCTGGTCCGCGGGCAGTCGGGACCGAAGTTCCTGCGGCGGACGATCACCATATTTACGGGCGTCGTACGCCCGGGAAACTCCGGCGGGCCGCTCGTGGACCGCGAAGGCAAGGTCGTTGCCACGGTGTTCGCGTCGCGCGTCGACCGCAAGGCTAAGAGCGGCTTTGCCGTTCCCAACGATCCTGTGCGGCAGGCGATCGAAAGCGCGGGGGAGCCGGTCGATCCGGGACCGTGTGCCGCGGTCGGCGGCGGTTGACGATCTGTAGCCGTCGACTACCGAGGCCGGGGCTTGAGCGTCGGGCGGCTAGCGAGCCCCGGGTTGAGCGGCGCGCAGCTGCCGGCCAGCCCGCAGCTCCGGCGTTCCGGAGGATCGGAACGCCGGAGAACTGATGGCTCGCTAGGCGACGGGGCGCAGCGCCTGGATATCGGCACGCTGGCTGAGACGGCGCAGGGCACGCTCTTCGATCTGACGAGCACGCTCGGTAGACACGCCGAGGCGCTTGCCGGCTTGGCTGAGGGTCTGCGGTTCTTCGTCGCCTGCACCGAAGCGCATCTCGATCACGTTGCGCTCTGATTCCGGCAAGTCAGCGATTGCTTCCAGCAGAGTCTTCGAGGCGATCGCCTCGTGAACTTCGTCCTCGACCGAGGGCGCTTGGATGGTGAGCAGGTCTCCGAGTGTCGTGTCGCCGTCTTCGCCGACCGGCTTGTCGAGCGAAACGACTGCCCGCTCGGCCTTGCGGATCTCGATCACTTCTTCGAGCGGCAAGTCAGCCATCAGCGCGATTTCTTCGTCAGTGGGCTCGTGCCCGAGCTTGGTCGTCAACTCACGCTCGATACGGCCGACCTTGCGCGAACGCTGCGCGACGTGCACGGGAAGCCGGATCGTCCGGCTGGAATTCTCAAGCCCGCGCTGGATCGCTTGACGAATCCACAGAGTCGCGTAAGTCGAAAACCGGAAGCCCTTACGCCAATCGAACTTCTCGACGGCGCGAATCAGGCCCAGCATTCCCTCTTGGATCAAGTCGCCAAGCGCGAGACCCTGGCCCTGATAGCGCCGAGCGTTGGACACCACCAACCGCAAGTTGGCGTTGGTCATCCGCTCCTTGGCGGCGAGATCGCCCCGCTCGATGCGCTTGGCGAGCTCAATCTCCTCGGCAGGAGTCAGAAGCTTGTAGCGCCCGGCTTCACGCAGCAGCAGCTGCAAGGCGTCGAGCGTCGGGTCCGCCTCTTGATGGGCGACCTGAGACTGTTGCACCTTTTCGGTTTGTTGGGTCATCTGAGTTCCTTGTTTCATGCGTCCGCGGACAAGCCCGAGTGGCTTGTCCGGTGTGAGGCCGATGGAAGCGAGCGCCACCCGGGGGGATGGCGCTCGCCTTATTGCACTAGGCGCGGAAGCGGCGGAGATCCTGTGCGGACTTGCTCAGCTCGTCGCTGTAACGCGAAGACCGGACATCGCCGCGCGCGACGATTGCCACGTTGGGGGTGATGTGCATGGGCGGCGTCGCAGCAGAGTCACGGCGCTCGTTTTCGACGGGCGTCGAGATGCTCTGACGGCCACGGCGGTTCAGAGTCACCTTCGGCGTCAGCGGAAGGCGGCTGTGGAGGTTGCGGTTGGAACGGGTGGCTTTGTTTGAAGCCATGGTCTGGGGCTCCTCTTTGTTGTTGTGTGCCACCCATTGTCGCGCTTCAGGACATTACTACAAGTTCGGGATGTCTTGTCCTGCTCTAACCGGCGCTTATGCAAGTTTGGAGGCTTCTAGGGCGTTCGTAGAGCATCTGCGGCGCATGGCGCCAAGCGCCGCGCGCGTCGTATCCGTACCCTCGAATCACCCCGGCCACGACTTCGAGCAGGCGAAACAGCGCATGAACGTGATCTACACCCACACCGACGAATCGCCCGCGCTCGCGACTCATTCCCTGCTGCCGATCGTCGAGGCCTTCGCCAAACCCGCCGGCGTCGACGTGGAGTCGCGTGACATATCGCTGGCCGCGCGCATCCTGGCTCAATTTCCAGACCGCTTGAGCGACGACCAGCGCGTTTCAGACGCGCTCGCGGAGCTCGGCGAGCTCGCCAAGACGGCGGAAGCGAACATCATCAAGCTGCCCAACATCAGCGCCTCGATTCCGCAGCTCAAGGCGGCGATCAAGGAGCTACAAGCTGCGGGCTACGCGATTCCCAGCTATCCCGACGACGCGGACACCGCAGAAGAAAAGGCTGCGCGCGAGGCTTACGACCGCGTCAAGGGCAGCGCGGTCAATCCTGTGTTGCGAGAAGGCAACTCCGATCGGCGCGCTCCTGCTTCGGTGAAGAACTACGCGCGCCGGCACCCGCACTCAATGGGGGAATGGTCACCGGACTCCAAGTCGCACGTGGCCACGATGGGCGAAGACGACTTCCGCACCACCGAGCAATCGGTGACCCTCGACGCCGATGGCCAACTGAGGATCGAACACGTCGCTGGCGACGGCTCGATCACGGTGCTGCGCGAAAGCGTTCCCGTGCTGGCCGGCGAGATCGTCGACGGCGCCGTGATGCGCGCGCGGGCGCTCGATTCCTTCCTCACGCGAGAGATCTCCGACGCCAAGGACAAGGGCGTCCTTTTCTCCTTGCACTTGAAGGCAACGATGATGAAGGTCTCTGACCCCATCATCTTCGGGCACGCCGTGCGGGCGTTCTTTTCCGATGTATTCAGCAAGAACGGCAGTGCGCTCCAATCGGTGGACGCCAACCCCAACGACGGCTTGGCGAGCGTGCTGACCGCCATCGAGAGTCTCCCGGCCGACCAGCGGCAGGAGATCGAAGCTGCCATCACGGCGGCCTACGAGACCGGCCCCGCGCTGGCCATGGTCGACTCCGATCGCGGCATCACCAATCTCCACGTTCCCAGCGACGTCATCGTCGACGCGTCGATGCCGGCGATGATCCGCTCCTCGGGACAGATGTGGAACACGGCGGGAAAGCAGCAGGACACCAAGGCGGTCATCCCCGATTCCAGCTACGCCGCCTTGTACTCAGAAGCGTTGGCCGACTGTCGCGAGCACGGGGCCTTCGATCCGGCCACCATGGGAACGACGCCCAACATCGGCCTGATGGCGCAGAAAGCCGAGGAATACGGCAGTCACGACAAGACCTTCGAGATCACAGCTCCGGGAACCGTTCGCGTCGTCGACTCCTCCGGCGCAACGCTGCTCGAGCACGACGTGGAGCCAGGCGACATCTGGCGCGCGTGCCAGACCAAGGACGCTCCCGTGGCCGACTGGGTGCGGCTGGCGGTCGAGCGGGCCCGCGCCATGAACGCGCCCGCGGTCTTCTGGCTCGACGACAGCCGTCCACACGATGCCGAAGTCCTCAAGAAGGTTCAGCGCTATCTGCCCGAGCACGACACGGCCGGCGTGCGGATCGAAATCCTGCCGGTGGGTGAAGCCACTCGGTTCACACTCGCGCGCGCGCGGAACGGAGAAGACACCGTTTCGGTTACCGGCAACGTCTTGCGCGACTACCTCACGGACCTGTTTCCGATCCTCGAATTGGGGACGAGCGCAAAGATGCTTTCGATCGTGCCGCTGCTGCACGGTGGCGGGCTGTTCGAAACCGGCGCCGGCGGGTCTGCGCCCCGCCACGTGTCGCAGTTCGTGCGCGAGAACCACTTGCGCTGGGACTCGCTCGGCGAATTTCTGGCTCTGGCGGAGTCACTCCAATTCCAAGCCGACAAGACCGGTAACGGCAAGGCGGCGGTCCTGGCGCGGACGCTTGACGAGGCAACCGGCAAGTTGCTCGAAAACGACAAATCCCCGTCCCGTCGCGTCGGCGAGCTCGACACGCGCGGCAGCCACTTCTACCTGGCGCTGTACTGGGCTCAAGCCCTGGCCGCGCAAGCCGAGGAGCCGGAGCTGCAGCAGGCTTTCGCGCCGCTGGCCGAGCGGCTGACTCGCGACGAGCAAGCGATCGTCGAGGAGCTCAACGGCGCCCAAGGCGTCCCGATCGACGTGGGCGGCTACTACTTCCCCGATCGCGCCAAGGTCGGTGAAGTGATGCGTCCTAGCGCGACTCTCAACGACGCCATCAGTTCCCTCTAAGCGTTTCCCGCGCGCGCTCGGGGTAGATCCGTCAGACCCACGACGGAAGTGACTTGATGCTCGAGCTCTACCAAACCGAATGGTGCCCGTACTCTCACCGCGTCCGCCAGAAGCTGACGGAGCTGGGACTCGACTTCATCGCCCACCAGGTGCCGCCCAGCCGTTCCCAGCGCGAAGCTATGCGCGAGGCGGTCGGTGCTGACGTGATCCCGGTGCTGGTGCTCGACGACGGGACAGTGCTCGACCAGGATGCCGACGACATCGTGGCCGAGCTCGACCAGCGGTATGCGGCCAATGAACACACGCCCGAGCACCATGAGCGGCGAGTCGAAGCGCGGATGTTCGAGCCGTAGAAAGCCGCTTCGTACTTCCAGCTATTCGAGAGGTGGTCGGTTCGCAAGGCAGCTGCTCGAGCTTTCCGGCAGGCAGGCAGCCGCTTGCGGCCTTCGGTGATTGCGGCTACTCGAGCACCGTCTCGGGCACGACGGACTCCTCGGTGCCGCGCCGCCACTCGACCAAGACCGCGGTGGCATCGTCGTGCAACGAGCCTTCCTCGCGCCCGATGATGGCTTCGCGCAGCCGGCGCAGCGTTTCAGGAGCTCCTTGCGCGCTCGCGGCTTCGCGCTCGATGAACGCGCCCAGGCGCTCGACGGTGAACAGCTCCCCGCCAGGCCTGCGCGCTTCGGTCAGCCCGTCGGTGTAGAGCAGCACCATGTCGCCGGGCTGGAGCGAGATGTGAGCCACGTTGGGGGCACCGGCCGCAAGCTGGACCCCCAGAGGTGGCACAGGCTCGGGATCGAGGCCTTTGGTCACCCGTCCCTCACGTAGCAGCAGCGGAGCCGGGTGACCGGCGCTGATGCAGCGCAATTCCCCGGACGCGATGTCGAGCTCAGCGATCAGCGCCGTCACGAATCGGCTGGCCTGATACTGCTCCCACAGGGCAGCGTCGATGGCCGCGTAGGTGTCAGCGAGAGAGTCGCCGCGCCGGCGGCTGGTGCGGTACACCGATAAGGCGAACGCCGCGGACCCGGCTGCTCTCAGCCCGTGCCCCATGGCGTCGAAGACCCCTAAGTGCAGGACACCCTCGTTGAGCGCGTAGTCGAAGGAGTCGCCGCCCATGTCGTAACAGGGCTCGAGCAGTGCCGCGAGCACAAATCCGTCCGAAGCGAACACCATCGGAGGCACGAGCTCCCAAAGCAGCTCGCTGGCCGTCGTCATCTCCTGTCGCCTGCGCAGGCGCTCGAAGTAATCGGTGTAGAGACTCTTGCTCGACAACAGCAGCGCTGCGAGATGAGCCATGCGCTCCCAAAAGGCCACGAACTCTCGCGACACAACGGGATCTCCCGGCGGGAAGCTCACTTCCATCGTCCCGACGCGCTCGGTGCCGTCTACCAGAGGCAGCCACAAACGGTGGCCACGCTCACCGTCGGCCTCGGTCTCGACGGTGGAAGTGGTTGCGAAACAGCGTCCGGCCAGGCTGCCCTGCACAGGCAGCGGCTCCTTGCCCGCGGAGTCGGGGGAAGGAACGGGGACAAGCGTCCTTTGCTCGTAGTCGATCAAGTAGACCGACAACGCTTCGATGCCCGCTACGCGCGCCTCTTCGCTGAACACCCGTGCGAGTTCCGACGGCGCCGACAGATGCGTCCTTCGCAGCACTTCTTCGACCATGCGTCCGAAGCAGGCGTCGAGATCGGTGGGACCGGAGTGAGGCATCAGTAGCGACGATGTCGGTGCGGCGTTACCGGCGTTGCTGCCGCACGCTGCCCGGAAGCGACAAGACGGCGACTGTCAGGCCGGTTTGACCGCTCCAGGTTCTGCTGGAGTCTATCCCGGTGCGCCTAGGTCACTGCGAGCGCGGGTAGCCAGCAATCCCTGACGAGTCGAGGCAGGAGGCAGAGATGTTGAGAACCGTCGCGGCGCGGGGGGCGGCCGCAGGAATGCTCGGAGTGGTCGCGATGACCGTCTCGGAGAAGCTGGAGCAGCGCATCACCGGACGCCCGGATTCCTTCGTCCCGTCGCGGACACTCGCCCACGTCCTCGGGCTTTCTCGTCCTGACGAGGACCGCTGGGGGCGCAACATGCTCATGCACTACGGCAACGGCCTAGTGCTGGGCCCTGTTCGGGGTGTGATGGCGGCCGCCAACCTGCGCGGTCCGTGGGCGGCGTTGATGTTCACTCCACTGCGCCTGACCTGGGACCAGACGCTTGAGAACTACACCGGTGTGGGCGCTCCCCCGTGGACGTGGCCGCGTGACGAGCTGGTGATCGACGTTCTGCACAAAGGCGTCTTTGCCCTGGCTACCGGTGCCGTTGCCGATGCGCTGATCGAACCCGCGCGCGCTAGTTCCGCCACGCGCAAGATGGCAACGCCGCGGTGGAGGGGTCTCCGGCGTTGACGGATCGCGCTTGCGTGTAGCGAGCGGATAAGCGCCAGCCGTAGGGTGGCGAAGTTCCCTAAGGTGCCGTCATCCCGAGAAGGAGGGTGATGTGAGCGACCAGGGCCTCGTACTCGTCGAAACAGTGATTTCGGCGCCACGCGACGCGGTGTGGGCCGCGTTGCGCGACCCGGCGAAGATTCGTCGCTGGCACGGCTGGGAGAACGAGGACCTCGACGCCGAAATCGATTTCGTCTATGGCGAGCATGCCGACGAACATGCCGCCGAGGGCATCCTCGACATTCCTGGGGTTGGCACCACCTTCACCCTGGAGGATCGAGGACCAGAAACGCTCCTGCGGGTGAGCAAGGCGGCGGCTGCGCCGGCAGACGGCGGCTACGACGACATCGACGACGGCTGGATCAGCTTCGTGCACCAGTTGCGCTTCGGGCTTGAACGTCACAACCTCGCCGAGCGCCGCACGGTGCAGTTCGACGGCTCGGCTGAGGCCGACGCCGGTCCCCTGACGGCCGCGACGCTTGGATTGACCGGTGCTCACGCTGCCCCAGTCGGCGAGCGCTACGCCGGTACCACGCGCTGGGGAGAGCAGCTTTCAGGTGAAGTCTTGTTCCGCACCCTCCATCAAGTCGGGCTCACGGTCGACGCCTATGGGGAGGGGCTCGTCGTCCTGCATGCGCAGCCCGCCTATGCGCGTCCTCCGCACGGCGGCGGCAAGGCGATCATCACCACCTACGGCCTCAGCGAGGACGCGCTCGCCGCGCTGCGCGGGCGATGGGAAGGGTGGCTGGGTACGAGCTACGGTCACGCGGGACGGCTTGCGGTGGCTTGATCGGGGTCATGCCGCGGGCTCGCCAGACCTCGGGCTGGCGTTGGTCTCGTCGAACCCTGGCCGGCGCTCGTCTCGTCGACCTGTGGCCCGCGCTGAACCCAATTGCGGCACACTTGACCCGAAGCCGCTAGCTCAGCGCAGTGCAGGTCGCGGCTCCGAAGCGGTGATATGGCTCACCAAGGCGTTGGTGGCGCGCGCCGTACGGGCCGGCAGGTCGATGCCGAGCCAGTGTGAGATCGACGCTGGCAGCGTGCTGATGATGATCTCGTCGTGACGCGCGGGATCGTAAGCCTCGACGACGGCCTCGAAAGCGTCGCAGTCTCCGACATGGCCCGTTGCCTCGATGCCGGCCTCGCGAGCCCGCGCGAGCGCTAGCTGCAAGCGCTCCTCGGCTTGCGCGCGGCATGTCGCGCCCGCTCCGGACGGCGGCACCACGAACTCTATTCGTAACGCAGTGGCAGAGCTGCGCTGCTCGAGCGCCGCCAGGAGGTCGTCAGACGAGGCGGTCTGATTGGCCAGCACAAGAATCGTCGTGCGCATGGTGCTCCTTTCGCTTGCCAACGAGCGTACTCCCGCCAAGCGGCGATGGCAACGGGCTAGCGCTTAAGTGCCTCAGTGGCCCAGAGGGAGATCGCCTTGATCCATTCGGATCCCGCGAGCACGAGCAAGTCGTTGTGCCCGGCTTGCTCGAAGATCTCCATGCGCTTGCAGGCGCTCGGCGCCGCTGCGTACAGCGCGCGGCCATGGGCCAGCGGAACGATGTCGTCGTGGCGGCCGTGCAAGACAAGCAGCGGCACGGTCAACTTGGCGATGATCTTCAGGCTCGGATAGGCGTCGGGGACTATCGCTCGCGGGATGAAGGGATAGACGGCATGCGCCATGTCACGCACGCTGGTGAACGCCGACTGCAGGACGACGCCGGCCGGCGGCGATTCGATCGCCAAGTGCAACGCGACCGCTCCGCCGAGCGATTCACCGAGGTACAAGATCCGGCTTGGATCCACTCCGTCACGTCGCAGCAAAACCTCCAGGACAGCACGAGCGTCCCGATAAGTCCCTTCCTCGCTGGGCTTGCCGGTGCTGCGGCCGTATCCGCGGTAGTCGAAAAGGAGGACGTCAAAACCGGCGGCAGCCAGTAGCCGGGCGTAAGCCGCCCGGCTGGTCACGTTGCCGGCGTTGCCGTGGCAGAGCAAGACATGGCCGAGCGAAGCAAACGCTGAACGCACCCACCACCCGTGCAAACGCTCACCATCGTTCGTTCGGATCTCTACGTCTTCGTAGTCCAAGCTCCCTGAAGTCGGCGGTATCACGCGTCGGTCGGGAAAAAACAGCAGCGCGTTCATCAACCGGTGGGTCATGCCTCGCACCATGGCAGCGACCGGCCCGATGGCGCACCTGCTCAGTCACTCAACGCACGCCCCTTCACCGCCCGGCTGTGTCTTACAGGGTGGTTGAGGGAAATCGTCACCTTGGCGGCCCGACCCAACCCGTCCATGGTCTTTTCAGTGCCCGCTTGCCACTTCAGGCCAATACGAACTTGAGAACGCCGTGACCAACCCACCACCCGCTCGAGACTCAGAACCGCAATTCCTGTTGATGGTTCGAAACCACGACGGGCGGTGGGCGGCAGCCGAGTGGCGTCCCGTAGGACGCATCTTCACCCGCGAGCAAGCCGAGGGATGGGCGATGCAGTGCGAGGACGGGCCGCGCTTTCTGCTGCCCTACAGCGGCGGGGTCGAGCGCTTCGCGCAAGGTGAGCGCCTCGAGATGAAGCCAGACGAGACTCTGTGGGACTACGGTGAGCCCCTTGACCTGGATCTGCGGGCCGTCTTGCGGGCAGCGGCGGCCACGCCAGCCGTCGAGCCGCTGCCCGAGCCAAGCGCCGGACGCCTTCCGGTCGAGATCGCCACGGTCCGTGAGCTGTCGGTCAGGTGGTTCGGGTCAGCGGATCCGCACAAGCTCGAGCTTGCCTTCGACGAACTGCTCTTCGATCTCGGCGGTCAACGCCACGACGGAGATCCGGCCGTGTATCTCGTGCCGTACGCGGCGTTGCAGCCGGGGTGATGACCGGCGCGCCGACTGGCGACGGTCAAGCGCGCCAGTCAAGCGGTCGGCGGTGGATTCTGTCCGCTTGCGTTCGGCGGCCAGCTCAGCGACCGGCTGAAGCTTGCGCGACTTCGGTGCGGCCGCGCCCCGTCCCCATGCCAGTCAGAACCGAATTCTGCCCCGGGTGGGAGGGAATTCTCGCCGCCGCCGCCAGAGCAAGCAGAACGCCGACGGCTGAGACTGCAAACGCCAGGGTGTAGCTGTCTTCGGTTGGGATCGCCGTGCCGGGGATCGTTTCGGCTGTCACCAAGGCGGTGACCAGCGCTGTCCCGAAGGCGCCGCCGGTCGTGCGGGCGACGGTGTTGATCCCGGTAGCGATGCCGACGTCGCGTGGCGGAACGGCGGCGACGATCAAGTTGGCCATCGCAGCGAAAGCAAAGGAGATGCCGAAGCCCTGGAGCAGTCCGGCAACGATGAATTCCCAGACTTCGCCGTGCAGGACAGAGAGCATGGCAAAGGACGCCGCCGCCAGCAGGGTTCCGAGCATCAGGACGCTGCGAAAACCGATCCGGCTTCCGAGGATGCCGCCGATCGGACCGGCAAACAGCATCGCGATGGCGCTCGGCAGCATCACCAGGCCGGCCTCGGTGACGGTCATGGCAAACCCGTAGCCCGCGCGGGCGGGCGTCTGGGCGAACAAGGGGATCAGCAGAAATGATCCGAACATCGCGAAGCCCGTCAGAAACGCTGCGATGTTGGTCGAAGCAACGGCTCGTTCGCGCAGCAAGCGGATCTCGATCAGCGGTTGCGCCGTGGCGCTTTCGATCCGGGCGAAGGCGATCAACAGCACAACGCCGGCGCCGATCAATCCCAGTACCGCAGCCGATGTCCAGCCCCAGTCGTTGGCTTTCGACACGCCCAGCAAGATTGCCGCCAAAGCCGCCGACAGGACGCCCGCGCCCAGCCAGTCGACTCGTGTCCGCTCACGCGGAGGAGATGGCGGCACCAGCTTCCATACCGCGACGGCGGCCGGTGCTGCCAGCAAGCCGACCAGGAACAGCCAAGACAGATCGGCATTGTCGACAATCACCCCGGCCAAAGGCATGCCGATGCCGCCACCGATCCCGAACATGGCGGACATGAGCCCGATGCTCATGCCGCGGCGCTCGGGCGGCACTTCGTCGTTGATGATCCCGAAGGCCAGCGGGAACACGCCGCCTGCGACTCCCGAAACGATCCGACCGGCGATGAGAACTCCGATCGTGTCCGCCGCGGCGCAGATCAGCGACCCAAGCGTGAAGACCACGAGGATCACGGTGAGCACGCGGGCCTTGCCGAACAAGTCGCCGAGCTTTCCCGCCAGCGGCGTGCAAACCGAAGCCGACAACAAGAAGCCGGTCATCACCCAAGTCGATGTAGAGGCCGTGGTCTCGTAGTCCTTGGTGATCGCGGGCAGGGCCGGCGCGACCATGGTTTGCAACAAGGCAAACGACAGGGCAGCCAGGAGCAAGGCCCCGAGTACGGGAAGAAGGGGGCGGCCGTGGACGGTTTGCGGCATGAGGCGAGGTCAGCTGGGCTTCAGGCGTGGCCACGGCGCAGCGCAGCTGAGCCGCAACGGGGAGGTAGAGCGGGGCGCAAGCCGACGCTCGACGCAAATCGAGGATAGCGCCGAACCGGAGTGCCTCCTCCGGTTGGCGCGGACCTGAGGATGATGACCGTAGCCACGAGCGGCGCGGGGCGGGGTCGAGCGACCCCTGAGCGAGCAAAAAGAAGTGCTCACGTCCCGTCGGTTGGCTGCCGATACAGGCAGTGAGCAGATCGTCCAGCCAGCCATCCGGCCGGCACTTATGAAAGCCGCCAGGCGTTTCTCCGACCTGGGACTTCTTCTAATAAATTGCGATCTAGCCACCTTTGCGAGCGGCCTTCGGGCCGCTCGACTGGTTTAAGGGGACTGGGCACGCCCGGCAGCAACCCGAGTCCGTCGCCGCGGCCGGGCGGGCCGAAAAGCGAAAGCGATTCCGCGATCGAATATCCGTCCACGCGCCGGCTGTCAGCCCTTATGGTTGGCCTATGGCTTCGACTTTCGCTTCCGGTCGGTTACTCCCGGCTCGCCCTCTTGCCGCGCTCGCCGGGAGTGTCTCCTCGACGCTTGCGGCTTTTGCCTTGATCACTCCAGCCGTCGCGCAGGCAGACGTCAAGACGGCGGTGTCGCCGCCAACGGGCCTGCAAGCCACCCTGAACGGGACGCAAGTCAACTTCGCGCCCACCGCTGAGACGTCTTCGACGTTCCTGCGGTCCGTCCAGGGCCGGCGTGTCGCCGTCGCCTGCGTTGCCGGTGTCAAGGCCCTGTCAGAGCTCGTGATAACGAGCCAGGGTGATGAGCCGCCTCTCGGCTTCTTCGACGTGAGCACCGTCGGCGGCTTCGTCGACTGGCCGGCGGGCGCTTCCTCGCTGTCGGTCACCCTTCCGCGCGACGTGTCGGCTACCGCCGACGGCTGCGCCGTTGGGCGCGACCTCCTCGCGACGTTCGGCTTCAGCGCCGAAGCCAATCAGTTGCTGGCCGAGGAAACGCCTGCGCTTTCACTGAGGCTGGCCTACGGGGCGGCCAAGGCGACAGCACGCGCGCGCAAGAACGAGTCCTTCCCGGCTGCCGACAAGCTCGCCGCGGCGATCGCCAAGTCCGAGCCGCAGCTGAAGGTCGCCGTTGCCGGCCAGGTGCGGAAGGCACGTCGCAATGGCGTCGTCTACGTCATCGCGTCGGAGACCAACAAGCAAGCAGTGAAGCTGACCTACCGGCGCGGGGGCGGCCTGCCAACGGTCCTTGACGGTCGCCCGCGCGGTCACGCCAATGTTCAGACCCCCGAAGATCGCGACATGCCGGTGCCCGGGGGCGACGTGGTCAGGGGCGGGGCCGGGCAAAGGCTCGGCTGACGAGCATCCGGAGCTGGCGGATCAGAGCTGAGCCGCCAGCGCTTAGTGTGGAGCAGGACGGTCAAAAACGGTTGTTCTCCCGGTGACCGGGGTAGGGATCCTCTTGCTCGCATCCCTACCTGAAGGAGCATTCATGGCCGGCCCGGACAGCGGTGTCAAAGACAAGGACTACGACTTGATCGCGATCCTCCAGCTTTGCCTGGAGCACGTGTGGCGCCTCGAGGAGTACGCCGCCGACGCCGAGAAGAGCGGCGACACCGAACTCGCTTCGCTTTTCCGCGGCATGCAAGAGCACAGCCGCAAGGGCGGCGAAGCGTGCAAAGCGTTGCTAAACACGCGGCTCCAGGATTCATAACCGGCTGAATCAGCACCGGACCGGCGCTTCGACGGTCGCCATCGGCGCCCGGCGAAGCGTGGTCGCGGTCTAGCTTCCAGGAGGCGGCACATGGATTCAGATCCCGCCGCGCAACTGTTGCTCGACGAGATCGGCAGGCGCATCGGCGACCCCCGCGTCGTGGCGGCGATGGAGGAAGTGCCGCGCCCGTTGTTCGTGCCGGAGCCTCTGCGGCCAGACGCGTGGGCGAACAAGCCATTGGCGATCGGGGAAGAGCAGACGATTTCTCAACCGGCGCTTGTGGCCCGGATGTGTGAGCTGCTCGAACTGAAAGGCCACGAGACCGTGCTCGACGTGGGAACCGGGTCGGGTTATCACGCGGCCGTCTTGTCACGGCTCGCCGCGCGGGTCATTTCGATCGAGCGCAGGCCCGCGCTCTCGCAGCGAGCGGGCGAGGCGCTAACGGCCGCAGGAATCAACAACGTCGTCCTGGTGATCGGCGATGGCTCATGCGGCTATCCGCTGAATGCGCCGTTTACTGCCATCAACGTCGCCGCGGCAACGCCGCCGGGCGCCGAAGAGTCCTTGGCAAGACAGCTGGCCGACGGCGGGCGCATGGTGCTGCCGACGGCGGCGAAAGTGCAGCGGCTGGTGCGCTTGCGCCGAAACGGCAACCGCCTGATCCGCGAGGAGCTCGAAGAAGTCGCGTTCGTGCCGCTGGTCGCGGGTCAAGACGCCTTCAGTCCCGCGCCTTTGCCGTCTCCCGGTCGTTGAACTTCTGCAGCGCGTCCGCGAGCTCGGCTTTGGTCATCTTGCTCCGGCCCGCGATCCCGGCCTCGCGAGCGTCTCGCATCAACTCGCCCTTAGCCTTGTTGGCATCTACGCCCCCGTAGGCTCGCTGCGGTCGTTTGCGTGCCGTCGACCCGGACTGTTCCGCTTGAGGGTCAGACGGGCCCTTTTCGTCTTTGAGCTCCCAGTGATCGCCTCGCTTCTCCGCGACGTGCTTGACCGCCGACCACGCCGTTCGTCGCGCCCGTTCTTCTGAGTCGTACTGCTCGTGGGCGCTGTCGAGCGTCTTCTCGTAGGTCCGCTGGATCTTGGGCTCGGAGCGCTCCAGCGTGCTCGGCAAATCCTCTTTCTTCGGCGGCATGAATGACTCCCGGCTCGAGTGGTGGTCTGAGCGGATGGTTCCCGCTGGGCGGTCCTACAGTGCAGGAGCGCCCCATCTTGGCCGGCGCCGGACCTTCGGTTTCCTTTCCGGCTTCTTTCACATGCACGGCGATCCCGTTCCAGAGCCCGAAAACGCCATGAACTCGGTCGAGCGCCTGCTCGCGCGCGGCGTTGACGAGGACACGGGCGCCGGACGGCCGTTTTCCGAACGCACTCGCCGCGCGCAGCGGTCGGTCGAGGCCTACTTGAAGATCGGCGGACGCCCACGCTGGATGGAGCGGGTGATGGAAATCGATCGCGGCATCGCCGCAGCCACGCGTGAGCTCGCGGCCGACTACCAAGCGCTGCTCGATGAAGCCGGCTCAAATGCCGAGTCGTTCGCCGCCCGCTGGCGCGCGCATGCCGATTCACGCCGCTTCGAGCAGCTCAATAACCTCATCCGCGAGCACAACGAGTGGTATCCGATCGAACGCGACCTTCCGATGAATCCGCGTACCGGCGAGTACGTGCCGGTGGCGGGCCGCCCCTACGGTCGCCCGATCCTCGATACGGCCTGGGTGCTCGATCACTTTCCCGAGTGGCCCGCCAAGCGGCAAGATTGAGATGAACGCCCCTGAGCGCGTAGCAGTCGTCACGGGCGCCGGGTCCGGTATCGGCCGCCAGGTCGCGCTTTCCTTGCTCGCGGGCTCATGGCTCGTGGTACTTGCCGGCCGCCGCGACGAACCGCTACGCGAAACGCTCGCCGGATCCGGTGCGGCCGCAGACCGGGGCATGGTGATCAAATGTGACGTCACCGACCCGTCGTCGGTGAAGCGTTTGTTCTCGCAAGCTCGGGATGATCTCGGCCGGATTGATTTCTTGTTCAACAACGCGGGGATCTTCGGCCGCTCCGCGCCGTTTGAGGACTTCGAGCTCTCCGAGTGGGAGGCCGTGGTTTCCACCAATCTCACCGGGGCCTTCCTTTGCGCCCGCGAGGCCTTCCGAGTCATGAAGGATCAGCAACCCCAAGGTGGGCGCATCGTCAACAACGGCTCGATATCCGCCCATGCCCCACGGCCACGCGCGGCGGCTTACACGGCGACCAAGCACGCGATGACCGGACTGACCAAGTCGATCGCGCTGGAAGGCCGGCCGTACGACATCGCGTGCGGGCAGATCGACGTCGGCAACGCCGCAACGGAGATGACGGCGGTGATGACCCAAGGCGTTCTGCAAGCGGACGGCACGGTCAACGCAGAGCCAGTGATGGCTGCGCGCCATGTCGCCGACGCGGTGATGTACATGGCCGAATTGCCGCTGGAAGCGAACGTTCAGTCCATGACAGTGATGGCGACGAAGATGCCTTACGTCGGGCGAGGGTGACGACAGTCAAGCCGAAGCCCCGCTATGCCGCATCGCGTGACGGGGCGAAGGACGGTCAGCTCAAGCCCATGCGCCGGAGCTGTCCGGCGAGATAGGGGCGGGCGCGGCGCTGGCCGCCGTGCTGCTCGATCGCGGCGCGCAGCTTCAGGAGACTTACGACGATGACGTCCCGCCGCGGCTGAAGCCCCCGGGCTTCGCACGCGTCCAGCCAAGCGGCCGGGGCAGTGTGGCCGCGCGCGCGGTTGCAATCACGGCAAGCGCAAACCTCGTTCTCCGGCCACGCCGGGCCGCCCTTGAGCTTTGGCACGACATGCTCGAGCGAAGCGTCGTGGTGTCCGCGCGCAAGCGGCCGCCTGCACCAGACGCACTCGGCCCCGTCACGCTCGAGGATGCGCGCCAAGCGCGCGGCCCGAGGCAGCTCTCGAGGAATCTCGTCGCGCGAACCGGCAGCCACTTCTATGGGGATACGAAACGGGCGCGCGCGCGGACCACCCCGCTCATAAGATCACGGCGCCTGGCTTCGCTGTACGTCTTTCTGAAAGGACTGCTGCTCTCTTGAACGCGATCGTCCGCTGGTGTCTCGCGCGCCGCTCCGTGGTGCTCTTGGCCACCGTGCTGATCGTGCTTGCCGGAGCGCTCGGGGCGACCCAGCTGCGGCAGCAGTACTTCCCGCCGGTCGACTTTCCCTTCCTGGTCGTGAACACGTCGGCTGCGGGCCTCTCGGCCCAGCAGATCGACGAGCGAGTGACCCAGCCACTCGAGCGCGCCGTCCGCTCGCTGGAAGACATCGAGGGCGTCCAGACGATCGCCAGCGAAGGGCAGGCTCAGGTCTTCATCCAGCTGGCGTACGGAACCGACGCCGCCGAGATGCGCGAAGACATCCTCGCCGCGATGAACGAAGTGCCGCTGCCCGAGGAAGCCGAGCAGCTCGAAGCCGGTGGCGGGTTCGCCGACCAGCCGATCTTCAATGCCTCGATCTCGACATCCGGTGACCGGCTCCAATTGAGCCGCGTGGCCGAAGACGTTCGCGACGAGATGGAGACGATCGAGGGAGTCGCGCGGGTCGAGCTTGCGGGCGGCGTCACGCGGCGAGTGCAAGTCGAGCTCAAGCGCGGCCCGCTCGAGGCAGGCGTCAATCCCACGGTCCTGGCCGCACAGATCCGCTCGGCGGTTTCCAATCAGCCGGTCGGCGCCGTTCGTAGCGGGGGCGCCGTGACTCCGCTGGTGATCGAAGCCACCACCGGTCAGAAGTTGCGTGATCTACGCCGGCTCGAGATTGCCGACGGGCAGCGGTTGAGCGACGTCGCCCGCGTCTCGCTGATCGCTAATTCAGGTGAATCGTTCGCGCGTACCAACGGAAGGCCGGCGATCACGCTGAACGTCTACCGGACCGATCGCGCCGACGAAGTGGCGATCACCGAAGCCGCCGACCAGAAGCTCGAGCCGGCTCGCAAGCAGTTGGGCGCCGAGAACGTCACCACCCTCTTCGAGACCGGTTCAGACATCAAGAAGTCGATCCGCGGGCTGCTGCTCGAGGGCATCCTCGGCGCCCTCTTCGCCGTGGTCGTGATCTTCGCTTTCCTGCGCTCGGCCCGCCCGACGCTGGTCGCGGCGGCTTCCATTCCGACGTCGATCGTCTTCGGGCTCCTGGCGGCGTGGGTCCTGGGCCTGTCGTTGAACATCATCACCCTGGGCGGGCTGACGATCGCCATCGGACGCGTGATCGACGATGCGATCGTCGTGCTGGAAAACATCTACAAGCACCTCGAGCGCGGCGAGACACGCGTGCAGGCGGCGATTCGCGGCACGTCGGAAGTGTCGGTGGCGATCGGGTCCTCGACGATCGCCACGGCGGCCGTGTTCCTGCCGATCGGGCTGATCGGCGGCTTCATCTCGGAGATCTTCTTCTCCTTCTCGGTGATCGTGGTGGTCGCCCTGCTGGCCTCCTTCGTCGTCGCGGTCACGGTGATCCCAGTGTTGGGAGCGATGCTTCTGCGGCCCCCGGCCAGCGCTGGGCAAGAGCGCGAGTCGCGCTTGTCGCGCCTGGTGACGCCGGCCACCAGCTTCGGCTTGCGTCACCGCCTGGTGACGATCCTCGCGGCGATCGTGCTCTTCGGCTCGGCCCTTGGCGGCGTGGCGGCCGGATTGGTGCCGATCCAGTTCCTGCCCGACAGCGGGACCAACCGGGTCTTCGGGACGGTGCGAGTCGCGCCGGGAACGAGCACGGGGCGATTGCAAGAGCTGGTCAAGCCGCTGGAAGCCGAGATGGCGGAAGTGGAAGGCGTCGAGGACTTTCAGGTGTCGGCGGGCGAAGCGGCCTTCACCGGCGATCCCGTGGCGGTCAACAGCGGGGCCACGCTATTCATGAACTTGACGGAAGACGCTCCCGTCGAGCAGTCCGTGGAGAAATTGCGGGCCTTCGGCGAGAAGCGCTTTCCTGAGGGCTTCGAAGTCAGGCAAGTCGAGCAGGGCCCCCCCGTCGGGACGTTCGAAGTGACGATCTCCGGCCAGAATGAAGCCGACATCGTGCGGGCGGCCGAGCGCATCGACCGGCTCGCGCGATCCAAGCCTTACCTCAACGAAGTCGACACCAACGTCTTGGAAGAGCAAGCGCAGCTGGTGGTGCGGCTGAAGTCCGACGCGCCCGGCTTTGTCTCCGCCACCCAAGTCCAGGCAGCGCTGGGAGGCTTGATCCGCCCGGCCGGCGCAGGCACGATCGGAGACGATCTCGACATCGAAGTACGGCTCCCGGACAAGCTGCTGCGCTCACCCAAGGCGCTCGAAGCCCTGCCGTTGCCCGGGGTGGCCGTGCCGGGTGCAGCCGCCGCGGGAGCTGAGCCGCCGCTCGCAGCGGCCGCTGCCGATCCGGCCGCCGCCCATCCGGCCAGCGCGCCGGGGGCCGGTGCAGCCGGCCTCGCGGGAGCGTCCGTGGAAAGCGCTGCCAGGCTGGGCGCTTCCGGGGGAGCCGCGGCAGCGGCTGGGGCGAATCCCGCGGGCGCCGGTTCGAGCTCATCGAGCGCGGCCGGAGCCGCAGCGCCCGCCGTGGCGCCGATCGCGCGCCCGCTGCGGATCGGCGATGTGGCCAACGTGGTCGAGCGCACCACTCGTGCCCAGGTATTTCGCGTCGACGGTGATCTCTCGTCTATCACGACGGGCCGGATCGACGCTGAAGACACCAACGCTCGTATCGAGGAGATCCGCGGCGAGATCGCCGACCTCGATCTCAAGGGCATAGAGGTCTCCTACGAAGGCGAAGCGTCGTTCATCGAAGACATGTTCCGTGATCTCGGCATCGCGATGGCAGTGGCCATCGTGCTCGTCTACCTAGTGCTCGTCGTCTTCTTCGGGTCGATCACGCAGCCGATCACCATCCTCGCGCCGATCCTCTTCTCCACTATCGGCAGCCTGATAGCGCTGATCGTCACCGGCCGGGCGCTCGGGCTGCCGGCGATGATCGGGCAGTTGCTGCTGATCGGCATCGTCGTCGCCAATTCGATCCTGCTCGTCGACACTGCGCTGCGGCTGCGGCGGGAGGGTTACGAGCGCGACGAGGCGCTGCGCGAAGCGGCCCGGCTGCGCGTGCGTCCCGTCCTCATGACGGCGCTGGCAACGATCGCGGCGCTCCTGCCGCTGGCCATCGGAATCTCCGGCGAGGGAGGCATCATCTCGCAATCGCTCGGCACCGTCGTGATCGGTGGTCTGTTGACCGCGACGCTGCTCACGCTGGTGATCGTGCCGGCGGTCTTCACGATCTTCGACCGCGGGGCCAAGCGCGAGACAAAAGCGCCGGCGTCCGCCCGCGACCACCAGTCAGAAATCGCCCGAGCGGCCTGATGGACGGCGGCATGAGTTTTAGTGCGAGGCCTGAGTTGGCGTACGAGCAAGGCACCCGGGTAGGAGAGCGCACATGAGCGGTCCCGATGATGAGCTGACCAAGGCGGCCGACGCGCTCGCGCGCAGGCTGCCCGAGCCGCTGAGCGTGCTAGCGAGCATCGCGTACAACTATCGCTGGAGCTGGACTCCTGGCGGCGCAGAGCTGTTTTCGTCGATCGACCAGGAGCGCTGGAAGCTTTGTAAATCCAATCCGGTGCGGTTGTTGCGCGAGGCGTCCGCTCAAGGCATCGAGCGTGCCGCCAGCGATGACGATTTCCTGCGGTCTGCGGGCGAGGTGTGGGGCACGATCGAAGCCGACCTTGCCCGCCCGGCGCGCAGTGGGCCGCTTGACCCCAAGCGGCCGCTGGCCTTCTTCTGCGCCGAGTACGCGGTGCATCAGTCTTTGCCGATCTACTCCGGCGGGCTCGGAGCCCTCGCGGGCGACATCCTCAAAGAAGCTTCCGACATGGCGTTGCCGATGGTGGCGATGGGCTTGCTCTACCGGCAGGGCTATTTCCGCCAGCGCACCGATCTGAGCGGATGGCAGCACGAGTACTGGGTCAGTACGGATCCCGACCGCACGCCGGCCGCGCTGGTTCGTGGCGATGACGGTGCACCGCTGCTGATCACGGTGCCCATCGGAGACGTGGAGCTGACAGCGCAGATTTGGAAGGTCGCCGTCGGTCGTGTGCCGCTGTACCTGCTCGACGTCGACCGGCCGGAAAACGACTTCGCTTCTCGCTGGATCAGCGCGCGGCTCTACACCGGCGATCCCGACTACCGGCTCGCCCAGTACGCATTGCTGGGGATCGGCGGCATCCGCGCGCTGGAAGCGATGGGAATCGACCCCGGCATGATCCATCTCAACGAGGGTCACGCCGCTTTCGCTTCGCTTGAGCTCGCGCGAGTCACGCAGGCGGCCAACGGCGGCAACGGCAGCAGTGATCACGACGGGCTGGAGGCAGCGTTCGACGCAGCGCGTGCCAAGGCGATCTTCACCACTCACACGCCGGTGCCCGCGGGCAACGACACCTATCCAGCCGATCAAGTCGCCCACATGCTGAGGGGAGTCGCCGGAGCCCTGGGAGTCGATCCCCAATCTCTGGTCAGCCGAGGGCGTACGCATCCCGAGGCTTCTGAAGAGCCGTTCGGAGTGACGCAGTTCGCGCTGCGCTCCAGCAGGGCCGCCAACGGCGTCAGCCGCCGTCACGGCGAGGTGGCGCGCGAGATGTGGCATCAGCTGTGGCCTGGTCGCCCGGTTGCAGAAGTGCCGATCACCCACGTCACCAACGGGGTGCATCTGCCGACGTGGGTCGGCCGCCCGATGTGGGAGCTGCTGGATCGAGCGCTCGGCGAGGGCTGGCAGGACCGCGTATCTGATCCGGCGACTTGGGCGGCGGTCGATCAGATCTCCGACGAGGACTTGTGGGCGGTCCGCCGACAGCAGCGCGCAGACCTGGTCGAATGGGTGCGAGAGCGCAGCGTCAGCAACCGGCTCAGCCGGGGCGAGTCGCGCCAGTACGCCATAGCGGCAGCAGAGACTTTCTCTCCGGACGCGTTGACGCTCGGATTCGCTCGCCGCGTGGCTACTTACAAGCGGCTGCACCTGCTGATGTACGACGTGGAGCGGACGCTGCGGCTACTCGGCGGCGAACGCCGGGTGCAGGTGTTGATCGCCGGCAAGGCCCACCCACGCGACGACGAGGGCAAGCGCTTCATCCAGGCGCTCTTCTCCGGCAAGGGCGATCCGCGCGTCAACGCCAACGTCGTCTTCCTCGACGACTACGACCTTGGGATGGCAGCGCGACTGGTGCAGGGCTGCGACGTGTGGCTGAACGTCCCCCGGCCGCCGCTGGAAGCCAGCG
The DNA here is from genome assembly GCA_016781085.1 of Actinomycetota bacterium. GTDB lineage: Bacteria > Actinomycetota > Thermoleophilia > Solirubrobacterales > Solirubrobacteraceae > LC5-1. Next base: position 45,419 of record JADDQZ010000081.1, read on the forward strand.
GAACCAGCGGGATGAAGAACGTCGTCAACGGTGGTCTGCAGCTCAGCGTGCTCGACGGCTGGTGGGACGAGGCCTACGACGGCAACAACGGCTGGGCGCTGTCGGGCGCCTTGGACTTCGACCAGGGCGCGCAGGACGCGCGCGACGCAGCGGAGCTATTGCGCTTGCTCGAAGAAGAAGTGGTGCCCACGTTCTACGAACGCGAAGGCGACGCCCCGCCGAGCGCCTGGTTGACGCGCGTTCGCGCCTCGATGCGCGGGCTCGCGCCGCAATTCAGCGCGCGGCGGATGCTCGAGGAGTACGAGGACAAGCTGTATGGCTGAGCCGAGCCGGCCGCATTCTTATTCTCGGAGCTGTCCTCCGACGGCAAGGAAACGAAGCAAGGAGCAGCGCATGACTGATGTCGCGAGCCAGCCGCCCGAAGAAGGCGACGACCGCCGTGTCCTGACGAATCGCCAGGGCCACGCCATCTACGACAACCAGAACCAGCGCACCGTCGGAGCCCGTGGTCCCGCGACGCTCGAGAACTACCACTTCCTGGAAAAGATCTCCCACTTCGACCGTGAGCGCATTCCGGAGCGTGTCGTGCACGCCCGCGGAACCACTGCCTTCGGCTACTTCGAGGCGTACGGGACTTGCGGCGAAGAGCCGATCTCCAAGTACACGCGCGCCAAGCTCTTCCAGGAAAAAGGCAAGCGCACCGACGTCGCGCTGCGCTTCTCCACCGTCGCCGGCGGCCGCGACTCCTCCGAGGCGGCGCGCGACCCGCGCGGCTTCGCGGTGAAGTTCTACACCGAAGACGGCAACTGGGACCTGGTCGGCAACAACCTCGGCGTCTTCTTCATCCGCGATGCCGTGAAGTTCCCGGACTTCATCCACTCGCAGAAGCCCGATCCGGTGACCTTCCGCCAGGAAGCCAACCGCGCCTTCGACTTCATCTCCCAGACGCCCGAGTCCATGCACATGGTTTCGCTGGTATTCAGCCCACGGGGCGTTCCGGCCAGCTACCGGCACATGCAGGGCTTCGGCGTCAACACCTACAAGTGGATCAACGCCGACGGCGAGTCGGTGCTCGTCAAATATCACTGGATGCCCAAGCAGGGCGTGAAGTCGTGGACGGCCGCTGACGCGGCCGCCGTGCAGGCTCAGGACCTGGGTGCCCACACCAAGGATCTCTACGACTCGATCGAGGCCGGCGACTACCCCGAGTGGGAGTTGAGCGTGCAGATCATGTCCGACGACGAGCATCCGGAGCTGTACTTCGACCCACTCGACGACACCAAGGTGTGGCCAGAAGAGCAGTTCCCGCTGCGCCGCGTCGGGCGCATGGTGCTCGACCGCAACGTGTCTGACTTCTTCACCGACAACGAGCAGATTGCCTTCGGGACGGGCGTGCTCGTGGACGGCCTGGACTTCTCCGACGACAAGATGCTCGTCGGCCGGACCTTCTCGTACTCAGACACCCAGCGCTACCGCGTCGGCCCGAACTACCTCCAACTCCCGGTCAACCGGCCGAAGGTGCCGACGCGCACCAACCAGCAGGGCGGCCAGATGTCCTACGGCCGTGACGACGTCGGCGAGAACCCGCACGTCAACTACGAGCCGTCGATCACCGGCGGCCTGCGTGAAGGTCAGTACCCGACGCACGACGAGCAGGGCCCGGTCGTCCAAGGCCGCCTGACGCGCAAGCGCATCCCGCGCACGGAGGACTACCGCCAGGCCGGCGAGCGCTACCAGCTGTCGGAGCAGTGGGAGAAGGACGACCTGGTGCGCAACCTCGTCGACGCGCTGTCGCAGTGCGATCGCCCGATTCAAGAACGAATGGTCTGGCACCTCCTGCTCTGCGAGGACGAGCTGGGATTGCGAGTCGGCGAAGGCATCGGCATCTCGGTCGACGACGTCCGGGGATTGAAGCCGCTGGCAAGCCAGACGCTGTCCGAAGAGGACGAGCGTCGGCGCGCGAATCTCGGCAACAACGGTCCGCGCGACGTCTCCGGCATGGAGATGACGCACTGCGTGCCGAACGAGCGCGTCGTGATGGCCAACGAGGAGCGCGAGACCGCGGGCATCGCCTGAGTCGAGCCGTCCGCAGCCGCAGCTCGCGGATTGCGGAGGTTTCGCTGGCAGGAGACCGTGGCGCGGTTGTCGCCGCGCCACGGTTTCAGTCGTCTGCTTCACGACCGCCCTTATGAGTGCTCAACCTGATCGCCGGCTTCCTGTGCTCTCGGGCGGCGTCGTGACCGGCTCGGCGTGGTGGCAGCGCGCAACGATCTACCAGGTCTATCCGCGTTCCTTTCAGGATTCCGACGGTGACGGCGTCGGCGACCTCGAAGGAATCCGGCGGCGGCTGGCCTACCTCGCGTGGCTCGGTGTCGACGCGATCTGGTTGTCGCCGTTCTACCGGTCGCCGATGGCCGACTTCGGGTACGACGTTGCCGACTTCTGCGACGTCGACCCGCAATTCGGGACGCTCGAGGACTGGGACCGGCTGGTCGCCGAAGCCCGGCGGCTGGGGATCAAGCTGATCCTCGACTACGTTCCGAACCACACGTCGATCGAACACCCGTGGTTTTCGGCGTCGCGCGACGGGACTCGCCGCGACTGGTACTTATGGCACGACGGCTCCCCGGAGCAAGCGCCGAACAACTGGGTGAGCGTGTTCGGCGGCAGCGCGTGGTCGTGGGACGAGCGCGCGCGAGCGTGGTACTACCACGCCTATCTCCCGGAGCAGCCGGACCTCAACTGGCGCAACGCCGGCGTCCGTGCCGCGATGCGAGACGTCATGGAGTTCTGGTGTCATCGCGGCGCCGACGGCTTTCGGATCGACGCGCTGCGACAGACCATCAAAGACCGCCTGTGGCGCGACAACTTGCCCAATCCAGACTGGTGGGAGGGCGAGGATCCCTACGACGCCCTGATTCCCGTGTTCACCACCGACCGTCCCGAAGTTCAGGACGTAGCGCGCTGGCTACGCGCCACCGTCGATTCGGCGGCTCAGAAGGATGGGCGCGAGCGAGTCCTGATCGGTGAGCTTCACCTCCCGATCGAGCGCTTGATGGCGTACTACGACTCGGGCGTGCACTTGCCGGCGAACTTCCATCTACTCAAGACACCGTGGGAACCGGCGGCGGTAGCTGCCCTCGTGGAGTCCTACGAGGCGGCACTGCCCACAAATGCCTGGCCGAACTGGGTGCTCGGCAACCACGACCGGTCGCGCCTGGCCACTCGGCTCGGGCAGCGGCACGTTCGTACGGCGGCCATGCTGCTTCTAACGCTACGCGGCACTCCGACGCTGTATTACGGCGACGAGATCGGGATGCAGGACGTGGAGATCGGGGCGGAGCTCGTCCAAGACCCCTGGGAGCGGCGCGTTCCCGGCAAAGGACTTGGGCGCGACCCCGTTCGCACTCCGATGCAGTGGGACGAGACGCCGCACGGCGGGTTCTGTGTGGCTCAAGCGCAACCCTGGCTACCGCTTGCCCGCGATGCCGATTCGGTCAACGTCGCCTCCCAACGTGTGGACTCGAGCTCGCTGCTGACGCTCTACAGGAGGTTGCTGGCGTTGCGCCGGTCCGAGCCGGCTCTGTCCATCGGCGGCTATCGGACCGTCGCGGCCACTGATGACCTCTTCGTCTACGAACGCGCGGCGGGCTCGGTCCGGATACTCGTCGCCCTGAATCTCGGATCGCACGGCGAGGAGACGGAATTCGACGCGGGTGGGGGGACGGTCGTCTTGCAGACGCATCCCGAGCGTGCCGCGCCGCGCCGCGCGGGCGCGATTCGGCTGGCGGCCGGGGAGGGAGTCATCGTCCGATCGCAAGCACCCGGCTGATGCGAGCGTGTGGCCCGCGAGGGGCACCGGCTGGCGATCACCGGCACGGAAAACCCTTGCCCGCGACCGCAGAGGTGTCTTAAACGTTTCGAGCCCCGGGGGGAGACGGGGCTCGAAACGCAAGAGGAGAGAGAGCGGAGCGGTGGCTATTTCCGCTCAAGGACTGCATCGGCGCATCGCGTCCAGGGCTTGACCCTCGCTTTTAGCCAAGTCGGACGCAGACATCGAGACTCGTCGGGGCGGCTCCGTAAGATCTGGCTTCATGCCTGCTGCCCAGTCCCGCCGTCGCCGTCCCACTGCCGAGGCTCCCGTTGAGGCGCAGCCGGGGGAGGCGCTGGTGTGGACCGACGGCGCCTGCCGGGGCAACCCCGGTCCGGGTGGCTGGGCGGCGATTGTCGTGCGCGAAGGTACCGAGCCGCTCGAACTGTCCGGCGGCTCGCCTGACACCACGAACAACAGGATGGAGTACACGGCGGCGATCGAGGGCCTGCGCGCGCTCCCCGCCGGCAGTCGCGCGTGCATCGTCACCGATTCACGTTTGATGCTCGACTCGATGACGAAGTGGATCCAAGGCTGGAAGCGCCGCGATTGGAAGACAGCCGGCGGCGATCCCGTCAAGAACCAGGATCTCGTAAAGGCACTCGAAGCGCAGATCGGCCGCCACGAGAAAGTTCGCTGGCACTGGGTGCGCGGGCATGAGACGGGACCCCAGCACGCTCACAAGGCGCTCAACGACCGCGCTGACCAGCTCGCGGTGGCCGCGTCGCAGGCTGCGGCGCCGTGAGCGACGGCGAAGATCCGGAGCTCAATGACGTCGCAGTACGCGACGTCGCAGTCCGTGGCGGCGCGATCAGGCTGGGACAACTACTCAAGCTGGCGGGACTGGTCGGCTCCGGCGGCGAAGCGAAGGCCGCACTAGCGTCGGGTGAAGTCCGCGTCAACGGAGAGCCCGACACTAGACGCGGTCGTCAGTTGAAGGCCGGGGACATCGTGCAACTCGGCGAACAGGCCGTCCGCGTCGCGTAGCTTCAAGAGTTCAAGGCTTCTGGCGGCTTATCCGCTCTTCATCTTCCCTATCGATCGGTCGCCACCAACTCGAGGGCCGGTTGGGTATGGCGCTCGACCGCCGATCTGAAATTGCCCCCAAGGGGGTAGCGTCTGAGCGGGGAGGAGCAGGTGGCGCTCGAGGAGATCAACAACAGACAGCAACTCGGTGATGCCACGCGCAGTGGGGTGCCGATCGACACGCTCGAGGTTTTCGTCGAGCTGCTTTCCCGGGTGCAGGAAAGCGGATCTTCGGACGCCTTCTACAGCCGCTTGTGCGAGGCGGTGTGCCGCCTGGCACACATGGACCGGGCGATCATCTTCCGCTACGACGAGGCGCGCCGGCGGGTGCGCGCCGTCGGCGCCCACAACCTTGATCTGGCGGTCTTCGCCGACGAGCTCTTCACCGTCGAATCGGCTCCGCTCGCACGACGCGCGCTCGAAGAAGACCGCGTGATCGAAATCGATCAAGTCGACGGAGCCGAGGTGCCCGAGCGCTTCCGCGAGCTGTTGCACGGCAATTGGACGCTCGTCTGCACACCCCTCGCCGCCGGCGGATTGTGGAATGGCGTCATCCTTTGCGACCGCGGCCCTGGTCCGCGGCCGCTTTCCGACGAAGAGCGTCATCTGCTCTGGACGCTCGGCAAGACGGCCGGCTTGGTCAACGTCGCCCGCATCGCGACACGCCAGCAATCGAAGGCGCGCGAGCTGGGGGAGCGGATCGACCTCGCGCGCGACGTCCACGAAAGCGTTATCCAGCGCTTGTTCGGGGTGTCACTGGTGCTGTCGTCGAACACCGATCTCGACGGCGAGGCGCGCAGTCGCTGCTCGTCGGAACTGCAAGCAGCGCTCAAGGATCTGCGGCGTGCGTTGCAGCGGCCGCTGGGGCGCTCGTCTCCGGAAACCCAGACGACGCTGCTGGAAGAAATTCAGCGCTTGCGCCGCGAGCACCCGGATCTCGGGCTCGTGCTCGCCCCCGGCGCTGCCAACGTGAAAGTGCCGTCGCAATTGGAGCCGCTGGCGCAGTCCGTGCTGGCCGAAGCGGTTCGCAACGCACACAAGCACGCTCATCCCTCACGCGTCGAAGTGGCTTTGTCACACCAGGAAGGGGCCCTGGTGATGGAAGTCGTCAACGACGGCGTCAGGATCCGGGCGAAGCGCAAGCTCGGAATGGGATTGCGCCTGGCCGCGCTCGAAGCGCTGCAGGCAGGAGGCATCGTGGAGTTCGGCGAGCGGGAGCCGGAGACATGGCGTGTGCGTCTGGCGGTGCCGCTTGACGGGATCTGATTCCGAGCCCGCCGGGCTGTCGCTGGCGACGGGCGATCGCCAGCTTCGCGTGCTGGTCGTCGACGATCACGAGGTCGTGCACTGGGGCTTTCGCCTGATGCTCGGCGAGCAGCCGTGGGTCGAGCGCTGCTTGAGCGCTCGCTCTGGCGATGAGGCACTCGCGCTGGCGCGCCGCTACGGTCCCGACGTCGCGCTCGTCGATCTCTTCATGGGGGAGGAATCTGGCGCGGAGATCTGCGAGCAATTGCGGGCGGCGTCTCCCAGCACACGCGTCCTTTTGATCTCCGGCGCCGGGCGGATCCTTCCCAACGCCGCCAAGGCGGCGGGCGCGGCGGGGTTCGTCTCCAAGGACTGGCCGGCGGCCGACATCGCGGCCGCTGTGCGCATGGTCGGCTTGGGCATGAGCGTGTTCCGTCCACAGGAATCGCCGCCCGGGCCGCCGCTGACCGACCGCGAGCGCGAAGTCCTCGACCTCGTCGCACGCGGCTCCACCAACCGCGAGATCGCGGCGAATCTGTACCTGTCGCCGCACACAGTCAAGGAGCACACTTCGTCGCTGTATCGCAAGCTCGGTGCGCGTAATAGGGCCGAAGCGGTGCAAAAGGCGCAGCGGCTCGGCTTGATCGCCTGAGACAGACACCCCCAACTGGACGTTCGTACCCCCCCGTTCGGGGGGTAGCAAGAGCAATCCGCGTATGGACGGCGGTAGGGCGGAGTACCTGAGTCATGTGAGCATCACGATCGACAGCTCTGCGCCGGCCGTCCTCTTTCCCGGTCAAGGCAGCCAGACACCTGGTATGCGCGACTTCGTCGAGCGCTTCTCGCCGGACTTGCTCGAGCGGTGCATCGAGCTGGTAGGCGAAGATCCGTTCGCGCGCGTGGAAGAAAGCACGCGATTCGCTCAGCCGGCGATCTTCTGCGCGAGCGTCGCGGCGTGGCAGCAGATCGAAGTGCGGCCCGTCGCCGCCGCCGGTCACTCTTTGGGCGAGCTCGCGGCGCTCGCCGCGGCGGGCTTTCTGTCGGTTCACGACGGCCTGACCCTTGTTGTAAAGCGCGGGCGATTGATGGCCGAAGCCGACGACAACGGCTCGATGCTGGCCCTGGTCGGTGGCGAACCCGCCGACGCCCAAGCCATCGCCGACACCGCCGGAGTCACGGTCGCCAACGACAACGCGCCGGGACAAGTCGTCCTTTCCGGTTCGCGTGACGCGCTGGCGCGGGCGCAAGCCGACGCTGACGAGCGTGGCCTGCGCGCGATGCCGCTTGATGTCGCGGCCGCCTTTCACTCGCCGGCGATGCAGGCCGCGGTCGCGCCCTTCCGGGCCGCGCTGGAGGAAGTGACGCTTGGCGAGGCGCGCTTCCCCGTCTTCTCCTGCGCTACCGCCGCCCCGTTCACCGACGTCCGGGACGAGCTCGCCGCGAACCTAGCGCGGCCGGTCCGCTGGCGCGAGACCGTGCTCGCACTGCGCGACGCCGGCGCCCAGTCTTTCGTCGACGTCGGGCCGGGCAAGGTGCTGGCTCGCCTGATCAAGCGGATCACGCCGGGAATCACCGGCCAATCGCCGCGCTTCGAGGAGCCCGCGAATGCTTGACGCCCCCGCTCCCCGCCCGGCCCCTGCCGCCGCTCGTGCGCGGACGTTGCGCACGGCCGGCATACGGGGCATGGGCCATTACCTGCCGGACGAAGTCGTTCCCAACGCCACGATCGCCGAGCGACTCGGCGTCGACGACAAGTGGATCGTCCGGCGCACCGGCGTGCACTCGCGCCGCCGCGCGGCGGAAGGCGAGACGCT
>JADDQZ010000081.1:53411-80424 GCA_016781085.1 Actinomycetota bacterium
ACCGACGCCGGAGTCGGCGCCGCCGAAGTCGACATGGTCCTGGTCGCGACGATGAGTCAGGACGACCTCTGCCCGAACGCCGCGCCGGTCGTCGCCCACGCGCTGAACATGGACCAGGGTGTCGGCGCCGTTGACGTGGGCGCCGCGTGCACGGGCTTCGTCGCTGCGCTGTCAACCGCCGCGGCGCACGTTGAGTCGCATCGGGCCGAGACTGTGCTGGTCATCGGCGCCGAGGTCCTGACGCGCATCACCGACCCTGACGACAAGAACACCGCCGCGATATTCGGTGACGGCGCCGCGGCGTGCGTCGTTGGGCCGTCGCGCGAGGGCTCGGGCATCGGGCCGATCAAGCTCTACAACGACGGCTCACTCGCCCAGTGCATCGTGGTCCCCCGGGAGCGGCCGTACTTCGTCATGGACGGCGTCTCGACGTTCAGGGCGGCCGTCAATGCGCTGTCGCAATCTACGGAGGCGTCGGTCCACGAGGCCGGGCTCACGCTCGACGACATCGACCTGTTCGTCTACCACCAGGCCAACGCACGCATCCTCGCCGCGGTCGCCGAGCGCCTCGAGCTGGGGCCGGACAAGGTCGCCGACTACGTCGCCGAGACCGCCAACACGTCGGCTGCCTCAATCCCGCTGGCGCTGTCTCTGCTACGCGCCGACGGTCGCCTGCGCCGTGGGCATAAGGTGCTGCTCGGTGGCGTCGGGGCTGGATTCACGTGGGGCGCGGGCGTAATGGAATGGGAGGTCGACTGAAATGCCCCAGGGAGCGGCGCTCGTCACCGGAGCGTCGAGCGGGATCGGCGCTGCAATTGCCGCGGCGCTCGCTCAGGGCGGCTGGAACGTCGGCATCAACCACCTCAACGACGAGGCCGGAGCCCACGCGACGCTCGAGGCTGTCAAGGCGGCAGGCACTGAAGGGATCGTCCTTCAAGGCAACGTCCTCGACCCGGCGCTTGACCTCTTCACCCCGCTCGAGGAGCGCTTCGGTGCCGTCGGCTGCGTCGTCAACAACGCCGGCATCACAGCCGACGGGCTCGCCATCCAGATGTCCGCGGAGGACTGGGACCGCGTCATCGCCACGAACCTCACGGCCGCCTTTCGCCTGACCCAGCAGGCGGTCAGGCGCATGGCGCGACAGCGCCACGGCCGCGTCGTCAACATCGCGTCGATCGTTGGGCAGCGGGCCAACGCCGGCCAGGCGAACTACGCCGCCGCGAAGGCCGGCCTCATCGGCATGACGAAGACGGTCGCCGTCGAGGTCGCGCGGCGTGGAGTCACGGTCAACGCCGTGGCGCCGGGGTTCATCGACACCGCCATGGCACGCGAGCACATGGAGCGCGCCCTAGAGCACGTCCCGGCTCGCAGGGCCGGCAAGCCCGAGGAGGTAGCGGCCGCCGTGCGCTTCCTTGCCTCCGACGATGCGGCATACATCACCGGTACGACATTGTTCGTCGACGGCGGCATGTCCGCTTGAAATGACAACCCAGGAGATTGACGAGAACATGGCTGCTTCCCCCGAAGCTGTAGAAAAGTGCGTTCGCGAGGCTCTGCCGCAGTTCGGCGTCGAGCCGGAAGACATCACTCGTGACGCCACCTTTGAGGACCTCGACGTCGACTCGCTTGACCTCGCGGAGCTCTCGCAAGTGATCGAAGAGGAGTTCGGCGTCGCGCTCAAGGGCGAGGACGTCGCGAAGATCAAGACCGTCGGCGAAGCCGTCGACCTGGTGGTGAGCCGCTCCTGATGCGCAAAGTCGTCGTCACCGGCGTCGGCGCCGTCCACCCTCTCGGGCTCGGCGCGCGACTCCTCTTCGATCGTTGGATGGCCGGCGAAGTCGGCATCCAGGGCGGGGAAGCGCCCTGCAGCGATTTCGAGCCCACCACGCACCTTTCCAAGAAAGAGGCGCGCCGGGCCGACCGCTTCACGCAGCTCGCGATGGTCGCGGGTGACGAGGCGATCGCTTCAGCGGGCTGGGACGACGAGCAGCCCTACGACCCCGCGCGGGTCGGCACGGTGGTCGGCACCGGCATCGGGGGCCTGGCGACAATGGAGCACGGTCAGACGATGCTCCTTCAAGCCGGCCCCGAGAAGGTGCCGCCGCTGTCGGTGCCGCTGATGATGGGCAACGCGGCTTCCGGCGTTCTCGCGATGCGTTACGGGTTCCGGGGACCGAGCTTCGGCACGGTCTCCGCCTGTGCGGCCGCCGGGCATGCGATCGGCACGGCGATGCGCATGATCCAGTACGGGGAAGCCGACGCGGTGCTCACCGGCGGCGCCGAAGCTGCGCTCACGCCGCTTTCGATTGCCGCCTTCGCCGCGCTGGACGCGACCTCCGATTCGGGCATCTCGCGGCCGTTCGACGCGCGCCGCGACGGTTTCGTCATGGGCGAGGGCGCCGGCATCCTCATCCTTGAGGAAGAAGAAGCGGCCAAGGCGCGGGGGGCGACGATCCTCGGGCGCTTCATCGGCTATGGCACCACGTCGGACGCTCATCACTTGACCGCTCCTGAAGTCGAGGGCCGGGGCGCGGCCGCCGCAATCACCGTCGCGCTCGGCGACGCCGGCATCGAGCCGTCGCAGATCGACTACATCAACGCCCACGGGACGTCAACGCCGCTCAACGACCGCGCGGAGACGGTGGCCCTCAAGCGTGCGCTCGGCGACGACGCGAAACGGATTCCGGTGTCGTCCACGAAGTCGGCGATCGGCCATCTGCTCGGCGCCGCCGGCGCAGTGGAGGCGATCGCCACGCTCTACGCGCTGCAAGAGCGCGTGGCGCCGCCGACCCTCGGCTACGAGCAGGCCGAAGAAGATCTCGATCTCGACTACGTACCGCAGAAGCCAAAGCCGCTGAACGTCAACGGGCGCAAGCCGATCGCGTTGTCGAATTCCTTCGGATTCGGCGGGCACAACGCAGTCCTGGTGATGGAGGGGACATGAGCGAAATGCTGACCGATCCCGCGCGCGTGGCGCCGGAGAGACTGCCGGCCGATCCGGCGACTGATGACCGCTTGTCACCTATCGAGCGCCTTGAAGCCCTTTGCGATCCCGGTTCGCTGACCCTGCTGCGTAGCGACGTACGCTCAAGCCGCATGGGCGGGCGTGCCCGTGCCGGCGACGGCGTCGTCACCGGCACCGGACGAGTCGATGGCCGGCCGATCTTCTGTTACGCGCAGGACCCGTCCTACCTCGGTGGCTCACTCGGCGAAGCTCACGCCGACTCGATTGTCCGTGTCCTCCAACTGGCCGGGCGTGCCAAGGCTCCCGTCGTCGGCTTCATCGAGTCCGGCGGCGCCCGCATGCAAGAGGGCATTGCCGCCCTTGGCGGTTACGCCCGCATCTTCCGCGAGCACGTCCGGCTTTCCGGCAAGGTGCCCCAGATCTCGATCATCTGCGGCGCGTCGGCCGGCGGGGGTTCGTACTCCCCGGCATTGACGGACTTCGTGATCATGACCAAGCGGGGAACGATGTTTCTCACCGGTCCCGCGGTGGTCAAAGAAGTGATGGGCGAGGAGGTCTCGGCCGAAAAGCTCGGTGGACCGACGGTCCACGACCGCAACGGCGTCGCGCATTTCGTGACCAAGACCGATTCGGATGCCGCCGTGCTGGCGCGCGACATCCTCGACTACCTGCCGGCCAGCACCGTGGCGCGCGGGCCGCGGTGGCGCCCGGTGCCGCCGCCCGCTGTCGCCCTGGGCGAGATCGTGCCCACCGACGACCGCAAGGTCTATGACGTGCGTGATGTCGTCAAGGGCATCGCCGACGGCGGGCGGATGCTCGAATGGGCCCCGCGCTGGGCGCGCAACGTGGTCTGCGGCTTCGCTCGGCTCGACGGCCGACCGGTCGGCATGATCGCCAACCAGCCCAAGCACATGGGCGGAGTGCTCGATGCCGATTCCGGCACCAAGGCGGCGAAGTTCGTGCGCACTTGCAACGCCTTCGGCCTGCCGCTCGTGGTGCTCGTCGACACGCCGGGCTTCATGCCGGGCTCCAAGCAGGAAAGTGCGGGCGTCATCCGGCACGGCGCCAAGCTGGTGCACGCCTTCGCCGAAGCCACTGTCCCGAAAGTCACGCTTGTGATGCGCAAGGCCTACGGCGGCGCATTCATCGCCATGAACGCGCGCGACCTCGGGGCTGACTACACCTTTGCCTGGCCGCAGGCGCGAATCGGCGTCATGGGCGCCAACCAGGCGGTCACGATCCTCAATCGCCGCGAGATCGAGGCATCCGAAGACTCAGCCACCACGCGCCAGGAGCTCGCCGACGCGTACGCCGAAGAGCACTTGAGCGCCGGTGTCGCCAGCGCGGAGGGCTACATCGACGAGATCGTGCTGCCCGACGACACCCGCCGCCGCTTCATCGAGGCGCTTACCACTCTCGACGGGATGGCGGCTCCGGCCGGTATCCGCAACATCCCACTGTGAGCTCCTCACGCAGCGCTGAGACGCTCGATTGGAGCGCGCCGTTCGGGGCGCTGGCGCCCGGGCAGTCCTTCACCACGCGCGGGCGCACCGTCACCGAAGCCGATGTCGTCGCCTTTGCGGCGCTGACGGGCGACTGGCATTCACAGCACTCCGACGCCGTCTGGGCGGCCAACAGCGCCTTTGGCGAGCGGATCGCCCACGGCATGCTCGTCATCTCGCTGGCAGTCGGCCTCGTTCCGCTCGATCCCGACCGTGTCGTCGCGCTGCGCCGGCTTTCCGACGTGGTGTTCAAGCGCCCCGTGAAGTTCGGAGACACCGTCAGAGTTTCCGGAAAGGTGGCCGAAGTGGCGGCGGTCGGCGACGAAGCCGGCCTTGTGACATTCACTTGGTCGATCCACAACCAAGACGATCAGCTCGTCTGCCGAGCGCGTGTCGAAGTCGTCTGGCGCGCCGACGATGCGGCCGGGACAACGGCCGCCGCCGACGAGCTCACAGGAGCGGTGAACGGATGACGCTGCTGCAAGGCAAGAAGCTGCTGGTGACAGGGGTTGTGACCTCGAACTCCATCGCCTACGAGGTCGCGCGCCAAGCGCAGGAAGCCGGGGCCGAAGTCGTGCTCACGAGCTTCGGACGCGTCAAGCGCATGACCGAACGCGTCGCCGGGAAACTGCCCACTCCGGCCGACGTCCTGGATCTCGACATCAACTCTCCCGAAGACATCGCGACTGTCCGAGCGGATCTCGAGCAGCGCTGGGGGCGCGTCGACGGCCTGCTGCACGCGGTTGCCTTTGCGCCTGCGGACGCGCTCGGCGGCAACTTCCTCAACACACCGGCCAAAAGCGCCATGCTCGCCTTCCAGACGAGCGCCTACTCGCTCAAAGAGCTGTCCGTGGGGCTTTCCGATCTATTTCCTCCCGAGGGCGCGAGCATCGTCGGGCTCGACTTCGACGCGACCGTGGCGTGGCCCGTCTACGACTGGATGGGTGTGGCCAAGGCGGGGTTGGAAGCGGTTTCTCGCTACTTGGCACGAGACCTCGGCCCGCGGGGGGTTCGCGTGAACCTCGTCTCGGCCGGACCGCTCGGAACGCTGGCGGCCCGAGGCATCCCTGGCTTCGACGAGCTGGCGGGCGCTTGGAACCGGCAGGCGCCGCTGGGCTGGGACATTGAAGATCCGGGACCGGTAGCGGGAGCGGTTCTGTTTTTGCTTTCTGACCTGGCGCGCGGCGTTACCGGAGAGATCATCCATGTCGACGGTGGCTTTCATGCCATGGGAACAGCGGTGCGCGGATTGATCCCGAGCCCTGGGGCGGCGGACGAGGACGAGTTGACCGGAGCCACGTCGTGAAGGTCTTCCTGACCGGCGCCACGGGCTTCGTCGGCATGGAAGTCATGGCGCGTTTGCTCGAGCGTGGTGACGAGGTTGTCGCCCTCGTTCGAGCTCCCGACGCGCAAGCCGCGCAGGGCCGGCTCGACGAGGTGCTGGGCAAGCTTTGGAAAGACCCGTCGCCGTACCGCGCGGGCGCCAGCGCGATCGTCGGGGACGTCACTTCGGAGCGCCTTGGGCTCGACGGAGGACTGCCCGAAGTCGACGCCGTCGTCCACTGCGCCGCTTCCATCGAGTTTTCGCTGCCGCTGGAAGAAGCTCGCGCGATCAACGTCGAAGGCACGCGCCGAATGGTGGAGGCCGTGCGATCGGCGCGAGTCAAGCGCTTCGTGCACGTATCGACGGCCTACGTCGCCGGGCAGACCAGCGGCCGTTTCGGCGAGGACCAGCTCGACATCGGCCAGACCTTCCGCAACACCTACGAGCAGACCAAGCGCGAGAGCGAGGAGATCGTCGCGACGTCAGGGTTGGGAGCGGCGATCGCCCGTCCGTCGATCGTCGTCGGGGAGTCGACCAGCGGCTGGACGCCGGTGTTCAACGTCTTGTACTGGCCGCTGAATGCCTTCAAGCGCGGGCTATTCGACGAGGTCCCAGTGTTGCTGGAAGCGCGCGTCGACGTGGTGCCCGTCGATTACGTCGCCGACGGAATCGTCGCGCTGGTCGACCGCAGCGACGAAGGGGTGTTCAACCTCGTCGCCTCAGAACAAGCCTCGACCGTTACCGAGCTGGTGGAGCTGGCTTGCCGGCGCTTCGACCGGCCACCGCCGAAGCTGATCGATCCTGCGGCCGAGGGCGGGGGAGCGGGCGCTAAGCACGGCGCTGTGTATCTCCCGTACTTCGACATGGAACTGGTCTTCGACGACTCCCGCACCCGGGAGCTGCTCGGAATCCAGCCGCCGCGCTTTCGCGACTACTTCGGCGTGCTGATGGATTACGCCGATCTCGCGAAGTGGGGCAAGCGAGGGTTCGCTCGTGACGAGGCCAATGAAAGGGCCTTGTCCGCGGCCAGTTGAGTCGCTGAGCTCGCTGAGAAGTTTCAGGGAGACAGGACCGTGTCCTGACGCGGCCTTGCTGAGCGCCGTTCGGTGCGTCGCCAGAGAACCCGCTCTCTCTGACGGCTCGTATCGTATTTCGCACACGCCCGACTCAGAGCGCGCGCCACATGAGGAAATGGCGCGTGCGCGGACGGATGTTGTACTAAGCGTCACAAACGTTGGCGCAAGAAGTAGGGAATCTCGCGCAACTAAGTGACCTACCGCTGCGTTAGGACTCTCGACAGCGAACGGAGCGGTAGTGGACAAAGTCTTAGAGAAGCTCACAACTCATCCGGACGAGCACAAGCACGCGACAGCGAAGATGTACCGCGGTGCTCGGCCGAACGCGGGTCTGTACGGACCGGCCTTCCGGGTCGTCCGCCGGGCTTTCCCGATCTTCGAGGCGACCAGCCGACTCGACGTCTCCGTCCGCGAAAGCCTTTATCGCCGTTATCTGGGGACCAGCGACTGCTTCATGGCGCTGCTGGCGCTGAGCATCGTGGCCACCGCCTTCGACCGCGAGCTCGGCATTGCCAGCCTGCTGTGCGGCCCGTTGCTCGTTCTCATGCACAAGATGGCGGGGTTGTACGAGCGTGACGCGCTGGTGCTGCGCCAGTCCACGCTCGACGAAGTTCCTACGCTCGTGCAGCTTGCCGGCATCTTCACGCTGATGGTCACGGTCCTACAGCCGTTGCTGCTGCGCGACCCCTTCTCCTATCTCCACGTTGGCGCTCTTTGGCTGCTTTCGTCGATGCTCGTCGTGGCGGGCCGAACGCTCGCCCGCCGGCTTGCGTCCGGCCGGGCGACGGTCGAACGCTGCTTGGTGATCGGCGGTGGCGACCACGCTAAGCGCATTAGCGAGAAGCTCATCAGCAGCGGACTGCGGGCACGCGTAGTGGCGACGCTTCCGCTCGCCGGAGATGACACTCGAGCGATCGGCGGCCCCGATCAGCTGCGCCGCATCGTTCGTGAGCACGACGTTCACCGCGTGATCATCGCCCCCGTTTCCAACAATTCCTCGGCGATGGTCGAGTTGATCCGGATCACCAAGGCCGTCGGGGTGCGCGTGAGCGTGCTTCCACGCATCTTCGAAGTCGTCGGCTCGTCTGTCGAAGTCGAGGACATCAACGGCTTGAACATGCTCGGCGTTCGCCGCTTTGGCCTGACCCGATCCTCGCACCTGCTCAAGCGCGCCTTCGACTTGATCGGCTCGACCTTGATCTTGGCGGCGATCGCCCCGGCCATGCTGATGATCGCGCTGGCGATCAAGCTGGACTCGAGCGGTCCCATCTTCTTCCGCCAGACGCGCGTCGGGCGCGACGGCAAGCATTTTCAGATCATCAAGTTCCGTTCGATGACTCCCGACGCCGAGGCCCGCAAGGACTTGTTGCGCGAACTCAACGAGGCCGGAGATGGGCTGTTCAAGATCGCCAGCGATCCGCGCATCACGCGCGTCGGGCGGTTCTTGCGTCGCACGTCGCTGGACGAGCTTCCACAGCTCTTCAACGTCGTACGCGGGGAGATGAGCCTCGTTGGTCCACGCCCGCTCGTGCTCGACGAGGACGCGCAGGTCCACGGACTCGATCGCAGCCGTTTGCACCTGACACCCGGTATGACGGGGCCCTGGCAGGTCCTGGGATCCACGCGGATCCCCATGAACGAGATGGTCGGAATCGACTACCTCTACGTCGCCGACTGGACACTTTGGACGGACGTCAAGATCCTCGTCCGCACCATCGGCCACGTGTTCAGCCGCAAGGGCCTATAGGGGTTGCGTCAGGTAAATTACTCAGGGGGCTAAAGCCCCCGCCCTTGCCTGCCGATGTTCCGGCTATGCGTTCCAGTCTGGAGGCGTTTGCCGGATGACTTTCTTGTTCGTCACGGGTGTTCTCGCGGTCACATGGGTGATCGTTGCCGCGCTGCTATGTGTGGGCTTGTGCTGCACCGCGGCAGAAGGTGATCGCAAGATGGTGGATGGCGTGACTCGCGCCGGCCGTCGGCGCCGGTTCGACCGCGCTGGGCTTCCGAAGACCTTCTGACCTGTCGCGGTCGCTTGGCTTTCGGGACGCGCGCCCGCCAAGCGATGGGCTTCGAGGGCTACGCCGGCGCCATCACGCAGGCGACAAGGGGACAAAGAGCCGGCATATTCCGCCGCTCCCGCGCCTTTGCGACGCAGCAACACGTCAGTGAGACCTACGCGGGCTCGGGCGTTTGACAGATGCTCACTGCGTCCATCGCTGCTTCCGGCCGTCCCCTGATGCGGCGCGGGTCCTCCTTGCTCGCGCTATCCTCTCCCGCGACCTCGCGCCGGTGCGGGGTCTTTTTCCGTCCGGCGCCTCTTACACCCTCGAGATTCTCGGAGCTTCCATGGCTCGTGGAGACGTCCGCATCGCTGTGACCCTCGCCTGCGAGGACTGCAAGCGCCGGAACTATCAGACCAATAAGTCCAAGCGCAACAACCCGGACCGCATCAGCATGCGCAAGTACTGCAAGTGGTGCCGTCAGCACACCGGGCACCGCGAGACGCGGTAAGACCTGATGGCACGGGACCGTCAGCGCGCCAAGCAGCGCCGTAGGCGTCAGTCCGCAGCAAGCGGAGGGTCGCCAGGCGAGCCTGCACGCAGGGAAGGTGACGTGCCGGGTGATCCTGCGCGCCTAGAAGGCGACGGGGCACACGACATTGCCGCCGTTCCGGCCGCCGGTCCGGCGGACGATGCCCTGACCCGCGCGTCGAGTGCCACGGGTGACGAGGAAACCGGCTTGTCCGGCTCCGGTCGGGACGATGTGTACAACCCGACTCCGGACACCGGCATAGAAGACGTCCTCGATGAGCGCGGCGTGCCCGGCACCACGCCGGCGCCCGATCCGCTCAAGCACGCTTCCTCGTATGTCGACGAAGCGAAGCTCGCCGAAGCCGGCGTCACGCCGATCGACGAGGACGCGACCACGGGATCGTCTTCAGATCGCGACCTCGGCTACGATCTCGGAGACGCAGACCGAGAGGAGTCGGCGGATCCCGCCGGCGCGGAGGCTCAGCGTCCCAAGCGTGGCCGCGCGCTCTCCTTTCTGCGCCACAGTGCCGAGGAGCTCAAGCGCGTCCAATGGCCCACCCGCAAGCAGACGGGTCAGGGCACGGCGGTCGTCCTGGGCTTCGTCGTCCTCGCGGGCGGCTTTCTCGGCCTCATGGACGCCATCTGGAAGCCCATCGTGGAAGCCATTATCTAGGCCCTTATTGCATGTATCGCTGGTACGTCATCAACACCTACTCCGGACACGAGAAGAAGGTCAAGCAGAACCTCGAGCACCGAGTGCAGTCACTCGGTCAAGGGCGCGCCGTGCGCCAGATCGTGGTTCCGACCGAAACCGTTCAGGAGATGAAGGACAACCAGAAGGTCTCCGTCGAAAAGCGGACCATGCCCGGCTACGTGCTGGTCAACATGGATCTGAGCGACGACTCCTGGTCGCTGGTCAAGAACACCCCGGGCGTGACCGGATTCGTCGGCTCTTCCAACGAGCCGATTCCGCTCACCCAATCCGAAGTTGACCGCCTGCTGCACCGCGAAGTCGCGGCGCGCACGCCGAGCCGGGCGCAATTCTCGATCGGCGAGACGGTCAAGGTCATCTCGGGGCCGTTGTCGGACTTCTCCGGAGAGATCTCCGAGATCAACGAGGACGCGAGCAAGTTGAAGGTGCTGGTATCAATCTTCGGCCGCGAGACGCCGGTCGAAGTCGGCTACGACCAGGTCAAGAAGATCTGACGGGTAGGACTCGCTGACACATGGCCAAAAAGGTTCTCACCGAGATAAAGCTGCAAGCGCCGGGCGGGCAAGCCACGCCGGCGCCGCCGGTCGGCCCCGCGCTGGGCCAGCACGGCGTCAACATCATGGAGTTCGTCAAGGCGTTCAACGCCCAGACGGCGGGCGACCCCGGCGTGACCATGCCGGTCGTCATCACCGTCTACGAAGACCGCTCCTTTACTTTCGTCGTCAAGACGCCTCCGGCCGCGGTGCTGATCCGACAGGCCATCGGGATCGAAAAGGGCTCTAGCGAGCCCAATCGCACCAAGGTCGGGACGATCACGCGCGACCAGGTCCGCGAGATCGCCACCAAGAAGCTGCCGGACCTCAACGCTCACGACGTCGACCAGGCGTCGCTGATCATCGAGGGCACTGCACGTTCGATGGGCGTGGAGGTAGTCGCCTGATGCCCAAGCACGGAAAGAGCTATGTGGATGCGCGCAAGCGCGTCGATGCCACGCGTGAGTACACGCCGCACCAGGCGGTCCGCCTGCTCAAGGACTTCAAGCGCTCGAAGTTCGACGAGACACTCGAAGTGCACGTGCGCACCGGGCTCAACGTCCGCCACGCCGACGAGCAGCTTCGCGGCACGATCGCGTTGCCGCACGGCCTCGGCAAGGAAGTCAAGATCGCCGTCTTCGCCCAAGGCGACAAGGCGCGCGAAGCCGAGGAAGCGGGCGCCGACTTCGTCGGTGCCGAAGACCTCGCCAAGCGCGTGCAAGAAGAGGGCTTCACCGATTTCGACGTCGCCATCGCAACGCCCGACATGATGCCCCTCGTCGGCCGCCTCGGTCGGGTGCTCGGCCCGCAAGGCAAAATGCCGAACCCCAAGGTCGGCACGGTCACGAT
The DNA here is from genome assembly GCA_016781085.1 of Actinomycetota bacterium. GTDB lineage: Bacteria > Actinomycetota > Thermoleophilia > Solirubrobacterales > Solirubrobacteraceae > LC5-1. Next base: position 64,904 of record JADDQZ010000081.1, read on the forward strand.
GGACGTGCGCCGCGCGGTCGAGGAGTCGAAGTCGGGCAAGGTCGAATACCGCACAGACCGCACGGCGATCGTGCATTTGAGCGTCGGCAAGCTCTCCTTCCCCGACGAGCAACTGCTCGAGAACTACCAGGCCATCGTCGAGGAAATCAACCGGGCCAAGCCCGCCTCGGCGAAGGGCAAGTACATCCACACGATCACGCTGACTTCCACCATGGGCCCCGGCTTGAAGGTGGACCCGTCGCGTGTTCGCAACCTGATCGAGGAGACCGCCGCCGTGGCGTAGTCACGCCACGAACGGTCCTTTCTCCAGAGACCTCCGGCCGGCCCACGCCGTAAGCCCGGAAGAGGAGCAGCGCTTGAGACGAGACGAAAAAGCGGTGGTCATCGATCAGGTGACCGCCGACATACAAGGTTCTGAGGCGATCTTTGCCGTGGACTACCGCGGACTGACCGTACGCCAGTCAGCTGAGCTGCGGACGCGCCTGCGCGAGTCAGACGCGCGCTTCAGCGTGGTCAAGAACACCTTGACCGAACGCGCGGCCGACGCCGCCGGTGCTGACGGGCTCAAGCCTTTCTTGCAGGGACCCACGGCTATGACGTTTGTGCGCGGCGATGCCGCGCAGGCCGCCAAGGCGCTCAGCGACTTCCGCCGGACCACCGGCGGCCTGCTGATCTTCAAGGGCGGCTGGATGAACGGCGCGCCGCTGACCCCTGAAGATGTCGAGGCGATCGCCAAGCTGCCGTCGCGCGAAGTGCTCTACGGGCGGCTGGTCGGCATGGTGGCTGCGCCGCTCACGGGGCTTGCCGGCGCGCTCGGCGGACTCATCGGAGGGTTGGCGCGTCAACTGCAGGCCATGGCTGACCAGGGACTTGTCGGCACAGGAGCGGCCGCGCCCGCTGCCGCGGCGCAGGAGGACGGCGGTGACAGCGGCGCCGACAGCGCCGCCGACAGTGCCGCTGCCGATTCACAAGAAGCCGGCGCTGACGATGCCGACGCCGGTCCCGCGAGCACTCCCGATGCCGGTCCGCATCCCGATCCCGCGCCCGGCGACGAGCCGGCGCAGGCTTGACTTCGATCTAGAAACCCAGGAGGAACCACATGTCCACGACCCAGGAATGGATCGACGAGCTCAAGTCGATCTCCGTGCTCGAGCTTTCAGAGCGGATCAAGGCCCTCGAAGAGGAGTTCGGCGTCTCGGCAACCGCCGTAGCCGCTGCTGCTCCCGCTGCCGGTGGCGGCGATGACGATGGCGCTGCCGTTGAAGAGCAGACCGCGTTCGACGTCGTGCTCACCGGTGCCGGTGACAAGAAGATCCAGGTCATCAAGGTCGTCCGCACGGCGACGGGCCTCGGCCTCAAGGAAGCCAAGGCGCTGGTCGACGAGGCCCCGAAGCCGATCAAGGAAGGCGTCGACCGCGAGGAAGCGGACCGTCTCAAGGGCGAGCTCGAAGAAGCGGGTGCTTCCGTCGAGGTCAAGTAGCGCCAAGTCGCTTTTAGGGCTGTCGTATGCGCGGGCGGCTCAGTGCCGCCCGCGCCTATCTCAGCCCAGTTCGTCGCGCAGCTTGCGCAGCCCGCGGTATAGCCGGCCCTGCACGGTCGTCACGGGCAACTCCAGCACCTGGGCGATCTGCTTCGCCGTCAAGTCGGCGCCATAAGACAGCGCGACGACCTCACGCTCGTCTTCCGGCAGGGCGGCCAACCCGTCGAGTAGCGCACGGCGATCTTCGGCTGTGCTCATGTCGTCGACGTGCGAGATCAGGCCCTCACCGATCCGCTCGAGTGCGGCACGCTCGGTGCTTTCCCGGCGCATCAGATCACGCCAGCGGTTCAGCGCGATGGTCAGAAGCCATGTCTTCTCCGACGCCCGTCTGCCGTCGTAGCGGCCGCGTGAGCGGTAGGCCCGCTCAAGCGTGTCACCGACAAGCTCTTCCGCGAGATGGTGGTTGCCCGTGCGATAGAGCAGGTAGCCGTAGACCTCTTGGGCATGGCGCCTCACGAGCTGCTCGAAGTCCACGTCGCGCATGCTCAAAGAAATTGCGGCAACACGATCAAATACCTGCCGGCTCGCGCGTATAAGAGAAAGGATGCTCTCTCGAAAGCAAGCTCAACTTCCCCCGGACCTGCAGCACGTAGACCGGCTTTTGCGTCAGCAGAAGCCTCACCTGCCGGAAGAGCGGATGCAGCTCGTCAGCTCTCAGGCACGTGCGCGAGCGCGGGCGTCCATGTTTTCCACCAGTCATCACAAGGAGTCGTTCTTGCGCTCTCGTATCGCGATCACCCTCATGCTCGTCTTCGGCTTCGCGTTCAGCGGAGTCGGCGCCGGCATGGCCGTCACCGGAGTAGGCTCGCAGGAGCAGTCATCGGCCAGCCAGCAGTACGGCGCGCCTGTCGCCACGGCCACGCCAGCGCCGCAGGCCACCGCTACCCCCGCGCCGCAAGGCACGGCCACGCCGGCGCCGCAGGCCAACGTTGCCCCCGGGCAGAACAACGACCTCCAGCCCGTCGCTCCGGCGGAGGAGGCGCCTGTCGTCGCCGGTGAGGTGGAGGAGGAAGCGCCGCAGTCCGGCAACCTCCCTGAGAACGCTTCCGGCAACGCGCCTGAGAACGCCGCGGGCAAGGCTCCCGCTAACGCTCGTCCGTCCGTCCAGACCACCCGCCAACTCGGCGCGGAGGCTTCCGACGAGGAACTTCCCTTCACCGGCTTCGTGGCGATGCCCATGATGCTGCTCGGTCTGGTCCTGCTGACAGCCGGGTTCGTGCTTCGCCGCCGCGGTTCAGCTGACGCGCTGTAGCAGCAGCTGCCGAGTTCACGGCAACAAGCATTAAGGCAAAGGGCGCCCTACGGGGCGCCCTTCGTCGTTCTGGCGAGACGCCGCCGCACCGCGCGTTCCGCTTTGAACTGCTCTCGGGGTGCAGCGATCCACCGGTCACAATGAAGGGTCTCGACGCACGGCCCTAGTCGATTCTTCAAGAGTCCTTGCAGCCCGCCGGAAAAGTCAGCCCTCTTCCGGAAGGGGCAGTGGACTTACCCGTCCTTCCCGGATCCAGACTTCGGGCTGGTTTGAGCGCATCCGCTTTTGCGCGTCGGTCACTGCGTCTTCGAGTGGATTGAGCCGGTGGGCGCGACGGAACTCCGGGCGAGGATCGAGACCAGCGACGCTCCGTACCAGCGCCATCCCGTAGTGCAGGTCCCACGAGCCGGGATCGCGCTTCTGGGCGGCTCGAAGCATCCGCCGAGCCAGTACATGCTGTCCCACTTTGGCGTCGCAATAGCCGAGCAGCTCAAAGCCCTGCGGGCGCGAGCCGACCATGTCAATCGCTTGCAGAGCGCGCGCCGCGGACAGAGAGCAGTCCCCAGCTTGAAAGGCCGTGAGCGACTGCTGGAGATAGTGCTGTGACAACCCCACGCGCACGGGCGTGATCATCAGCAAGAGAATCCCGAGACCGACCAGAAGCCGGGGAAGACGTCCCAGTTGCGGGACGCGTCCCTTCCGGATGTCATCAGGGGGTGCGGTATCGCGAGCGCACGCGGCGCCCAGCAGGGCGACGATGGGAAGCGTCAAAGCTGGCATCTCCCAATCCCAGTCGATGCCGGCGTGGACGGCCCAAGTGAGTGACAGGGCCATCACGGCGCTCCACAGCATCCGATCCTCGCGGCGGCGCAACGCGACGGCGATCAGCGGCGTCAATAGAGCGACGCCGAGCAGTGCCAAACCAACGACACCTAATTCGGACAAGGTCTCGAAGAAAAGAGAATGTGCGTCTTGGACGTTGAACGAGCTCTCGCGCTCACGGGCCCAGACTTTCCCGTAGGTTCCGGCACCCGTTCCCAGGACCGGCTCGTCGCGCCACGCCTTCAGAGCAACTTGCCAATGCTCGATCCGGCCGTTGGCGCTGGTCGCCGCCAGCCGGTCGCGCTGATCCTCGACGGTGACGGTCTTGGCTTCAGTGAAGTCCTTCCAGTAGCCGGCGGCGATGCGGTCGGCACCCGCGGCGAACGCCGCGGCGGTAACGCAAACCGTTAGAACCAACAGCACAAGCGTGGTGCGGCGAGGTGACCACTGCCTCCACAAGGTCAACCGCGCGACCCAAGCATCGAGGAATAGGCAGACCAGGCGCACCAGCGCCGCGCCGACACAAGCGAGCACGATGGCATCGCGGACGGCAGAGGCTTCGGTCCGGGCGGAAACGGTCTTGAGCGACCCGTCGAGCAGGGACTCGGTCCCATAGGCCTGAAGAACCGCGTAAAGACTGAAAGGGACGACCGCCAGCAACGCCGATGCCATTCCGCGTGCGCGGCCGAGCGACAGCAAGACGACGATCCCAAATAGTCCTGCAACGATCGCTCCGCGAGAGAGCGTCAGATAGATGGTGACCATGAGCGCCGGCACCGCGGCGGCTGCGAGGACGCGGACAGGACGCGGCTCTTGCAAGTCGCTGGCGAGGTGCAGGCACGCGACGCCCGCTAGTGCGCCGGCAAGGCCTAGCGCATTCCAGTATCCGAGCGGCCAGCCCAGCCGGTCTCCCGCCTGCCGCGCCGCTTCGGCGCTGAAGCCTGGCTCCAGGCGGCTGACGAGGCCGGCGAGGACAGCGGCTCCCAGGGCAACGGCCGCCAGCCGGATCATCCACCGAGCGTTCATCCGGCTCGCGCTCAGGCTCGCCATCAACAAGAAGACGGCGAGATAGAGCAGCGCACGATCGAACTCGACCAACGCCCGCCCGGGCGCTTGCGACCAGTTGGCCGAAATCAGCGTCCAGATAGCGAGCAGCGTCAGCGCTCCAGCCGCGAGCACACCCGCCAGGCTGAGAGAGGACGCAGGGTACTGCGCGCACGTTACGAAGACGAGTAGCGCGGCGAGCGCGACGACGGCGGCCGCAGCGGTGTGGACGGGGTCAAATCCACCGTTGGAAAAGGCAAGCCACCCCGTGAGCACCGCAAACAGTCCCGCCACGAGGGAACTGCCATACCTGGCTGCTCGGCCGCGCAAGCCTGTTGTGGCGGTGCGATTGACCTCTCCTGAGCGGTGCCCCAAGGTGACGCCCGAAGTCCTGTCGCGGGCAGTCAGGGCTTCACGCGGCGGGCCGGGGACGAGCCATCCGGCGCAATGGTGTCACACCCGTCGGCGGGCGAGCGACACCTTCTTCCTACACGCACTCGTCGGGAGGCAAAGAAATTGGTGTTGGCATGAAATTCCGGTACGTGCCGCTCGTTGTCCATCCAGATGCTCACTATCGAGATCCGTCACTCGTTTACGCCACCTGCTCCGCGAGAGCTCCTGATGGAGGCCTGGGGCGCCCGTGAGCTCTCGCCGGACACGTCGGCACCGCGGTTGTCGGCGACCGCCCGAGAGGACCCGAGGACGGGTGAGCCTCGACGACGCGGAACTGCGGCCATCGGTCGCCCGCCGGTCCAGGTCCGCGCTTGAACCAAAACTTTCCCCGCCCACGCGGGTTTCCAATTACGAGAACCAGCAAGGAGAAAAATGCGTCGCCTTATCCCGTTGTTCCTGCTCGCCATGTTCGCCGCGCCGTCGGCAGCGCAGGCGAAAGTCCATTGGCTCGACACCTACGAGCCGGTAACCAAGGGCTTCGTAGGCCCGAAGCGGACGGAGAAGCTTGACAAAAAGGACCCTTACGTCGCAATAGTCCGCGGCACATTCAGCTTTTTCGAGCGTGCGGCCTACCGCGGTCCGTATTGCGGCATCACGGAGCCGGCCCCCACCTACCGGTCACGTGGCACGAAGAATGGGCGGGTCAATTCCGACGTCGAGTTCCTGTTTGCCGACATGGGGCACAACTGCAGCCGGCGTAACAACAACCCCATAACGGCACAGACCTTCGAGATCGCCGTCGGCCGTAAGTACAAGGACTACGACCCTTTCGGCGTGGGGGAACTGACGGCTCCGCGTGCCAACCACGCCTATCGATACGCCTTGATTGGTCGCGGCAAGCGGGCCGGCTTCCGCTTGTATGAGTCATTCGGCAAGGACAACTACGGCCGCATCCGCATCCGCATCCGGCGCGCTCGCTCGGGGGATTGCACGAAGGGGTTCGCTTCCTTCGGTTACGCGGACGTCACCACGTGCCAGGCGGCCGTCGCCGGGGCGACGGCGTCCTAGCGGCCGGCCCGCTCCGACAAGCAAGCCTGCGCCGGCATTCCTAGCGGCCGGTGCAGGCGTGGCAGATGTAGCGCGAAACGGGTGCCGCCTGCGGATGTGATGCACTCCTGGCCAGGGAAGTCTCACGGTCACGGGAGAGCGGCTGGCGCCGCTCTCCCGTTGCTGTTGCCGTGGTGCTCCGGCGCGTCTGCGGTAGTGCTGCCACGGTGCTCCGGCGAGCCTGCGGCGGTGTTAGGGTGAAGATGGAAGAAACGGCCTGCGCCAAGCGTTGTCTCAGTAGATGAGACAGTTGCGACGGGCGCTTGCGTCCGCACCTGCGTGGGCAAATCTTCAAAGGGTTGGGTGAGTTAGCTGGCGAGCCATGAGCACAGCGAGGCCGCGATGACGGAGCAGCAAGTTGGGCGGCAAACGCCGCCGGAAACCGCCGACTTCGTCGTCGTCGGCGGCGGGATCCTCGGGCTCGCGGTAGCGCGCGAGCTTCTGCGGCGTTATCCGGATCGCAGCTTGTGCCTGCTCGAGCGGGAGGACCAGTTGGGCTTTCACCAAACCGGCCACAACTCCGGCGTGGTCCACGGAGGCATCTACTACAAGCCGGGATCGTTGAAAGCTCGCATGTGCGTTGCGGGCGCTCGCGCGATGTATGAGTACTGCGAGGAACGCGACTTGCCTTTCAAGCGCAACGGCAAGGTGATCGTGGCTTTGTCGGAAGCGGAGCTGCCGCGACTGGAGGAGCTCGAGCGGCGTGGAGTCGCCAACGGCGTTCCCGGGTTGCGCCGCCTCGCGCCGGAAGAAATACGGGAGATTGAGCCGTCGGTGGCCGGTATCGCCGGGCTCTATTCCCCGGCGACGGGAGTGACCGACTTCCGCGCAGTCGCCAACGCCATGGCCGACGACGTCCGCGCGGCGGGCGGTAACGTGGTGACGAGTTGCCCCGTGATCCGCGCGGTGCCAGAGGGCGGAAGGCTGCGGGTTCGCCACGCCTACGGAGAGACAAGTGCCGCCTTCGGAGTCTTCGCTGCCGGGGCGTGGTCAGATCGCCTTGCGGAGGGAGCAGGCGCGGACGCCGATCCTCGCATCGTGCCGTTCAGGGGCGCTTGGATGCGGATCAAGCCCGAGTACCGTGACTTGGTCCGCGCGCACGTCTATCCCGTGCCGGATCCTGATCTTCCGTTCCTAGGCGTGCACTTCTCCCGGGGCGTCACCGACGAGGTGCTGATGGGCCCGACGGCGCTCATGGTCGCGGCCCGTGACGCTTATTCCCTCAAGCGGGTGTCCAGGCGCGACCTGCGCTGGACGCTTACATGGCCGGGCACCTACAAGATGGCTCGCAAGTGGTGGAAGACCGGGGTGCAAGAGATGTGGCACGCCGCCAACGTCAAGGCGCTCGTTGCGGCTGGCCGCGAGTACATCCCCGAGTTGACCGAAGAGCACGTCGAGCCCGGGCCGGCAGGGATACGCGCCCAGGCCGTCGGCCGGGACGGCGCGCTCATCGACGACTTCGTGGTCTCCGAAACCGAGAACGCGCTGCACGTGCGAAACGCGCCGTCGCCGGCGGCGACCGCCTCGTTGGCCCTTGCCGGCTTGATCGCCGACCGCATCGATGGGCGCGTGCCGTGGGCTGCCGCCAATCGCCTCGAACACATTTCCACCGACAGGAGCAACTAAGACATGAAGGTCCTAGTCACCGGCCACGATGGCTACATCGGCAGCGTGCTGACACCGCTGCTCAAGGAGGCCGGACACGAGGTTGTCGGTCTCGACAATCGCCTCTATCAAGGCTGCGATTTTGGCGACGTTCCCGAAGTCGAGACGATCGCGATGGACGTCCGCGACGTCCGACCGGAGCACCTCGAGGGCTTCGACGCCGTCATGCACCTGGCGGCCATCTCCAACGACCCGGTCGGTCACCTCAACCCTGACGTCACCTACGACATCAACCATCGCGCGAGCGTGACGGTGGCCAAGGCGGCCAAGGCCGCAGGCGTCAGCCGCTTCATCTTCGCCTCGTCGTGCAGCCTCTACGGCGCCGCCGACAACGACACGCCGCTCGATGAGCAGGCCGCGTTCAATCCGGTCACGCCCTATGGCGAGTCGAAGGTCTATGCCGAGCGTGACATCCGCGAGATGGCGGACGAGAGCTTCAGCCCAGTGTTTCTGCGCAACGCGACGGCTTACGGCATCTCGCCGCGCCAGCGCGGAGATCTCGTGATCCCGAACCTGACCGCTTTCGCCTACTGCACGGGGGAGGTCAAGCTTGAAAGCGACGGTACCCCCTGGCGTCCGCTCGCCCATATCCGCGACATCTCCGGCGCCATGATCGCCGCTCTGCAAGCGCCTCGCGAGGCCATCCACAACGAGGCGTTCAACGTCGGGCGCAACGAGGACAACTATCAGATTCGCGACATCGCCAAGATGGTCGAAAGGACCGTCCCCGACAGCCGGGTGACGCTGTCGGAGGGGGCAAGCCCGGACAAGCGCTCTTATCGGGTCTCATTCGACAAGATCACCACGCGGCTGCCAGGCTTTGAGGCCAAGTGGACGGTCGAGCGCGGCGTGCAGGAGGCGTACGAGGCCTTCCGGGCCGCGGATCTTCAGATGGAGGATTTCCTGTCCTCGCGCTTCATCCGCCTCAAGCGCGTCGAAGAGCTGATCGCGGCCGGAGAGCTCGACGGCAACAGCCTCCGCCGTAACGCCAAGGTAGAGGCGTAGTCAGCTCATGAGCTCACGCGACACCCCAATCGAGGACATTCCCGTCGTCATCCTGGCGGGCGGGCTCGGCACCCGTCTGCGCGGCGCCACCAGCGAGGACGTGCCCAAGCCCCTCGTCGAGGTCGGCGAGAAGCCGATCCTCTGGCACATCATGAAGCTCTACGGTCATCACGGGGCCAAGCGCTTCGTGCTCTGCCTTGGTTACAAGAGCAACGTGATCAAGAACTACTTCCTGCGCTACCGCGAGCAGATCGCCGACGTCACCGTGCCGATGAGCGACAAGCACGAGCCGGTGTTCCACAACCAGCCCGCCGACACGGATTGGGAAGTCACGATGGCGGAAACCGGCCTGCTGAGCGGCACCGGAGCCCGGCTTGCCCGCGTCAAGCAGTACGTCGACGCGGACACGTTCATGCTGACCTACGGCGATGGCATCGGCGAAGTGGACATCGAAGCGCTGCTGGAATTTCACCGCTCGCACGACAAGCTCGGCACGGTGACCGGTGTGCACCCGTCGTCGCGCTACGGCGAGCTGACCGTCGACGACGACGGTCACGTGCTGGAGTTCGCTGAAAAGCCGACGACGCCCAAGGACTTCGTGAGCGGCGGATTCTTCGTCTTCCAGAGAGAATTCCTCGATTACCTCGACGACGACCCCGAACTCCTGCTCGAGCGCGCGCCGCTGCAGAAGCTCGCCCGCGACGGGCAGCTCGCGCTGTATCCGCACACCGGCTTCTGGATGGGTATGGACACTTACCGTGAGTACAACGAGCTCAACAAGCTTTGGGCCGCCGGCGAGGCGCCGTGGCGCCTATGGGAGAAGGACTGAGCATGCGCTTCACCGAAACCAAGTTGCCCGGTGCGTACATCGTCGATTTGTCGCCGATGGAGGACGAACGGGGCTTCTTCGCGCGCACCTTTGACGCGAAGCTGTTCGAAGAGCATGGAATGAACCCCGTCATCGCCCAGGCCAACATGTCGTACAACCGCGCCAAGGGAACTCTGCGCGGCATGCACATGCAGCTCGCGCCCGCGCTCGAATCCAAGTTCGTGCGATGCGTCCGCGGAGCCCTGTACGACGTGATCGTCGACATGCGCCCTGAATCGCCCACGTACACGCAGCACGTGGGCGTGGAGCTGACCGCCCAGAACCGCCGCGCGCTGTTCGTGCCCGAGAACTTCGCTCACGGCTTTCAGACCTTGGAAGACGAGACGGACGCTTTCTACGAAGTAAGCCAGTTCTACACGCCGGGCACCGAGCGCGGCTACCGGCACGACGACCCGGCGTTCGGCATCGAGTGGCCACTGCCGGTCAGCGTCATCTCCGACAAGGACGCGAGCTGGGATCTGTTCTCCCGCGACACCGAGGAAGTCACCCGATGATCATCGTCGACAAGGCACTCGCCGAGCGCGAGGCTGAGGGCAACCCCATCCGCGTCGGCATGGTGGGTGCCGGCTTCATGGCACAAGGCGTCGCCAACCAGATCTGCAACACGACTCCGGGCATGGTCCTCGTCGCCATCTCCAACCGCAACGCCGACAAGGCGCGGGGCTGCTTCGAGTACGCCGGAGTCAAGGGCGCCACGGCGGTCGACAGCGTCGCCGCCCTTGACGCCGCGATCGCCTCTTCCACGCCCGCCTACACCGACGACCCGTTCGTCCTGACCGGGTCCGACGGCATCGACGTCCTCCTCGAAGTCACCGGCTCGATCGACTTCGGCGCCGGAGTCGTCCTCGACGCGTTCAAACAAGGTAAGCACGTCGTGGTGATGAATCCGGAGCTCGACAGCACGCTCGGGCCGCTGCTCAAGCTCTACGCCGACGAGGCGGGCGTGGTTTACACGACCAGCGACGGCGATCAGCCGGGCGTCCAGGGCAACCTGTTCCGGTATGTCCGAGGCCTTGGCGCGACGCCTTTGCTCATGGGCAACATCAAGGGTCTCCAGGACCCGTACCGGAACCCGACGACGCAGGAGGGGTTCGCCCGTCAGTGGGGCCAGAATCCGTGGATGGTCACGAGCTTCGCTGACGGCACGAAGGTCTCGTTCGAGCAGGCTACGGTCGCCAACGCCTTCGGTCTGACGGTGCTCTCGCGCGGGATGTCGCGCGGCCTCGAGCACCGCGCTCATGTCGATGAGCTGACGAAGGTTTACGACGTCGACGAGCTGCGCGCGGCCGGCGGCGCGATCGATTACGTCGTCGGCGCGACCCCCGGTCCGGGCGTGTTCTGCCTGGCAACGCACGACGATCCCAAGCAGAAGCACTACCTCAACCTCTACAAGCTGGGGGAAGGGCCCTTGTACTCCTTCTACCAGCCGTATCACCTCTGCCACTTCGAGACGCCGACGTCGCTCGCGCGCGCCGTCCTGTTCGGCGACCCGACGATGGCTCCCGACGGGGCGCCCAAGGTCGAAGTCGTCGCGACGGCCAAGGTCGATTTGAAGGCCGGCCAGCAGCTTGATGCGTACGGCGGCTACATGCACTACGGCGAGGCCGAGAAGGCGTCGGTGACCGCTGAGGAGCGTCTGCTGCCGCAAGGCGTCGCCGAAGGCTGCCGTTTGGTCCGTGATGTGCCTAAGGACCAAGCGATCTCATACGACGACGTCGAGCTGCCCGAGGGGCGCCTGTGCGACCGCCTGCGCGCCGAGCAGGCGAATCGCTTCGACATGGTCTCCGTGGCGGCCTAGCGGCCACCGACCCGACGAATCACCATCATCCCGGCTCTACGCCCGTGATTTCAGCAACTCACGAGTTCCGCACGCGTTCTAGCGTGTCAGGTGTACCAATGTCAATCCACTCCGACGACAAGCGAATCCCGATCACCGTCTTCTGCGGCGCCATAGCGCCGAAGTGGGCGCCCGGTTCAGTTCCCTCGGTCAAGCCGCGGAGTGAGCGGACGCGGGTTGCGGCGATGCCCCACAGCACGTCACTGGGCGGCTGTTCGGGTTTGACGGCGATGCGGGTGACACGGCCGTCGGGATCGCATACGACCACGTCGGCTCGTTCGAGCTCGTCTGATTCGAACAACCCGAGTGCCACTTCGGCGCCGGCCCGCAATTCGGCGAGTAGACGGCTGAAGCCGTCGGGCGGCTCCCACAGCGAGTCGGGGAAGCCGATCAGGACCTCATCGTCTGGAGAGAGCCCCTCGATCCCCAGCTGCAGGGATGCGGACACGTCGCTCGGGTGGCCGAGAACCACCCGCGCCCCGAGCGCCTCCGCATGCCGCACGACATCGGTCTTCTCGGGCCGCGTGACGACGCGCAGCTCGTCCGGATCCGCAGCGCGCATGCGTTCCACGAGGTGGTCCATCACCGGTCTCCCGCGGACTTCTATGACCTCCTTGGAGCTGGGCTGGCGCCCGAGGCGGGTCGCATGACCCGCAGCCGGTATCAGCCCGACGACCATGGCGTGCTCGTCTGTCGTCCCGGTCCCCGCTCTCGTGGCGCGCAGGTTGGTCTCCGCATGCGCGGAGCTTATGCCACCGAGGGAATGCCGACGTGATCTTCGTCACCGTCGGAACGCATCAGCAGCCATTTCAGCGGCTGGTAGGGGCGCTCGCGTCCCTACCCGCGGACGAGCTATTCGTTCAATACGGCTATGCCGACCCGCCCCGCGGCGTCCGGCGCGCGGCGGCGTTCCTGTCGTTTCCGGAGATGGTGGAGGCCTTCGACAGCGCCCGCGTGGTCGTAACCCATGCCGGAGTCGGAAGCATCCTTTTGGCCACGAACGCAGGCCATGTCCCAATCGTCGTCCCAAGACTCAAGGAATACGGCGAACATGTCGACGATCATCAAGTGCATCTCATTCGTGAACTCGAAGCGGACGGACGCGTGATTGTCGTGTCGGACGTGGACCACCTGCGCACCGCCGTCGACGATGCCCCCGCTCGCCGCGCGGCCGTGGCTCGACGCCCTGGACCGCTCCACGCGAGCGTCAGGGCCGCGCTGCTTGGAACCCCGATCCACGCTAGGCAGCCATGACTAACATAGGTGAACACGTGTCAAGTTTCCCATCCACACGGTCACGGTCGGCGCAGGCCGGCATTCGCCCTGCTTCATGCCGGGCCGACAGGCCCATCGCGCATCGTCGCGCGCACACCGCCGGAAGGTGCCAGGGATGAGGATCCCGGACAGTTTCAACCAACCGAACTCCACGTCCAATGGTCGCGACCACCGTGCGGCCCCGCGTCCGATGCTCGCGTCCGCCTTCGGAGGCGCGCCGGAGATCGCCGAGCCCGGGTTGATCGAGGCGGCCTGGCAGATCGTCCGGCGACGCTGGCCGATCATCCTGGCTGCCACCCTGCTGACCGCCGCGCTCGCGTTCGCCCTGTCTGCTACACGGGAGAAGCAGTACACCGCCGTGGCGAGCCTGCAGGTCGGCACCACTTCGGATCAGGTGCTCAACAACGGTGGGTACGTCGATCAAAACCGCGTGGCGGCGACCTACGAGGAACTGCTGAAGCTAGACGTCATCGCTCAGACGACCTCCAGGCGCCTCCGAGGACAAGCGAGTCCACGGGAGATAAGCAAGGCGATTGCGGTGGTCACCGATCCCTCTTCCGACGTGGTAACGCTGGAGGCCACGACCGCCGACCCTGAGAAGTCGGCCGCGATCGCCACCGAGTACAGCCGCGCGTTCATCGCCTTTCAGAAGCAACGGGCGACGGCACAGATCCAGGAAGCGATTGATGCCGCCCGGAGAACGCAAGCGGCGATGACGCCCGAAGAGCGCCAGGCTCCTGAGGGCGTGGCCCTGGCGGATCGGATCAACCAGCTCGAGTCGGCAAGGGGCACCCAAACCGGCGGTGCCACGCATCTGCAGGACGCCTCCGCACCGCTGCTGCCGTCTTCGCCGAACCCCACACGCGACGCCGCGCTCGGCTTCGTCCTCGGCGCCATTCTCGGATTCGCCCTCGCCGCGCTGCTCGAGCGTGCCGATCGGGCGGTCAAGACCGTCGAGGAACTAGAGGTCACGTCGGGATGGCCGGTCCTCGCCCGGGTTCCCACCAGCCGTGCGCTGCAGCGTGGTACCGATCTGGCGCACCGCAGCGCTGAAGCCGAGGCCTACCGCCTATTGCGGGCGAGTCTGCGTTACTTCAGCGTCAACAGCGAGATCCGCTCGCTCCTGGTGACCAGTGCGCGCTCGGGCGAAGGCAAGTCGACGACGGCTCGCCGCCTCGCCGAGGCGATGGCCTCCTTGGGCGATCGAGTGGTGCTCCTCGAAGCCGACATGCACCGTCACGCCAAGGCGGAAGCCGAGCAGGGTTCGGGAGAGCGGGGATTGTCGGGCTACCTGATCGGGCTCGAGTTGTCCGACGTGCTGCTCGAGGTACCGGTGGGGATGACGGAGGAAAACCGGACACTCACCATCCTGCCAAGCGGGCCACTGCCTCCCAACCCGACCGAACTACTCGAAAGCGACCGGATGCACGCGCTGATGGAGCAGCTCGAAGACGACTTCGACATGGTGATCGTCGACTCACCTCCGCTGCCGGCGCTGTCCGACGCCATCACGCTAGTGGGCCACGTATCCGGAATCATCGTCGTGACGGCCATAGGGGTGACCACCATCGAGGACATCCGCGACGTCTCCCGTCTCATGACCCTTCACGGTGCCGCCGTCCTGGGATCGGTGGCGAACTTCGCCCCCGGCGCCGATCGCATCAAGGGGTACTACGGCAAGAACGTCTACGGCACTTCGGTGGAGAACGCGCCAAGCTCGACGAAGCTGCTGCGTGAGCGCCACGGCGTCAAAGCCGAGTCGTCGCGGGTATAGGCCCGAGCCGGCCGGCCTCGCGGCCCGCGCCAAGACGTTGACGTAACGCTTGATCTGCGCTTGGACGCTGTCACATTGCCTGTCGCTCCGTGACGGTCTTTTCGTGATCTTTCACAACTCGATCGCTCAGTCCGGTGCGATGATCACCGGCTACATCTCAGCTTCGGGCTGGCGCGCGCGGCTCGGCTCGGACAGTTCGGTGTTTGGGCCGTCACCGGGGCTTCGCCACCTACGCGGGGCTGATGGATCTGAGTATCGCGCGCGCTACTACGAGGCTCACGACGATCGTAAGTCGGTCGAGCGCTGCTTCGGCTTGGGTCTGATTGCCGTGAGCATCGTGGCGTTGATGGCCATCGCCTTCGCCTTGTTGGCTGCCCCGTTGGTCGCTGAGGTCCTGGGTGACGTCCTCGACGCCGACCAGATGAGGATCGCCTTGTTGTCTGCGGCGTCGATCATGGTTCTCAGCGCCTATCGGTCGGTCATGCGCGATACCACTCGGGCTGCAACTGATGGTGCCTCCCAGCGTCGCCCTGATTGTCGGCAACGTCATCAAATTCGTCTTCAGTCTGGCGGCGCTGGCGCTATCGCGCGATCTCGTCGTGTAGGCGATGGCGAATGCGGCTGCGTACGGCTGGGCTCAGGCCGGGATCGTAGGAATCGCCGCTGGAGCCCCGTACCATCGGCAAAGCAGATTGATGGCCTAATATCCGTCCGTCGCGCGCTGCGCTGACACCGCGGCCTTCCGCGCTGACATCCTCTCACTTGGCGGTGTACGTCGTGAACTACCGGTCTGCGGTGCTCTCTCCCGTGATGCTGCCTGAGCAGCTGAGCCTCACCGTCCCGCAACGACGGATGTCGGCAAGCGCATGAGCGACGCCACAATCGCTTCGCCCGCTGGCATGCGACCGCTGCGGGTGG
>JADDQZ010000007.1:0-2032 GCA_016781085.1 Actinomycetota bacterium
AGGAAGAGGTCGGTGGTTCGAATCCACCATCGCCCACTCAGAACGTCCGCCCTAGCGGTCGACCAGTGGTCTGACGCGGCGGCCACATACAGGCGAAACTAGGTGTCCGTGTCCGATGAGCCGATCGTGCGGACGCAGTGAAACCGCGCTGCTACATCGCCAGTCCGCTCGGGTTTACAGAAGCGGGGCGTCACTACTACACAGAGGTCTATCTCCCCGCTCTAAGCGGGGTTGTGGAAGTGGTGGACCCCTGGTCGCTCACGACTCAGACCGAAATAGCTGCCGCTCACCGCGCGGGCCAACATCGCGAGATCCTCCTCGAGATTGGGCGTCGCAACATTCGAGCCATCCAGTCATCGGTCATGCTGGCCGCGTGGCTCGACGGGCAAGAACCCGATTCAGGAACCGCGGCAGAGGTCGGCTACGCAGCGGCGCTCAGGATCCCCTGTTTCGGGCTCCGCACGGATTTGCGTCAGACCGGTGAGCCGGGTGCCGATGTGAACCTCCAGGTTCAGACGTTCATCGAGGACAGCGGCGGTCGCCTGCTGGGCAGCCTCGCGGAACTCGTTGAGGCGCTTACAGCCAGAGCCGCGGATCTCGGTGGTCTGGAGTCTCACGGCACCATCGCGTTCGACTGAACACCGGCCGCGATAAGGGCGGCCTTCAGCTTCCGGGTGAAAGGCGCCGCCGCTCGTCTTCCGTCAAGACACGGGAACGGCGATTCTCCTCGTCCCAAGCCACGAGAATCGCCCGGCCCTCTACCGCCACGGTGCCGTCAGGCTTGCAAAGGCGATTCTCGACCGTGATGCTCGACCGCCCGATACGGCCCACGTAGGCCTCACCGACCACATACCCGTCTTCGATCCGGACTTCGCTGCGGTAGTCGAGTTCGCTTCGGGCCAGGACATAGCCCGTGAAAGGGAGATCGGGAAGGGACTCGCGGACGAACGCCGCTCGGACCTCTTCTAGGAGCTCGTGGTAGACGGCTTGGTTGACGTGTCCGAGTTGATCGACGTCGCGGTGACGCAACTGGACTTCATGACGGATCTGGGGGCGGGGAGTGTCCATACAGGCGGCAACCTACTCCAACCGCGCCATCGCTCCCCGCTGGGCGGTCGCTGCTCATAGTGGCCATCTCCCGTAGCATTCTTGGGCGGTCCCGACCAACCACTTAGCGACCCTGCAGGGTCGCGCCGGCCGAAAGAGGAGCCGTGGATCTGAACGCAACTGAGCCGACCTTGCAGCCGTCTGCGTCCTACAGCCTGACGCTACGCGTGCGCTTGGTACAGCACCCGGGCTCCTTCGCCCGGGTGGCGGGGGCGATCGGCAGTGCCGGCGCCATTCTCGGCTCGATCGACTTGGTGCGCATGGAGAACGGCGAAGTCGTACGCGATGTAACGGTGTCTTGCGCGGACGCCAACCACGGACGAACCGTCGTCGCGGCCGTCAAGCAACTCGAGTCGGTAGTCGTCGAGAGCGTTTCTGATCGCACATTCCTCATGCACCTCGGCGGCAAGATCACCGTTGAGCCAAAGGTGCCGGTGCGCACGCGCGACGACCTCTCGATGGCCTACACGCCCGGTGTCGCTCGCGTTTGCACCGCCATCCACGAGGACCCGTCGAAGGTATGGTCACTGACGATCAAAAACCACACCGTGGCCGTGGTATCCGACGGAACCGCAGTCCTCGGTCTCGGCGACATCGGGCCGGCGGCGGCCATGCCTGTCATGGAAGGCAAGGCGATGCTGTTCAAGGCCTTCGCCGGAGTCGACGCGTTCCCGTTGTGCCTGCGCACCCAAGACGTCGACGAGATCGTGGAAATCGTCAAAGCCGTGCAAACGAGCTTCGGGGGAATCAACCTCGAGGACATCGCGGCTCCGCGCTGCTTTGAAATCGAGCGCCGCTTGGAGGAAGAACTGGACATTCCGGTCTTCCACGACGACCAGCACGGAAGCGCTATCGTCGTGCTCGCGGCGCTGCTGAACGCCTTGCGCGTGGTCGGCAAGAAGATCGAAGACGTGAAGATCGTCGT
>JADDQZ010000007.1:2164-9913 GCA_016781085.1 Actinomycetota bacterium
GGTCGTCTTCGCCATGGCCAATCCCATCCCCGAGGTCCAACCCGAGGAAGTCGGTGACATGGTGGCGATCATGGCTACAGGACGCTCGGACTATCCGAATCAGATCAACAACGTGCTGGCTTTCCCGGGAGTGTTCCGCGGAGCGCTTGACGTCCGGGCGAGCACCATCAACAACGAGATGAAGCTCGCGGCCGCACAGGCGATCGCGAACATGATCAGCGACGACGAGCTCAACGCCGAATACATCATTCCCAGCGTGTTCAACACGCGGGTCGTCGAGGCAGTCGCGCATGCGGTCGGCGAAGCCGCCACCGCGACGGGCGTTGCTCGGCGCCACCACGGCGCCGAGGCCGACCGTGCCGGCGGCCTCTCCGCCTGAGGTGACATAACCCCGTCGTGCCGCTGCGCCGCTCGGGCCTGCGGAGGACGGACGTCAGTGCATGGCTTCGACGCCGACGAAGCGACACTCGCGAGACGCAGGTAAAAACCCGCTCAAGAGCACTTCACACGCCATGAGGTCGCTGGTACCTTCACGCTTGTCAGGCCGGTTGCACCGGCAAAGCAGTGCCAGCGCCGCAGTCGTTGCTAGAAGCACCTCCGCGGAACGTGCAGCACGAACAGCCGTGGAGGAACGACATGGCTACTGGGACCGTGAAGTGGTTCAGCGACGACAAGGGCTATGGGTTCATCACCCCTGATGAGCCCGGCAAGGACTTGTTCGTGCATCACTCCGGCATCTCCGGAGACGGGTTCAAGACTCTCGCCGAGGGAGCAAAGGTCTCGTACGAAGCCGAAGCTGGGCCGAAGGGCCCGAGCGCCCGCGACGTCACCCTGATCTAACCGCGGCATGCACGCGTCCTGAAAGCGGAGGGGCCCGCCTGTCGACGGGCCCCTTCACGCACTTCTCCCTTGGACGGTAGCTAGCAGGCTGAAACGGCCAGCCCGCCCGTCCTGATCAGGTCAAGACCACGATGAGCAGGATCAGGGCGATGACGAAGGCGATGATGGCGATTGTGCGGGTGTTCATGGAATGTCTCCGTTTCGGTGGTCGACGCGACGGCTTTCGCGCGACGGTGTGCTTGTCGGTGCGGCGCGCTTCGGCGCCACACGGTGCCTTCTTGAGGCTTACCCGTTCTTCGCGAAAGTGCGCACCCGTGCTGGCAGTTGCCTGGAAGGCAACTTGAGGGCGTCTAGCGTGAAGATGACCAGCGCGAGCCAGACGAGGGCGAATCCAGCTAGGCGCGATCCGGGAAGTGCTTCCCCGTAGAAGAAGACGCCGATCAAGAATTGCAGTGTGGGGGCGAGGTATTGCAATAGGCCCAGCGTCGTGAGCGAGATACGGATCGCGGCCGCCCCGAACAGCATCAGGGGAACGGCCGTGGTGATCCCCGCGCCTGCGAGCAGCGCGGCGTGCGACAGACCTTCGCGGCCGAACGTACTTGCGCCGGTCGCCGACAACCAGGCGAGGTAGACGACCGCAAACGGCAGCAGAACAGCGGCTTCGACGGCGAGGCTGCGTATCCCGTCGAGTCCGACATGCTTTCTGACGAGGCCGTAGAGGCCGAAGCTGAAAGCCAGCGTGAGGGCGATCCACGGCATGTGTCCGTAGTCGAACGCGAGAATGACCACGGCGATCGCGGCGATGCTGACGGCGATGGCCTGGGCTCTCCGGAGGCGCTCACCGAGGACGATGACCGCCAAGGCGACGGTCACCAGTGGATTGATGAAGTAGCCAAGTGAGGTCTCAACCACTCGACCGCTGTTGACGCCGTAGATGAACGTGCCCCAGTTGACACTGATGAGCGCCGCAGCGATGGTGAGCAGACCCAACCGCCGCCCCCCAAGCGATTTGATCCAGCCATTGCCGCGCGCGACAGCCAAGATCATCGCTACTACAACGACCGACCAGAGCACCCGGTGCGCGAGGATCTCGACGGGAGCAGCCGGCGCGAGCAGCGGCCAGTACAGCGGGAACAGCCCCCACAACAGGTAGGCGAGAATCCCGGCCACCAGACCCGCGGGAAGTCGTCTCACCAGAGCAACGTAGCGCTGGTTCGGTGAGCTTCAGGCCCTTACGGACAGTGGGCGCGCCGGCCGGACTTGCCTGAGCCCCTGCAGCGCAGCAGTGCGCGCGAGCTGCCTTGCCGCTCCCGCTCAACGGGGCAGCGGCCGGCGTGCCCGACCGCCGCGGATTCCTGTCCAGCTCAAGTAGGCGGCGAGCGTGCCGGTGGCCCCACCCGCGGCGGCGTACATTGCCGCCGACGTCCAGCGCCCAGGCGTCTTGGTCGCCGTCACTTCGGCCATCCCTTGGATCAGCGCCGCGGTGATGGCGCCGGCGATCATCCGGTTGCCGACGCGCTCCACGCGACCGACGAGCGGTTCGAGCTCCGCGATGCTGATGCTCAGTTCAGAGCGGTCGCGGTCGAGGTCACGGTCGAGCGCTGCCACCAGGCGCCGCAGCTGGTCGGGAAGCTCGACGCTCAACTGCGCGGCTTCTACTCCGGCCTGGCGGAAGCGGCGCGCCAGAGCCAGCGGCGAGATCCGTTCGGCGACCAGTTCCTCCGCGTAGGGCCGTAAAACGCCGCCCAGGCGAAAGTCCGGGTCCAGTTGAGCGCCCATGCCCTCGGTCATCACGACCATCTTCAGGATCAGCACGAGCTCACGCGGCAATTGCAGCCGGTGCCGGCGCATGACCGCGAACATCTCGTTGACGATCGTGGCGACCCGTACTTCGCCAAGCGGGCGGCCCTCATAACGGCGAATGAAGGCGGCAATGTCACGCCGCAGTGCCACACGATCAACTGCCCCCGTGGCCACGCCCAGGTTCAGCAACGCTTTTGTGGTGCGGTCAGCGTCGGTGCGCGCGATGGCTAAAAGCAGCACGCCGAGGCGATCGCGCATCTCATCGTCGAGCTCGCCGACCATGCCGAAGTCGACGAGCCCGATGCGTCCGTCGGCCTCTATGAAGAGGTTGCCGGGATGCGGGTCGGCGTGGAAGAAGCCGTGCTCGAAGATCATCCGTGCCGTGACCTGGGTGGCTCGCTCGGCCAGCGAACGGGGATCGACCCCGCCGGTGATGAGAGCCGCCCGATCTGAGACCTTCACTCCGCGCAAGCGCTCCAGCGTGAGGATGCGTGACGTGGTCGTCTCCCAGAACACCCGGGGGATGCGCACCGCGGGGTCGTCGGCGAAGTTCTCGGCGAAGCGCTCGGCGTTGCGACCCTCGCGTAGGTAGTCGAGCTCTCCCCGCAGCGTCGTCGCGAACTCGTCGACCAGTGCCACGAGGTCGTAGGCCGCGACTGCCTGCCAGCGGCGATCCGCCTGCACGGCGAGGTTCTGGAGGATCTCGAGGTCTTCCTCGACTTGCTCGACGACGCCGGGCCGGCGTACCTTGACCACGACCTCCGTGCCATCGTTCAATGTCGCCGCGTGCGCTTGGCCGATCGAAGCGGCGGCCAGCGGAACAGGGTCGAACGTCTCGAAGACTTCTTCGGGATCACAACCGAGTTCCTCGCGGATCAGTTGGCGAACCACCTCGGAATCGATCGGCGGTGCTGCGTCGTGCAGTTTCGCCAGCTCGAGCTGATAGTCGATCGGCAAGAGGTCCGGGCGGGTCGAGAGGATCTGACCGAGCTTGACGAAAGTCGCGCCGAGCTCTTCGAGCGCAAGGCGCACGTGCGCGGCCGGGGCGAGGTCGGGATCCGGCGGAGGAATGACCAGCCGCAGGTGCAGGGGCACGCGCCGGTCGAGTCCCGATACGGCGACGAGGTAACCCATCCCGTGCCGGGAAAGAGCGCGCGCGATCTCGGCGTAGCGGGCGCGGTGGCTGATCACCGCCATCGAGGGGCGCAGCATCAGCCGTCGCCTTTGCTTGCGATAGCGCGGGTGCTGCCGCCCGGCGTTGCGGCGGCAGAAGCGGACATACGGATGCGCGCGGCGATCGTGATGAAAGAGAAGCTAGCCGAGTGCGAACAAGATGAGTGGCTTGTGCTCGCTGATCACCGTCGTGTTGAGCAGAAAACGGGTCCTGAAACGACGACGGCCCGCTTCAAGCGGGCCGTCGAGAGACGCGAGAAAGCGGTTCGCTACTAGAGCAGCGTGACGTTCTCGGCGTTCGGGCCCTTGGGGCCCGAACCGGCGTCGTAGGACACCTTGGCGCCTTCGGGCAGTGACTTAAAGCCCGAGCCGGCAATGCCGGAGTGGTGAACGAAGAGGTCCTTGCCCTGGTCGTCGGGCGTGATGAACCCGAAGCCCTTGTCGTCGCTGAACCACTTGACGGTTCCTGTTGCCATGGTTTTCCCTCCTGAAGGGATGTGTGCTGCGAAGAACGCGGAGGGTGCTACAAGGCAACAACTGCGGACGCTGGCACTGCTTTGCCGGGCCGGAAGCTCGACTTGGAACGGTTAGCGTAGACGGTTCCGCTGTTGTTGGGGAATTTCTGTGTGCTCGGTCGGTCGCATCGAGTGACGGCGTGGTCACCGCGATGGGGCTGTTCGCCCAGCGCGTCTCAGCGCGGCCATCGGGATGGCGGCATAACGGAAGCAGTCGACGAGCTCCCGGTCCGATGGGCACGCCGATGGCTGCTCCGACCGTCACGGCGGTCAACACGAGGATCGCGACCAGCGGGTCCGGCACCGCGAAGATAAAAGATTGCGAGGGCGTTCACGAATCCTGTCATCACTGAACGCGGGACGAATCCATCCTTCGCCGCCCCGAAGGCGCCGAGCGCGACCTGAATCGCGCCAGCCAAGACGGTCGCCGCCAACAGGTGCTCGACGCCATGTTCGGCGACAAGCGACACGACGACCAAAGCCATCGCGCCCGTAGCCGCGGAAATCATTGCCGGCCGGCCACCGGTGAATGCAATCACGACCGCCATTACGAACGACGCGTAGAGACCAACACGCGGGTCTACGCCGGCGATGATCGAAAACGAGATCGATTCGGGTATCAAGGTCAGAGCGACGACCAACCCGGCCAGCAATTCGACATGCAGCACTTGCGCAGATGGAACGGACCAAACACGAGATGGAGCATCGCGATAGGGGCCCACGGGAAGGTGACGAGTGAATGACATGCGGTCGTAGGGCCTTATCGCTCGTTATCAAGCTGGAGTGCCCCGGAGCTGACGGACGAATCCTCGTGTCAACAGCGCTTGCGAGGAGCGGTCGTCAACGCTTCGTCAGGCGAGGTCCGCTGCCACGGACGTGCGCGACAGAAGGACGCGCGGGATGCTGCGAAAGCAGCGAAACCGGCGCCAGTCGGTCGCGAAGGCGTCAACTTCGGGGCCGTGCGCTGCGTTGTAGGCGCTTGACCCTACCCTCACGTAAGGTATGATTCGCCAGCGAGGCGCTCCTCTTATGCATTCGGATCCACCACCACTGCCAAGCGCGAAGGCGTCGACGGAGCGCTCGGCGTCCGCGATTCCACAAGAGCACCAGCTGCGTCGCCGGTTCAGCAGAGGCGCGAACCGGGACCGAGCGGCGGTCGCCGAGGCAGTCCCCGGAGCATCCAGGCTCAACAATTTCGATGCGCTCCGGCTGCTAGCGGCCTTGTCCGTGGTCGTCTCGCACTCGTTCGCGATCGCCGGCAACCCGCAGCCCGCGGTCGGCGCGATGGACCTCGGAACCATCGGCGTCGTCGTCTTCTTCGGCGTCAGCGGCTTCCTGATCACGCAGAGCTGGATCACCGACCCGGACTTGTGGCGCTTCGCCGCCAAACGGGCACTGCGGATCTTGCCCGCGTTGATCGTTGTGCTGCTGGTCACCACGCTTGTCATAGGTCCGCTGGTCAGCTCATTGTCCCCGTCGGCCTACTTGGCGCAGGCGGGGACTTGGGCGTATCTGATCCAGAACACCGCGATGATCACGACGGGCGAACTTCCCGGCGTCTTCACCGATCTGCCGTACCCGCGACAAGTCAACGCCGTCCTCTGGACGCTGCAAGCCGAAGTGATCGCCTACATATGCGTCGCGATCGTCGGTCTTGTCGGGTTGTTGCGCACCAAGTGGTTCGTGCCTCTAGCCACCGTCGTCCTTGTCGTCGCACCTCATGGCCTGGTGCCCTGGACCAGGGAGCTTTTCATGTTGCAGGCGTTCGCCGTCGGCGCATCGCTCTACCTCATGCGGGAGCACGTGCCGTGGCACGCCGGACTCGCCGCGATCGGTTTGCTGGCGTGGAGCATCGCTCCTGAGGGCTTGCAGCTCCTGCTTGCCGTCGGCGTAATCCCGTACGCGACGATCTTCGTCGCGTATCGAGGTCCGACGATCCTGCGTAGGCTAACCGCGCGCGGTGACTATTCCTACGGGATCTATCTCCTCGGATGGCCCATCGGCCAGGTGGTTGCCTTGCTGTTCGGAAGCTCCGTCACGACCGCAATCGTCCTCGGAGTCAGCGCGCCAATCACCTACCTGCTAGCGATGGCGTCGTGGACCTATATCGAGAAGCCCGCGCTCGGTCTCAAAAAGCATCTGAGGGGACGACACAACGAACCACGCGTGGTCGGCGGCCTCGATCTCGCGGCTCGTCGCCATCAGGCCGAGACGCGAGCCGAGGTAGGGTCGGGATGAGCGCCGACGGCGCCGTGTTCTGACACCCGCGGATCCGGAACGCGACTTTATTATCGTGGCGGATCACGCAGCAACCCCTGTCGGCCAAGCGTCTACCGTCGGACGGCATGACGGAGACCACTTCGACTGAGGCGTCCTCAGATACCACGAGCGCCCGTGCCGTTGGCGCGCAGGCGCCCGATGCACCGCTCGGCGCTTTGGAGATCCAGCGTCGGGCGGTCGGTCCGAACGACGTCCGGATCGACATCAAGTTCTGCGGGATCTGCCATTCCGACATCCACTTCGCCCGTGGTGAGTGGGGCGAGATCCCCTATCCCGCAGTCCCGGGTCACGAGATTGCGGGCATCGTCGCCGAGATCGGTTCGCAGGTGACCAGTTTCGCGCCCGGCGACCGCGTGGGTGTGGGTTGCATGGTCAACTCCTGCCGCGAGTGCGAGAACTGCAAGGCCGGCGAGGAGCAGTACTGCCTTCCGGGCATGACGCAGACCTACGGCTCGATCGACCGCGACGGCACGATCACCTACGGCGGCTACTCAGATCACGTGGTCGTCGACCAGGACTTCGTCGTGAACATCCCGGACGGTCTGGAGCTCGATGTCGCCGCTCCGCTGCTCTGCGCAGGCATCACCACCTACTCGCCGCTGCGCCACTGGAACGCCGGTCCGGGCAAGCACGTTGCCGTCGTCGGGCTCGGAGGGTTGGGGCACATGGCGGTCAAGCTCGCCCATGCCATGGGCGCTGACGTCACGGTGCTGTCGCAGTCGCTGCGCAAGCAGGAGGATGGCCTGAAACTCGGGGCCGACGCCTACTACGCCACCAGCGATGACGCGACATTCCGCGAGCTCGCGGGCCGCTTCGACCTCATCGTGAACACCGTCAGCGCGGGCATCGACATCGGCCGCTTCCTGATGCTGCTCAAGACCGACGGTGCCCTCGTCAACGTAGGCGCGCCGCCCGAGCCGCTGCCGGTCCCGGCCATGGCGCTGATCCTGCAACGCCGTAGCTTCGCCGGGTCGGCGATCGGGTCGATCCGCGAGACGCAAGAGATGCTCGACTTCTGCGCCGAGCAGGGCATTAGCGCCGATATCGAGATCATCTCCGCCCATCGGGTCAACGAAGCGTGGGAACGCGTCCTCGGCTCCGACGTCCGCTACCGCTTCGTTATCGACAACTCGACTCT
>JADDQZ010000003.1:0-10214 GCA_016781085.1 Actinomycetota bacterium
GTCGTGGCCGAGTGAGTCGTTGATGTCCTTGAAGGGTCCAAGGGTCAAGGCGCCGCTGCGCAGCCGCCGGCCGCATGGGTGGGCGGTTGCGTACGGCTTGCTCTACCGATCTCGCCTTGAGGGCGCCCGCTTTGAGCAAGGTGGGCAGCGCGTCGTCGCGGAGATGCGAGCGCGCGGGCCGGCTCAGACCGCCAGCTCGAACCAGACGCGGAAGAGCTCGTCGCGCTCCACGCCCCACGACTCGGCCACCGAGTCGAGGATCACGAGTCCGAAGCCGCCGGGGCGATCTTCGTGCGGCTTGACGACTTCTGGCTTCTCGAAGCCGGAGCCGGGATCCGAGACGGTGCAGCGCAGGACACCGTCCTGCAGGCGGATGTCCAGGCCGACCACCGCCTCGTCGTCCATCCCTGAATGGCGGATGCAATTGGTCATCAGCTCGGTGATCACCAGGCGCAGGCTCAGCAACCGATCCTCGTCGAGGTGCGGCTCGAGCACCGTCAGCGCCACACGCGCCGAAGACGGCGCGCGGGCGACGCCGGCAAACCAGAGCCTCAGCTCCAAGGCGTCTCCGCTCAGGCGTGGGGCGGCCGCGGCGCTCTCACGGTGGCTGCGCTCGACCAAGTTGGCCAGGCCGTCGGCCAAGACCCGGATATGCGCTTCCGCCGCGGCGCTGAGCGACTCGTCGGGATGCTTTGACGCGCAGCACACGGTCCCGTAGATGCGGCCGTCGGACAGGCGCACGGGGACACCCAGATAGCTGCCGATCGTCTCGCCGGCCGCGAGATCGTGCATCCGCGGCTCGAACGTAACGTTGGGGACGATCCTCGGGGCGGTGCCTTCGATCATGCGCTGGCAGTACGTCTCGTCGAGCGGGATGGCGCTGCCCTCGCCGAACGCGAACGTGCTGCTGTCGCCTGCGAGGAAGTCGATGTGCTCGGCGCCCTCGGTGAACTTGGTGAAGTAGGCGATGTCGGCGCAGAGCTGCTGGCGCGCGGCTTGCAGCAGCCCTCGGACATTCGACTCGGCGGACGCGGACATGGTTTTGGCCTCGCGGGATCGCCCCGGCGAGGAGACACACGCTAGAGCACCTTTGAGCGGTGGGCCGGGTGGGTCGACGCGCGTCTTGGGCTCGGATAGATTCGTGGCGTCCGTCCTAGGTCATGGCGAGGAGGCGCGCTATGCCGGACCCTCTCCAACCCTCGGGATCAGGGCCCGCGCGAGGCAGCGGAGGGCGTCCGCCTCGCCGGGCTGCTCCCCCAGGGCGCGGGATAGCGGGCGTTGAGGCGTGTATCCGCCGTTACCCTGGGGCTGTACCGACCGACCTGAGCAACACCGTGCCGTGGTCACGCGGGAGGCTGACGTGACCCAGTTGCTCGACTGTCCGTGGCGTCTCGTCGTGTGCGACATGGACGGCACCTTGGTCAGGGGGACAACGGCCCTCGCCCACCTCGGCGCTTGGATCGGGCACGAGGCGGTCATCGAGGGCTTGGAGGCCAAGCTCGCCCGCGGCGAGGTCAGCGACGGGGAGGTTGCAGAGGGCTACGCGCGGTTCTACCGGGGCGTTGCGTTGGCAGATGCTGTCGAAGCCATGTCAGGGATCGCCAGCATCGACGACATCGGGGTCGGTGTTGAGATGCTGCGGCAGCGGTCGGTAGAGGTTTTCATCGCGACGGTCTCGTGGAGCTTCGCGGCACGTGGGCTGGCGAATCTCTGGGGCTTCTCCGAAGTGTGCGGCGCTGACCTGGAACTCGACCGGTCTTCGGGAGTGTTCACCGGTCGGGTCGCTCGTCACTTCGCGCCCGAGGACAAGGTCGCCTTCGTCGCCGAGTACTGCGGTCGTGCCGGGATTGCCATGGAGCAGGTCGTGGCGGTCGGTGACAGCCGTTCAGACCTACCGTTGTTCAAGGCGGTGGGATTCAGCGTCGCGCTCAACGCGACACGCGATGCCCGCGCCGCAGCCAGCACCTCCGTGGCGGGGCCTTCGTTCCTGGCAGCACTGCGGGCTGTCCCCGGTCTCCTCCCCTAGCGACCCGGTGTCGGGCCCCCCCACGGGGACCGTGACCGGTGCTGGGGCGCTGGGTCCCGCTAGCTCAAAGTCGCAAGCGCCCGTCGTCAAGCTCGCCGAGCAGTCGATGCGCGGCGTTGAGGCCCGGAACTCCCGACACCTCCCCGCCGGGATAGGTCCCGGCGCCACACAACCGGATATCCCCGACCGTCAGCGGACGAGCATCGAACATCTGACCTGCCGTGTGCGGTAGGTGATGGATATTGCCACCGGTCAGGCCGATGCGCTCCTCGAAGTCGTGCGAGACGTGCAGTACCTCGTCCACGGCGATGTCACGCGCGTTGGGGATCGCGCGCTCGATCCCGTGCCACAGCAAATTTCTCACGTCGCCGCCGGCGAACGGCAGGTACGCCGTCAGGGAATGCTTCGCCGGCGGAGCCAGCGACGGGTCTATGTACGTGGGCAGCTGAAGTTCTACGAAGGCCGCCCCGGGATCCTCGTGCGCGCGCTCATACCAGTCCCATCGCGGA
This sequence comes from Actinomycetota bacterium, assembly GCA_016781085.1. Taxonomy (GTDB): domain Bacteria; phylum Actinomycetota; class Thermoleophilia; order Solirubrobacterales; family Solirubrobacteraceae; genus LC5-1. Next base: position 2,536 of record JADDQZ010000003.1, read on the forward strand.
TACACGTGGATCAAGCCCAGCGTTGCGGGATCATCCGTGCCGATCAGCCGTGAGAGGTCCGGAGCGCTGTCGAGCGCGAGATGAAGCTTGGCTGCCGCGGGTCGTAGTTCGTAGGCGGGCGGTTGAATGCCCGCGAGCCGCGCCGTGCGGATGGGATCGAGGTTTGACAGCACTACTCCGGCTGAGACCCGTTCGCCCGCGTCGAGCTGAACGCCGCCCCCTTGCATTTCCGACACTTCGCGGCCGAGGACGAGACGCACCCCGGCCGCCCGTGCCGCGGTCGCGAACGCTTCTCCCACGCTCCCCATGCCGCCGCGAGGCAGGCCCTGCAGCTCTGCCGGACGGCAGGCGCCCGTTTGGACGTACGCGTAAGCCAGCGCGCTTCCCGGCGCGTGCGGGGAGCCGTCGAAGTAGCGTGGCGCGAACGCGGCGCGCTCCTTTGGCGTCGTCCAGGCTTCTTGGACCACGTCGACGATGGAAGCGTCCGCGAAGTCACCCACTTCTACGCGCAGTTCCTCCGGAGATGGCGGAGTGCCGACGAGGAACTTGTCTACGACGCGTGCAGCGTCTGACCATGGTTCCGCGTCGTCGTCACGGAGGACTTCGCCGTCCGGTAGCAGCGCGGCTCGCGCCGGCAGCTCGATGACGTCCAATGCGATTCCGGTTTCGGCCACGACCTGCTCGTGCAGCAGATGCAGCGCGTACGCGCATGTGGAGAACCGGTATCCGCTGACCAGTTCCTCGGTGGAACAGCAGCCTCCGACCCTGGCTCGGCGCTCGATCACCGTTACGTCCAGACCGGCGTGCGCGAGGACTATGGCGGCGCAGAGGCCGTTGTGGCCCGCACCGACGATCACCACGTCAGCTTGTCTCATGCAACAAAGCCATGTCGCTGATCAGGTCGGACGGCCGTCACGCCGGCAAGCCGCTATCGCGGACGGCGCGCGAACATCAACAAACCTATGAGTGTCTTGGCGTCACGGTTGTCGGCGATCAATTCGTCCAAGCGCACCAACGGCCACCGCACCACCTCGATGCGCTCGTCCTCGCCCGAGTCGGCTTCCTGCTCGCCCAGTTGCTCGGCGAGAAAGATGTGCACTTCCGCGTCGAGCACGTCTGAGCTGGGAAAATACGACGCCAGCTTGGTCCAGCGCTCGGCGCTGTGTCCGACCTCCTCCGCCAGCTCGCGTTGGGCTGCTTGCAGGGGATCTTCGCCGGGCTTGTCCATTCGTCCGGCCGGGATCTCCAGCAGGTCTGTTTCGCCGATCGCGGGACGCGGCTGGCGTACGAGGAGGACGCTGTCGCCATCAACGGCGACGATGGCGACACCTCCGGGATGGTGAACGACGTCACGCTCGACCTCTTTGCCGTCGGCGGTGAACCGGTAGCGGTGCCGGTCGACATCGACCACCTCGCTTTGAAGGAGTCGCTCGCTGCCGATTTCCTCGAATTCAGCCTCGTCACTCATGGTGTGAGGATCATCGGCTCATGCGCCGAGCGACCCAATCCGATGCGCTGTGCCTCAGAGCACGGAAGCCGTCGCGGGTTCCGTGCCCAGGTAGTGGCTCGAACATGTTGTCGGGCGCATCCTCGCTCTTGGGCTCGCTGGTCATCATCCCGCGCCAGCCGAGGCGGCTGGCCAGGAAGGCATCGAGAAGACGGGGTGACATGCGCTGTTGCAGGGCGAACAGGCGTGCGGCGCCGCCGACGCAGTAGTCGCGGCCGCCGTGCTCGGCGGCGTGCAGGACCATTTCAGCGACGGTCTCGGGGGCGTAGATCGGAGGCGCTCCCATGGGTTTGCGCCCGATCTTGGTGCGTGCCTTGTCGAAGATCGGCGTGTCGATGGTGCCGGGCATGATCTGGGTTACCGCGATCGGCGCACCCTCGTGGCGAAGCTCGACACGCAGCGCTTCGAGGAACCCGTCGACGCCGTGCTTGGCCGCCGCGTACGCGCTGTGAAGCGGGAACGCCCGCTTGGCTTCGATCGACGACACGTGCACGAGCGCGCCGCGGCCCTCTCGACGTAGGTGCGGCAGCGCCGCCCTGGCGCCGTACACCTGGCCCATGAGGTCGACGTCGATCACGCGGCGGAACTCCTCGAGCGTGGTCTGCTCGAACGTCGCCCACAACCCCACGGCGGCGAGGTGCACCCACGTGTCGAGCCGCCCGAAATTGGTCACCGCCGCGAGCGCGACGGCGTCGACAGCCGCGGCGTCGGTCGTATCGGCGGCGACCGCAACGACCTGTCCGCCTGCGCTCCGTATCTCGGCGGCCAGCGAATCGAGGTCTTCCTCGCCGCGGGCTGAGACGACGACGCTTGCGCCCCGAGCCGCGAAGCGCTTGGCCGCTTCGCGCCCGATCCCGCTCGACGCTCCCATCAGGACGACGACTTGGTCTTGCAGAGGCTTGAGGTCCATGGTCACGGCTTCGACGTCATGGATCGAGGCTTTCGCCGCCGATCTCCACTTCGCCGACGCCCGGGGCGGTCTTGTCCGCGGGAATCACGTTGTCGGGATCTTGCGTCTCCGCGACCGCCGGCCGCTCCGCCTTGTCGTCATCGCGTTCAGAACGTTCGTCTTCCATGCGTGGCGCGTACCCGGCCACGACTCAGCACACACGCCAACACCGCGGCTCGGGCCCAAAGGATCAACTCCAGGACGGTGCTTTCGCAGCCGGTCGGCTGCAGGAGGTCAGACGCCGCCGTTCCACGGTCCCCCGGTAGCAGGCGTGACTACACGGGTTTCGGGCGGAGCTGTGCGGGTTAGCGGTGAGTACGGAATCGAAGAGGAGGTACTGATGGCGTCTCTTGAAGAGCAACTGGTGAAGTATCTAACCGACGCACACGCGCTGGAACAAAACGTCGCCCGGCAGCTGGACACCATGATCCAGACGACCGAAGACGCCGAGCTCAAGAGCCATTTCGAGCACCACAAGCTGGAAACCGAGCGCCACAAGACCGCGCTCGAGCAGCGCCTGGAGGCTCACGGCGCGTCCCCGTCGGCCGTCAAGCAAGCAGGCCAGGTTGTCGCCGCCATGGGCGCGGGTGCAGCCGATATCGCGCGCAAGGACAACGCCGGCAAGAACGCGCGTGATGCCTTCATCTCCGAGCACACGGAGATCGCCGCCTACGAACTGCTCGAGCGCGTCGCCAACTTCGCCGGTGACGCCCAGACCGTCGAGGTCGCGCGACGTAACCGGGCCGATGAGGAAGCCATGGCCAAGAAGATCGCCGACTCCTGGGACCGCGTTGCGCTCCTGTCGCTGCAAGACGAGGGAGTGGACATCGCCGAGATCGCGGGGCGCATTCCGGGCGGTAACGCCGCTTAAGCTCTGGTCACGTCGGCGGCTCGATCACGCCCTGGACGCAGTCACGCCCCGATCACGGGATCGGTACGTCCGGAGGTGCCTGAGAAGCCGCCGGCTCGACCACGATCAGGCGGTCGCCCTCACGCTGAAGCCGTCCTTCGGAAACGAGTTGCTCGATGAGCGCGGCGGTTTCGCTTTCCGATGCGCCCATCCGCTCGGCCATCGACTGGGTGGATACTTCCGGCTGGGGCGTTCCCTTGATCAGTCGGATCAGTTCATCGCGGTCAGGTCCTGCCATGGCGCTGGTCTGTCCGCGGCCGGCCGGCGGCAAACCTGCGGTCGCGTGGAACTAGCGGTTACGCCGACTATGGCTACTTCACGGGGTTGGTGGGACCCGCGTCCCTGCTTCCCGCGAAGAGCTGGGCGAGTGCTGCCGCGCGCGTAGGGCCGATGCCCGGCACTTCGCGCAATTCGTTCGCGGTCGCGGTGTAGACCGCCGCCAGCGACCCGAAATGAGCGAGCAAGCGTCGCGCTCCGACGGTTGAAATGCCCGGAAGGCACGTCAACACGTCTTCACTGTTGCGCTGGATGTCTTCAGTTGGGCGCCGTACCCGTGGCAAGCCGCGCGGAGCGGAGGGGCCCTTCCTTTCAAGGAGACGGAAGCGCGTAATCCATGCCGCCGTGTCGTTTGGGTCGTTGGTTTGGATGACGGACACGCCGGCGGCTATGAGGACGCGGGCGAGCGCGCCTTTCCAACTCGCTTCGCCGATGTGTACAGGCTCCCCTTCGACGACTAACACGACCGCTGGGTAAGCGTCGGCGAGCCGGTCGAGCTGTTCGAACAGTCGGCGGTCTTTGATCGACGCTGCCAGATCGGCGCCGGTCTTGCGTTCCACGGCAACCCGGTCAGACACGATGTAATCGCCCGCCGGGAGTTGCGTTGCTTGAACCGGGATGCCGGCCGCTTCAAGCGACTCGGGGATCCCGGAAAGTGCTTCGCGGTGGTCGCAAAGCACCGGGCGGGCGGGCATCGCGATCAAGAGCCCAGGTGCCGGTACAGAGTCGCGCCACTTACGCCGATCGCTCGAGCGATCTCGTCCACCGTGGCGTTTTGAGCCGCGAGCTCACGAGTTCGTCGCAGTTTCGCCGGAGTCATCGCTGGGTTCTGGCTCCGCCGGCGTGGCGCGCTGCGGAAGCGGGCTTGTGGCCGGTCCCTCAAGGATCTCGCCGTCGACGGTGAAACGCGAACCGTGGCAGGGGCAGTCCCAGGTCCGCTCGGCGCCGTTCCAGGCCACTTGGCAGCCGAGATGCGTACAGCGGGCCGAGACGGCGTGCAGCTTCCCGTCTTCGTCCCGATAGCCGGCGACTTTGTCCCACTTGCTGATGACGATCGCGGCCTCGCCACGCTTCAAGTCTCGGATGTCACGCCTGCCCGGGTTCAACACCCGGTCGCCGAAGAACCGCATTCCGACGCGGGCGTTCTCCGCCAGGAACCTAGGAGCTTCCGCGAGCGGCTTGACCCGCGTCGACGAGAACAACGCCGCCCACTGGTTGTCGCGGCCGGCCACCGCGTCGGAAATCAGCATGGCGGCCAGCGTTCCGCTCGTCATGCCCCACTTCTTGAACCCTGTTGCGACATGGATCCGTTCCGACCTGCGAGTAAGACGGCCGATGTACGGGACTCCGTCGTCGGGGCTGTAGTCCTGCGCGGACCAGCGATGCTCGATCGATTCGAGGTCCCAGTGTTCGGAAACGAAGCGGATGAGCTGCTCATACCGCTCAGGCGTCGCCTTCGGTGAGCCGTTGTGGTGGTCCTCCCCGAGGACCATGAGGAACTCACCGCCGCGGAACGGAACCGCTCGGATGGAGCGGATCGGGGGCGCGGCGTTGATCAACATCGCATCCGGTACCGCGTCCTTGACGCGCGCCGTCACTACGTAGGAGCGAGACGGATACGCGCGCGCGAAGTAGCCACCGCGATCGAGGAACGGCATGAGCGTCGCCACGACGACGTGTTCGGCTTGGATCCGTCCGGTCGCGCAGTGCACGACGCATCCGTTGCTCTCCTCGACCTCGACCGCGCGCGTGTGCTCGAAGATCCTCCCGCCCGCCTCGATGAAGCGTTCCGCCAGACCCAGCGCGTACTTGCGCGGGTGAAACTCGGCCTGGTTGGCGAAGCGCATCGCGCCGTTGGTCTCGAAAGGCAGCGGCACGTCCTCATCGATGACGGCCGGCAGCCCGGCCTCGACCGCCGCCTGCGTCTCTTCTTCGAGCAACTTACGTTCGGCCGGATTATTCGCATAGACATATGCCGCGCGCCGGCGGAAATCGCAGTCGATTCCGTCGTTCGCCAACGCCGCTATTCGCTCCTTGGCCGCCTCCATCCCGGAGGCGTACACGGCGGCGCCCTCCTTGCCGTGCGTCCTTGCGATCCGTGCGTAGGTCAGGTGGTGCTGCGACGTCACCTTCGCCGTGGTGTGGGCCGTCGTTGCGCTCGCCACGGGCCCCTCATCGATGACGCACACGGAAAAGCCGTCGCGAGCCAGCAGCAGCGCGGCGGTCAGACCCGTGATACCGGCGCCGATCACCGCCACATGGCAGCGGTGATCGCCCTCGAGCGACGGGTGACTCGTCGTTGGTGTGTCCTCGAGCCAGAGCGACACAGGCCGGCCCGCAACGGAACCTCCTTGCATGACGGCATCGTGTCACACAGGTCCGCGTTTCCCAAAGCAGCTTCGTCGGGCCGCTCACCCCGCAGTCGGCAGCCGCGGCTCACTCAGGAGTTCGACGGACGAGATCCCACGCTTCGGTTCGCAGTTGTCGGTGCGAAGGGCAACGACCGCGACATCGTCGGGCTGAACACCATCTGCCAGGAGGAGCTCGGGCAAGCATTGGCAGAGCCGGTGCGGCTCCCCATCGGTCGTGCTGATCACATCGCGCAGTCGCCGAAGACCGACGTCAATCGATTCCCTGCGGCGCTCCACCAGCCCATCTGTGTAGACGACGAGCGTCGATCCCGCGGGAAACGGCCGTGTCTCCTGCACGTGCGGGATTCCCAAGCCGGCAAGCGGCACCGAGAGTCCTGCCGCAACCATCTCGACGCTCCCATCTGCGCGCCTGATCACCGGTGGCAAGTGCCCAGCCAGCGCCATGGTGACCGTTTCCATCGCCGGATCGACGACGAGGTAGGCGCACGTCGCGGTTCCGTCGGTGCCCAGAGCGCGCTCGAGCTTGTCCATCACAGATGCGGGCTCCAACCCATCCGTGGCGTAAGCGCGCAGTGTGTGCCGGAGCTTTGCGGTAAGCGCGGCGGCTTGAGCCCCGTGACCGGCGACATCACCGAGCCCGACACCAATCCGTCCGTCGCCGAGCGCGATGACCTCGTAGAAGTCCCCGCCGATGGCACCCTCACCTGGGCGATAGAGCGCCGAAGTCGTCACGTGCGGGAGTAGCGGAATCGAGCTCGGCACAAAGCTCTGGGTGAGGGTTGCGGCGATGGCGTCAGAACGAGCCCGCTGCTCCGCCTCTGCCGCAGCCTGCTGCCGCGACTGCTCATTCACCCGCCACAGCATCGTGTTCGCTGCGCCCGACGCAAGGATGAAGAGCGCGTGGAGTGCGGCCCAGCCCCAGGGCGACACATGCGGCAGGTCAGCATGAGCGAAAACCGGATAACGGTCGTCGAGGACGGCACCCACCACGCCGTGGTGCAGCAGTACGTACACGACCGAGAGCCCGTAGACGCTCCAGTCCTCGTAGAACGCCAGAACAGTCATCGCCACGAAGAAGTGGAAGTGAGCCTCGATCAGTCCTCTCGTCACGTGCACGAGAAGCGCCGAGCAACTCAGCAAGGCCGTTGCAGCCAGCAATGCCCGCGCCCGTCGTGAGCCTACGTGCGAGGCCAACAGGGCGAGCACGAGAATCGGCATGACGTGCTGCACCCCCTGCCAAAAGCCGAATCCGTAAGCGGCGGAAATGGCCAGCAGTAGCGGGACATGGACGTAGAGGATGCGCAGCATCCACGCGTGGCGAGCGGCCCAAAGATCGTCGGGCAGACCACTACCGTGCGGAAGCGCGGCCAGGAGCGGGATGGCGAAAGACGGCTTCAGGCGGCGGCAAGCTCCCATGACTACGGTTGCATCGGCTGGACTCCCCGGGGCTGAAATCCGTGCGTCAGCTAACAGACAATGGGCGTGCTTGGGCAGCCCGAGGCACATGCGCACCAGCCGGGTCCGCCGTAGTCCCGTCAGCCCTCGGGCGAGCAGGCCTGTGCTGTGGCGGCGCGGCGCCCGCCGGATCGGGGGAGCCTGCCGCGCAAGGCGCGCGGCAGGCCGCACCGATCGCTCAGGCGGGAGAGGCGACGACGGCGTCGCGCC
>JADDQZ010000003.1:10242-20531 GCA_016781085.1 Actinomycetota bacterium
GGCGCGGATGCCGTCCCAGTCGACGTCCTTGAAGTTGTGCATCGGGCAGTACTTCGGACCGCACATCGAGCAGAACTCCGCCGTCTTGAAGTAGTCGTCGGCCAGCGTCTCGTCGTGCATCGCCTGCGCCGTCTCAGGATCGAGCGCCAACTCGAACTGCCGGCGCCAATCGAAGCTGAAGCGCGCCTGGGACAACTCCCGATCCCATTTCGCCGCGCGCTTGTTGCCGCGCGCGAGGTCGGCGGCGTGCGCGGCGATCCGGTAGGCGATCATCCCCTGCTTGACGTCCTCGGCGTTGGGAAGGCCGAGGTGCTCCTTCGGCGTGACGTAACAGAGCATCGAAGTGCCGTGCCAGCCGACGACCGCGGCTCCGATCGCCGAGGTGATGTGGTCGTAGCCCGGTGCGATGTCGGTGACGAGCGGGCCGAGGGTGTAGAACGGCGCCTCGTGGCAAATCTCCTGCTGCTTGCGCACGTTCATCTCGAGTTGGTCGAGGGGGATGTGTCCGGGGCCCTCGACCATCACCTGCACGTCACGGTCCCAAGCCCGCAGCGTCAGTTCGCCGAGCGTTTCAAGCTCCGCGAACTGGGCGGCGTCCGAGGCGTCGGCGATCGAGCCGGGACGCAGTCCGTCTCCCAACGAGATCGAGACGTCGTAGCGTCGGCAGATCTCGAGGATGTCGTCGAAGCGCTCGTAGAGCGGGTTCTCGCGCTTGTGGTAGACCATCCAGCGCGCGAGCAGTCCGCCGCCCCGTGAGACGATCCCCGTCGTGCGGTGCTGGCACAGCGGTAGGTGCTCGAGCCGCACTCCGGCGTGGATGGTCATGTAGTCGACGCCCTGGCGTGCCTGGTGCTCGATGTTGTCGAGCAGCAGCTCGGCAGTCAGGTCCTCGACGCTCTTGACCTTCTCAAGCGCCTGGTAGATCGGGACGGTCCCGATCGGCACGGTCGCGGCATCGAGGATCGCCTGCCGCGTCTCGTCGATGCGCTTGCCGGTGGAGAGGTCCATCACCGTGTCGGCGCCCCAGCGCTGCGAAAGCTCGAGCTTCTGCACCTCCTCGTCGAGGGAAGAGCTGGTCGGCGAGTTGCCGATGTTGGAGTTGATCTTCACCCGCGCCTTGAGCCCGATGGCCATGGGATCGAGCGCGGTGTGGTTGACGTTGGCCGGGATGATCATCCGTCCCCGCGCCACCTCGTCGCGGATGAGCTCCGCGGGCAGGTGCTCCCGCTCGGCGACTCGCTGCATCTCCGGCGAGACGACTCCCTGGCGGGCGATGTGCATCTGCGTGCGGCAGGTCGAGCCGTCCGCGAACGTCGAGCGGTGCTGCATATTTCTCCCTTCGCCGGCATGATCCGGATCAGGTTCGTTGGGTCGGCGCCTTGCTGCGCCCTCTCAGCCCCCGCGTGGGGACTCCCCGGTTGGACGGCACTCACCCTACAGGATCGCCGCGTGTGTGTGGTTACTGATGAGCGAGGCGGCGAAGCGTGGCCGCCGTGCTCGAAAAGAGTCCGATGCCAATGTCAGCGCCACACTCAGGTTTCGGATCTCCTCCGGCGTGGCTCGGAAGAACTGGAGTCCTACTCAGCGGACGCCTATCGCCGCAGAACGAGCGCCACCGCCGTCATGAGCGCCAGCGCGGCCGCGCCGATAAGCGGTGCGCCGAGCGCGAAGGCGGTGTGCTGGATGGCGTGCTCCCTGACCTCGTCGGGCTCGGCGGCGACGACAGCGGCCGTGATGAGGACGCTGCCCGCAGCGGCGATGACAGCTGGAAGAATCGCTGCTCGTAGACCGACGCGAGGTTGGAGGCTCGGCTTGGCAACCGGCCAGCGCGCTTCGACCGCCCACAGGACCGCGAGCGCGGCGAACGTCCATGCCGTGGACACCAGCGCGCCGCCGACGATGTCGCTGGGCAGGTGCCAGCCGAGCAGCATGATCGAATAGACGGCGGCGACCGCGTAGACCGCGCCCGCCGCCGCGAGCGTCGGTCGCCACCGCGCGGGAGCGATCAGCACCATGCAGAGCACCAGCGTCGTGACGCCTGTCGTATGCCCGCTCGGCCACAGCAGTTCGCCACCGGAAAGCACGTCGTAGGCGCGTGGGCCTTCGGTCAGCCGCTTGAGGACCTGGGTCATGACGTTGGCGCCGCCGAGGATCGCCGTCACCGCTAGGGCCAGCCTCCAGCGCCGCTGAACCGCCGCGATGCCGATGAACACGCTCGCCATGACGGCGAACGGCACCGGACCGACGGAGTGCGCTGCGAACTCGGCCGGCTCCTTCGCGCGGGTGTCCTCCAGTCCGATGAATCCGCGCAGGACGTTGCTGTCGAGCCACGAGGTGAAGTCGACCTGAAAGGTCGCGAACCACAGGAGGGCAAGCGCCGCCACGCACGCCGACGAGACCAGCAACGCCAAGATCGAGCGTCTAGGCATACAGCTCAGGGTATTGAGCGCCGACTAGCCGTCGGCGGCCGACGAGAAAGCCCCGGAGGAAACCGGGGCTTTCAGCCGTCTCGCCAGAGGCGGATTGTCGCTCATATACCCGCCAGGGCTGAGCCTACGAACTCGGCGGTTTCTACGAATCCTTGCGGATAACCCCGGCCTACGGTGAACTCGCGGTGCGCCGCAGCATCTCCACGACGAGGAACGCGAGCTCGAGCGCCTGCTGGGTGTTCAGGCGTGGGTCGCACGCGGTCTCGTAACGCGATCCGAGCTCGCTGTGGGAAATCATCTGCGCGCCACCCAGGCATTCGGTGACGTCTTCGCCGGTGTGTTCCACGTGGATGCCGCCGGGGTGCGTTCCCAACGTCTGGTGAACCTCGAAGAAGCCTTCGACCTCATCCATGATGCGGTCGAAATGCCGAGTCTTGTGACCGCTCGGCGATTCCTCGGTATTGCCGTGCATCGGGTCGCATTGCCACACGACACGGTGACCGGCACGAGTCACGGCTTCGACGATCGCGGGCAACCGGTCACGGACGCGGTCGTTGCCCATGCGCGAGACCAGGGTGACGCGGCCGTCGACCCGCTCGGGATCGAGGCGGTCCACGAGCTCTACCGCCTCCGCAGGGCTCACGGCGGGGCCGATCTTGACGCCGATCGGATTGGCGACGAGCGACCCGAGCGCCACGTGTGCGCCGTCGAGCTGGCGGGTTCGATCGCCGATCCAGACCTGATGCGCGGACAGGAGGTACAGCCGCTCGCCGTCGACACGGAGCATCGCGCGCTCGTAGTCGAGGACGAGCATCTCGTGGCTGGCGAAGAGCTCGATCGTGCGCAACGACGAGTCATCCACACCGCACGCCGACATGAAGCGAAGGCTCCGGTCGATTTCAGTCGCAACACGCTCGTAGCGCTCGCCCGCGCTCGAGCGGCGCACGAAATCCATGTTCCACTCGTGCAGGTGATGAAGGTCGGCGAGTCCGGCGCCCGTAATGGCGCGGGCGAGGTTCATCGCCGCGGCCGCGTTAGCGTAGGCGCGGATCATCCGGCCGGGGTCTGGCTGACGCGCCGCTGCTGTCGGCTCGAATGCGTTCACCATGTCGCCGCGGTAGGACGGAAGGCCGGCGGCATCGAGGTCCGCGCTGCGCGGCTTGGCGTACTGACCCGCGAAGCGCCCGACCTTGACCACGGGCATCGATGTGCCGTACGTCAGGACGACGGCCATCTGCAGCAGCGTCCGGATGGTGCCGCGCAGCCGCGCCTCCGTGTTGTCAGCGAATGTTTCCGCGCAATCGCCGCCCTGCAGCAGGAACGCTTCGCCGCGAGCGACCGCCCCGAGTCTGGCCTGGAGTGAGTCGACTTCGGCCGGCACGGCAATGGGCGGCACGGCCGCCAATACACCGATGACGCGAGCGACCTGGTCAGGATCCGGCCACGACGGCTGCTGGGCCGCCGGGCGCGCCAGCGCGTCGGCGACCATCGCCGCCCACGCCTGCGGCAACTGCGATTGCTCCGGAGCCCCGCTCACCGGTACATCGACGGTCCAACTCATGCCCACAACCCTAGGACGTTGGGACAACAGCATGTTCCGCGCCGTCGACGGTCGCGAGACCCACGACCGCCCTTAGCGGCGGACGTCGCCGCGAACAGCATGGCAAGCGCCGCCTTCAGAACAGCCTTCGTGTCCATGTTGTGCGCTTGCCCCTTGTAGGCCTCCGCCGCGTCCCAGGCAGACCGCGGTCGCCCGGAACGACTCCTCGTCCTCAGCGGTACCGCGGAATTTGAACCGCGGCCGTCGCGGCGCTATTCGGGCTCACGCGCGTGAATCGGACTATCCGAGTCCCAGTAGGCCCGCGCGGGTATGCGACTCCTCGCACACAAACTCGCAAGGAGACCGCTTATGGGACTTATCGGCACGTTGGTGAAGGCCGGCATCGCCAAGAAGGCATACGACGTCGCGCGCAAGCCCGAGAACCAGCGCAAGGTCAAGGCCATGCTCGCCAACGCGCGCGGCAAGAAGAACGGGCCGCGCTAAAGGAAGGCGGCTCACCGCCAGCGGGGCCGTCGCGTGAAAGGCAGTTCGCACGGCGCCTCGGGGGTTGTTGGGTCGGGGGCCGGTGCGGACAAGGACGCTCCGTCCGCGTGCAGCGCCGACCGCTCACCGAAGTCGCGGACATCACGGCGATGCGATCGACTCCGCTGTTCAGGAGACCGGCTATTGCCTACAGGCAGGTCCGGTGTTGAGGTGAGTGCAGACCGGCGACGCCTCGGCAGGATCACTGGCGAACCCGGCTACCGGGCACGACTGTCAGCAGGGATGTAGACGTCGGTGATGGCTTGGTCATGAGCTCACGTCCTCGCGAGCTGATCCCGGGACCCGCCGCACCGATCCCCATCCCTTCCTTGACCACAACACGATCAAGGCTCCACCCACCAAAGCGCCACTACCGTCGGCTATCAAGTCGCCGATGGTGTCGATGTTGCCTTGGGAGAGATCCGAACCGAACAATTCGTCAGAAGCCCACTCAAAGATCTCCCACAGCGCTCCGACCGCCAGTCCGAGCGCGAACGTCACGACGAACATGCCGGCGTCGTGTCGTGCAACCGTGTCCTCTCGTGGGTCAGGCAGCACCTCGATTCGCGACAAGCAGAGGTAGATCACCTGCGAGGTGAGCAAAGGAACGAGAAAGTGGACGACGCGGTCATACCAGGGCCAGCTGTCGTACAAGCCGAGCGCCTCCCCACCCTAGGTAAGGGACAGCGCGGCGATCAGGGCAAGGTCATAGAGCCGCGGCAAGTAGGCGAAACGAGCTATTACGACTACCACGGTCGCCAAAGCCATGTTGAACGCGGCTTTGGTGTCTCCTTGCAAGGCGGCCCACACCGTGGCGGCGAAGAACACGAGGCGCAGGACGTCGAGCGGATCGCGAACGAATCTATTCCAGTCACCGAGAAACGCGCGTCGTAGGGAGCTGGTCGCCATGAGCAAGCCATCATCGACTAAGGCCTCCCGCAACACCGTTATATGCGACGCGTGAGTCGTCGTTAGCGGACTGCACGCTTGTGGGTGCCGGCGGCCGCCCTTTCTATTGGTCCAGTTCGGGCGGCCGCCCTTTCTATTGGTCCAGTTCGGGCGGCAGCGCTTGCGGGCCGTCCGGGTAAAGGAAGGCGAGTTCGTCCGCGGTCATCTCGAGCGTGTTGGCGAGTTCGGGCGGGGCGCCGACGACGAGCCAGAGCTGGTCGGCGTCCGTGTCGTTGAACAGCTGCCGGACCGTGTCGGACTCGACGATGAGGGCCGAAAGCGGGTCGAGCGTGAGCACGTCATCGCCGACGCGCACGCGCCCGGTCCCCTCGAGCAGGACGTACAGCTCCTCCTGCTGCCGGTGGCGGTGGCGCGTGGAGGCTTGCTGGGGCGTCAAGCGCCACAGGCGGGCGGCAAGCGCTCGTGCCTCGAGCTGCTTGCTGAGGTCGGTGTTCGAGACGCCCATCTGATTCGAAGGCCGCCAGAACGCGTCGCCGGCGGGAAGGAGACGGTACGCCATAAACCTTTTCCTAGCGGACCGGGGCGAGCGAGGCTAGACGAGGGGCGATCGCCGACGAGTTGTAGCCGTCGCGGCTCGCGTAGGGACTGCAGCTCTGAGTCGTTTGCATCCACTGACGAAAGGCCCTTATGGACGCGTCCGCACTGCCAGTCAGCGGACAACGACTGCGAAAGACGCTCGCTGCTGTCGGGCGGCGTTTGCGACCGTTACGCGCCAGCTCCCTCGACTCAGGCGAGCTCCCGCCAGGACCGAGCCGACCGGTAGGGCTTGCTTTCCGGCTGGCAGCTGCAGCGTCTTCCTTCCCATTGCTTCGTAGACGCAGCGGCGATGGCAGACGCGCTTGTATGCAGTGACTACTACGGGGCCCGTCTTGGACAGGGTGAACGTGAGGCGCGCGGCACGGGTCTTGCCGCTGCGGCGCGAGATCACGACCGGCCCAGACACGCGGACCCGGCCAATCGCCGCCAGCTTGGCCGGTGCCGGTGCCGGTGCCGGTGCCGGTGCCAGGGCTGGCGTCGGCGTGACCGCCGGCGGCACTGGGACGGGGGCATCGGGACTCGTCAAGGCCGGGACGGGTGCGGGAGAAGGATTGCCGGTCCCCTCGATTGTGGGTGGAGGTTCCGCAGTGCGTGCGACCACCGTGCTCGAATCAGGAGATTCATTGCCTTCTTGATCTACTGCAGTGACGGTGAAGCTGTACTCCGTGGCGGCCGCCAAAGACGCCACCAAGTAACTCGCCGAGCCGGGCAACGCGATCGGCGCCGCATTGGTCGCCGCGGTGAGCCGATAGACCCGGTAACCGACGACATCGGCCTCGTTGCTGGGCGTCCAGCTCAAGGAGACCTGCTTATCCCCTCCGACGGCCGTCACTCCGACTGGGGCGGCAGGTGCGGTTACGTCGGAGCCTCCCAGAGCGGTGAGCGCTCCGGCCGCGTTCAGCCGCCCACCGCTCACCGAGCTCGCGGACATCACGGCGATGGGATCGACTCCGCTGAGGACTGCCGTCTTGATTTGCGTAGGAGTCAGCGCGGGATTGCGGGCCGCGATCAAGGCCGCCACACCAGCTACGTGCGGCGCCGCCATCGAAGTCCCACTGCCCCAGGCGTACTGACTAGCCGGAAGCGTCGAAAGGATGCTCACGCCGGGGGCGAAAAGATCCACCTTCAGGAGCCCGTAATTGGAAAACGATGCAACTCGATCCGACGAATCCGACGCGCCGACGCAAAGAATGTTGGAAAGCTCGTAATTGCACGGGAATGAACCCGTCGAATCGTTGTCAGCGGCGTCATTGCCCGCGGCGGCGACGTAAAGCGTGTTCGGGTGGTTGCGGATCGCTGTTTCCTCGGCAAGCGACCCGTGGTCCGAACCCAGCGACAGATTGACCACCTTGATGCCGTGTTCTCCGGCGTAAGCCAGTGCGGAAGCCACATCGGCCGAGCTGCCGGAGCCCGAGTCGTCGAGCACTCGCAGCGGCATGATCTGAGCACGCGGCGCCACGCCGACCACTCCGGTAGGACTTTCCAGCGCGGCGATCGTTCCGCTGACGTGGGTGCCGTGACCGTTGCCGTCCGCCGGCACGTTGTCATCACCGACGAAATCCCAGCCGGCACCGACCTCGAGATCCGGATGGTCGAGTTGCACGCCGGTATCGGCGACGGCCACCGTGACACCACGCCCCTTGGTGAGCGACCACGCTGTAGGCGCATCGATGTCGGCGTCGGCGGTGCCGGCAACGCCGCGAATCGATTGGCCGATGTTGTCCAAGCCCCACAACAACGACCAATAAGGGTCCGTGGTGCTTATCCGGCGGATGCGGTTCGGTTCAGCCCAAGTCACGTCGGGGTGCGCGCGCAGGGCGCGCAGCGCACCGAGGCGCTCGCCGGGTGCTGCCGTCACGAGCTCGACCCGCTCGAGGGGCAGCGCGGACTTCAACCGCACTTCGCTGTCGGAGCGCAGCTCGGCACGTTCGGTGGCCGTCAAGCCGGCGTCGCGTTTGACGATGATCTCTTCGCTCACCGCAGCTTGCGCGAGGGCGGGCGAGCCCGCCGCGACCGCGCACAGCGCGATGGTCGCCGAAAGCAAGCGGGCACCAGGCATGCCAATAGGTTCGGACGCTGACGCTGGCGCCCGAACTCGGTCGCTGGTCAGTCAACGACTGTTGTCATCGAGCCGGCGCGAAGAGCACCGAACCACGCCGGCCTCTCCTCCCGGCCTTGCCAGTGCCTCGTGATGGCAGCGGACCGACGCTCTGCGGGTGCGCTTCAGCTCGGGACCGTGATCAACACCGGCGTGCCGGGTGTCGGGTGACCGAGACGGGCGGCGGCGCTGCCGCCACGGAGGAACAACTCGAAGAGTGTGCGCTGGCCGCCGGCTCGCAGCGGCCAACCCGATGATCCCGCCGCGAACGCCAGCTCGCCTTCGGGCACCGAAAAGGTCCCGTCGGAGACGATCGCGGTGGTCGTGGCGTGGCCGACGCGCACGAGCACCCGCTCCCCGTTGGCGGCCGGTGCGCCGGTGTGAGTTGTCTTGAGATTCCCGTAGCCGTCGGTGTAGGCGACGACGTCGGCGGGGATTCCTGGCACGGAATCGAGCGGAATCGCATCAAGGACGACGCTACGGTCGCCGGAAGTCAACCGCCCGACGGCTGCTGGCAGGAAGTCTCGCGAGCGAAACTGCGAGCCCGCGGCCGGGACGTCGAGGTAGGCCAGCGCCGCTTCCTCTCGTAAGAACGCGAGCGAATGCCCGGAGTTCGGGCCGACGACGAGAGCGCCGTTGGGCGCTTCGGCGACGGTGAAGCGCTCGCCCTCGTTGGCTTGGCGGGGATCGGTCTCGTCGCGGCGCGGCGCGACGTTGTGAAAGACGACCCGGTCCCGAGGACCGTCCGTGAGCGCGAGTTGGGCGTTCACGAACCCGGCGGCCAGCGTGTCGAACGGACCTACGGGGATGAACGTGAATTGCGCGTCTGGGATGACTGTAAGCAGGCGCTGCGCTACCTCGGCAAAGGCGAGATCTCCCGATGGCCCGTAGTCGGCGACGATATGAACGAGCATCCTTGTCCTATACCCGTTGGCGTGGCAGCCGCACGGTGAATACGGCGCCGCCATCGGGTACTAGGAGCACGTCACCAAGTCCGACGGCAGGCCGGTCGAAGTGCTCGTTAACAAGGACTTGCAAGTGACGGCCGTCGATGAGATTGGCCGCCGGGTAGGTGCGCCGCAGCTGGCACTTGCCGGCTGACTCAGCAACCGGCAAGCTCAAGTGATGTCCCTGGCCGACGAACCGCTGACGCGCGCTGCCGCCGTACGCGAGATAGGCATCGTCTTGTTCGACGATGTCGAGGAATTGGACGCCGTCGGACCGTGGGAGGTGCTGGCTTACTGGACGCTCAACTACCCCCAAGACGGCTATCGCGTGTCATGCCTGTCGCGCGACGGCCGGCTGGTCACCGCCGCCAAAGGGCTGCCCCTGGGCGCACATCACGCGATCGACGACGCTCCCGCACTGGAAGTCCTGATCCATCCCGGCGGGCAGGGGACTCGCCGGCTGCTGCGCGACGCGAGCTACCTGGATTGGGTGCGCGAACAGCGTCGCACCGTCCCACTGATGACCAGCGTGTGTACCGGTGCGCTCGTCTATGCGGCGGCGGGTTTGCTCAAAGACCGTCCGGCGACCACCCACTGGGGCGCTCTGGACGAGCTCCGCGCCCTCGACCCCAGCGCGCATGTGCACGACGATCAACGCTGGGTCGACGACGGCGACCTCATCACTTCCGCCGGCGTTTCCGCAGGTATCGACATGGCGCTGCACGTGGTGGCTCGCCTGGGCGGCCGTGACCGCGCACGTGCCGTGCGACGCGGGATCCAGTACGACCCCGCTCCGCCGACCTGAGGCTCAGACGATCAGGGTCAACACATCACGGCGCTATCCCCGAAACGCCACGGCAGCGCGCAACTGCACCGATGACGGCGAGGGCGGCTTCGCGCACGCGGCCGTCTAGATCGAAGATCGGGTCGTACGCCGACAGCGTCAAGGCGGCGATCTCGACGCGGCTTTGCACTGCCTGCACACAGGCGAGGAGATCCTGCACGCTGAGGCCCGGTGCGACCGCCCAGGCGTTCGCGCGGCCCGCTGACGGGTCCAGGACATCCAGATCGACGTGCAGACTGACCCGACGGACCGCTGGCCGCAGGCCCTGCAGGTGCTCCGGCAGCTCCTCCAAGCGCCCCGGCTCGACGTAAGCGATCGCCGAGGTGCCTAGTCGCTCGCGCTCTCCCCCGTCGAAGTCGCGAGCGCCGACCAGAACGACACG
>JADDQZ010000003.1:20685-29017 GCA_016781085.1 Actinomycetota bacterium
GATCCTCCGGCAGGGGTGTGAAACCGGGCACGGTGGCGCACAGAGATGTCCAGCAGTCGCCGACGACCATGGAAAGGGCCTGGCCGTCGAAGAATCCCGACGTGGTCGTGTCGGGCGTGTGGAAGTCGGCGTGACAGTCGAGCCAAAGGAGCCCGAGCTCTTCGCTGCCAAGCCCTGCGACCACCGCTTGTTGCGTGTGGCAATTGCCGGTCAAGACGACCGCAAGCCGGCCGGATCCACCGCGCTACGGACTTCAGCCGCGACTTGCCGGTTCAAATCAAAACAAGCGCTCACCTCGCTTGTGACCGGAGCGGTCAGTGTGAGCCGACGTATTTCGTCGACGTGCACCGCCTGCATCGCGGGTTGCTCAAGGGCGAGCGGTCCCGCGCCCATGCCGGTGGCTTCCCGCCCCACGATGTAAGGAACCGAGATGACGGTCGCGGCACGGGCGTCGGCGGTTGCGCGCAAGTCGTCGCTCATAGCCGTATGTAACTGGATGCCGGCGAGGGCAGCCACATCGGGCGGCAAGCGGATCTAGAAGCGGTGCCTGATGAGTCCGCCCACGGCAAGCAACAACAACCCGACGAGAAGGATCCCATTGATCGCTCTGCGCGGACGCAATCCCGCCCAAGTGTCGTCGGGTCCGGGATAGATTTCCCATGCTCGCAAGTTTCCGCGCGGATCGAACAGGTACCCGCCGTCTCCCATCGCTCGGCGTCCTCCCGAAGCGTTTTCAAACGCCGGCCCAGGCAGGCCCCAGAAATAGTCGGCTTCATCGCTGTTCCCTTGGCCCACGTGCAACGTGATGTCGTCTTCGGGCGGAACAACGGTCCCCGGCGGAAACGTGAAGCGGCGGGCGGACGAGTCACGGAACCACCAGCCTTCTAGTTGCAGGGGCTGTGTTGAGGGGTTCTCGATCCGGGCCCACTCCCCGTTGATGTTGCGGCCGTCGTTTCCGCGGGCGTCCCACTCCAGTTCCAGCTCAGGCTGAACGTCCGGCGCTGGACCGGGCCCGCAAGCATCGGAATCGAACAAACGCTGTCGCCGCGCAGCCGCCTGCTCTGAGAGCTGCTTGTAACTGCGGTTCCAGGCGTACTCGATGCCGTGGGGAAGCCACAGCGCATGTCCATCGGCCACGAGCTCACGCCCCGTGTCGACCCAAGACCCGTCGATGCGGGTCGAGACCTGCCGGCGCAGTCGCCGCCCCGCCATGCTTTCGAGGTTCTGAGCGGCGAGTCGGACTCTTCCTCCGCCTCGTTCGATCATGCGCTCCAGGCGTTCGGTCGCTTCCAACGCGTGACACGCGCCGCGCCGGCGGGCGGGGTCCTTGCTGTAGGCCGTCTGCTCCGTGGCGTTGATGCCGGTCAAGCGGACACGCCGGATGCCGAGACCGGGGATGTCGACGTCGATCGTGTCGCCGTCGGCGATGAACGTGACTTCGCCGTAAGCGAACTCACACGTAGGCGAGTCTTCTTCGGCGGTGCAGGGGCCTGTGTCAGCTCGCGCAGCGGGAGTCGAGAGGGCTGCCATGACGCTGAGAGTCAGCAAGACGAGACACAGTCGCGCAATCACGGTTCAGGCTTAGCATCCGCTTTGGTCGGCATGGCGCCCTTCGGTACCCGCCCGCGACTTGTTGGCGCGCCCTGACAACGATGCCCGGGCTTGGCTTGTTTCGGCAACCAATGGGCCGATGTTTGCGCGCCGGGACAGCCGTGCCCGTTTGCAGACGCACGGGGTGCGCGCGGGACAGGATGGTCGCGCCGCACGCGAAGCGGGACCGGTGCTCTTGACGACTCGATCGGTTTTCGCAGGCGGGAGTCAGGGCAGGCAAACCGCCATGGAGAGCTCTGCTTCAGCTGGAGACGCGTGGCCCCGGCCCGCGGTCGGTCCCGTACGCCTCGCGGACGCCTTGGGCTGGGGGAGTTCCGTACTCGGCGCTCCCATGACCTTCGCCCCACGGCGTTTTCTGCGCGCCATCGGTGTGCAAGAAGACTCGAAGACGGTCGCCTGGACACTTGGCGTCGGCGTTCGCGAGCACATCGCGACCCTGACCGTCATCGCCAACCGCCAGCGCAGGATCGGGATGTGGTCGCGCGTGGCGGGAGACACCATGGACGCCGCCTTGCTGCTCGCGGCCTATAAGCACAAGTGCGCCGATCCTGGGCGCTTGAACATCGCCTTGGGTCTCGTGGGCGGCATCTTCGCCGCTGATCTCTACACCGCGGTCGCGCTCACGCGCGCCGAAGGAGGGGACATCTCAGACGGCAGCGGTAGCACCGGCGTCGGCGTCGATCACGACACCGGCGGCGGGCCGACGCGGGTGAAGATTGCGGTCACCATCAGGCTGCCTCAAGACGAGGTGCGCAAGGCTTTTCGGCAGTTCGAGTGGAGCGCCTTTGATCCGGCGACGCTTGAAGCTGTGGGCGACGTGCGCTTCACCAAGGCACCAGGCGAGCGTGGCACCGAAGTCCACATCGACCATGAGCCGCCGGCTCCGGGCGGCTCCATCGGCGCCACCGCCGCCAAGCTTCTCGGCCAGAGCCCGGATCAAAAGATCAACGACGAGCTCCGGCGCTTCAAGGCCTTCGTGGAGACAGGAGTCATTCCACGCTCGGAGACCAGCCCGGAGGGTGCGTCTTCGGCGCGCCAGATAATGCACAAGCGACAGCCGGCCCAGCCGATTGGAGATAACGCCTGATGCGCGCAACGTGCTGGAGCGGACGCAACACCGTCCAAGTCGAGAACGTTCCCGACCCGAAGATCCTCACCGATCGCGATGCCATCGTGAAGATCTCCTCAACCTCCATTTGTGGCTCGGACCTGCATCTCTACGACGGTTATGTGCCGTCGATGACCAAGGGCGACATTCTCGGCCACGAGTTCATGGGCGAGGTCGTCGAAGTCGGCAAGGGCGTCAGCAACCTGCAAGTTGGCGATCGTGTCGTGGTTCCGTTTCCGATTTCGTGCGGCAACTGCAACATGTGCGCGAAAGGCTTGTTCTCCCTGTGTGAGAACTCCAATCCCAACGCGGGCATGGCCGAGAAGCTCTGGGGCCACGCCCCGTGCGGGATCTTCGGCTATTCCGCCCTGACGGGGGGCTACGCGGGCGGGCAAGCCGAATACGCACGTGTCCCGTTCGCCGATGTCGGCCCGATCAAGATCGAGAACGACTCACTGACCGACGATCAGGTCCTGTTCTTGTCGGACGTCTTCCCCACGGGCTACATGGCGGTCGAAGTCTGTGACATCAAGCCCGGTGACGTGGTCGCCGTCTGGGGAGCCGGCCCAGTCGGACTGTTCGCGATCGCCAGCGCAATCATGCTGGGCGCCGAACGTGTCATTGCCATCGACCGCTTCGACTACCGCCTCGACAAGGCCCGCGAAGCGGGCGCCACCGACCTGATCGACTACGAGCAGGTCAGCGTGCCCGTGGTGCTCAAGGAGATGACCGGTGGCCGCGGCCCCGACGCGTGCATCGACGCGGTCGGCTTGGAAGCTCACCACTCGCATCCGGTCATCCACGGCTACGACCGCGTCAAGCAGGCGGCGAGGCTGGAAACCGAGCGCCCTCACGCCATCCGCGAAGCGATCATGTGCTGTGGCAACGGGGGCACGGTCTCGATCGCCGGCGTGTACGGCGGCTTCATGGACAAGTTCCCGATCGGGTCTTTGATGAACCGCTCCTTGACGGTGAAGACCGGGCAAGCCCATGTGCACCGCTACCTGCGACCGCTGCTCCAGCGAATCGAGAACGGGGAAATCGACCCCAGCTTCGTGGTCTCCCACCACCTGGCCCTCGACGATGCGCCCAAGGGCTATGAGATGTTCAAGCACAAGACGGACAACTGCACGAAGGTCGTGCTGAACCCGTGAAGATCTCCCCGCTTCCCGGGTCGCAAAAGCGCGATCCGGGAAGCGGCGACTATTGCGCGTGATTGAAGAGACGGCGTTGACTTGAGCCGCGCGCGATGCGCACATGCGGGTACTGCGAGCTATAGGCGCATCGCCCACGCGACGAGCCCCGCCGTCGGCCAAGTTTCGAGGCCACGTTCTCGGGCGTTAGCTGTGAACTGCTTGTCCTCGGTGACAAGGACATCGGCGCGAGACAAGGCAGCGTCCGCGATAAGTTCGTCGGCCGCGTGCTTACGGTCCCACGGAGCTGACCCTTCAGGAGCATGCCCGCTGACGTGAGCGCGGCCGGTGCGGGAGACTCCGGCTAACGCCACCGCGGCCGGGACGACTTCACGCGGCAGGCGTTGGAGCAGCTTGCGCTTGGAGACGTCGCGGATCTCCGCGATCTGGTGCTCCTGCACTGGAGTGGTGAGAAGCACGAGGCGTTTCTGCTGAATCGCACGCGTGATCGCCTCAAGCGCGTCGGCGTCAAGGGCGAGCCCGTCGAAGACCATCGTGTCGATCATTGCCCGAAGCACAACGGGAGGGTAGGCGGCGGCACCCGCCCCGTGGACGTCGCTACTGACTCCGGCACTAGGTGGGCCGGCGGTCGGTCAAGCGGGCCTCTCCCCTTCTTCAAAGCCTCCTTCCACGGGCATCGCCGCCGACAACAGCGGCGAAGGCTCTTCCGGGTCGTCTTGGTCGCAGACGAACACGAAGTCCATCACGCCTGTGTCGATGCTGGCGTGGACTCCTTCGACCTTCCAGCGACGATCGATCGTGCGCATGCGCTGGACGTTCCCGTCCAGATCGATGGTCCCGACTACCGAACCGCGGATCGCGCCGTCCTGGCCCTGTGCCCCCCTGCCTTCTGCCGAAGCGGTGAAGACGAGAAGGTCGCCTCCCAGTGGAGTGCCATCGCTGAATGTCAGCTCGATACCGTCGAGCTCGCCGAGGTCGTAGGAGCGCGTGGCGGCAAGCTCGCCGGCGTCAATGCGCGCGTCACCGAGGATGGAGTCCATCACTCGGGACAACGACAACTCCGCGACGACATTGGTTGTGCCGCCGCGATTGCCCCGGTGCATCAGCCACAACCGGTCGCCCATGACGCACGCACCTTCGATGTTGAGCTCATCGATATCAGTCCGCAAGCGCTCGAAGAGGGGCGCGAGATCGAGTTCTCTTGCCTCGCCCCGCAAGGACCCGTCGGCGTTGAGCGCGCAGACAAATCCGCGATCACGGCCCGGACCTGAACCCGAACCAAGCCCAAGCAGCGCCCCGTAGGCGTGCCCGGAGAACGGCGGCAGCATCGTCAGTGCCTCCAGATCGGGCTTGGCTTGGCTGCGCTCGTCCTGTCCCTCGGGCAGGTCGCCGCTGAGGACCCGGATCGTTGTTCCGGGCTGCGGCTTGGACAGCTCGAAGACGCCGAGAAACAGTGAGTCGTCTCCGATGATGTAGATGAAGTCGCCACGGCGGACCACTCCGCTCGCCGAAGCTACGTGCGGCTTGCCGCCGGGTTCGGGTGCTTCGCTTAAGTCCAAACCGCGCAGGCGGCGAAGCTGAAGCGGCGCAAGCGGTTCCATGTTTGCCGAGTGACGATCCACAGCGAACGTCTACCCGCAGAAGTCCGATTGCGTTCTTCTACCGTTTCTGGCGTGCCGACGATCGAAGGGCTGCAGTTCTCCTACACCTTCCAGCCGCTCGCGCCCGGGCGCTTCCCGTTTCGCCGCTGGCGCTGGGAGCTATGGCATGGCGCGAACTTGGTGGCCGCCGGTTGGAGGATGTCGCGGCCGGACGCCGGCCGTGCCCTGCGCGTCTCCGCATTGGAAGCCACGCACCGCCTGTTCGGTCTTCCCGTCCCGCCGCGCGATCCGCGCTTCGGCGTCGGCGACCTCACGCCCGGAGTGATCGAGCGCGTCGTCGTGGGACCGACGACGTGCGTGCTCGTGCCGCGAGCACTAGAGGCAGAGCACGGTCCGGTGGCCATCGCCTCGCTGTCTTGAAAGCTGCCTGCACCGCCGCTTTCCGGTGACGCGGCTACAGCGCGTTCACGGATACTCGACCCGCCGGCGCGTCAAGCTCCTTGTGATCGCGGAATGCTGGGGCTCGGAGCTCCAGCACGGCGTTGTCGGCGAGTTCGGCCGAAAGGGTGCCCTCGCCATGCGAGTCGAGCCGCCCCTTGGCAATCGTCCGGGTGGCTCCGCTGCCGTCTCGGCTGACAAGCCGCACAGGCAAGCCGTCTAGCGCAGAAGCTCCCGGAAGGCTTGAGGCGACGCTGAATCGGAGCTTGAACTCCTGTCCCTCGCGAACTTGCTTCGGTGCCCGCCGCGACCACTTCACTTGCGGCTCGGCCGCCGGAAAGAAGGCCGGCTGTTCTGCCGACGGATAGCCCGCCAGTCGGCGCTGAAATTCTTCCGAAGCCAAGAAGCTCACGAAAGCGCGACCGCCGTCGCTGTTGATCTGCCCATCCGCGAACTTCCGCGGATTGATGGAGTAGGCGTGATAGGGATTGATCAAGAGCGTCTTTCCCCCCGGCGCGGTCGCAAGCTGACTCTCCATGAGGATTTCGAGATTCTTGATCGCACCGTTGCGCACGAGGGCGGCGTAAGTTCCGCGGTCGGTCAGCGTGTAGCAATTGCCTCCAGCGAAGGGGCACTGCTCGGTGAGCCGTAGCAAGTCGGCTTGGCCAACGCCGGCGCGGTGATACCACTGCGGCGACTTGATTGTTTCTTCTTTCGCCGATCGGTCGTCACTGCCTCGGTCGCGTGCAGGCGGCGACGATACGGGATCACCCTTGTCGTCATGAGGAACCTGAGTGAGCGCCCAGATCTCGCGCTCCTTGACGTGGGTGCCTGATTCGTCACCTCGCGAGACGAAGTGACCCATGCCTTTCGCTCCGGTCGCGGCAATCGCTTCGAACGCCTGGGCACTGTCGTGGGCGGCGCTGCGCTTGATTTGCGCCGGATCAGAACGCGGGCCGACGATGACGAAGTCATTCCACATGATGAGCCTGCCGGAGCGCTCCAGCGAAAAGCCGTCGGCCACGAATTCGCGCTCCAATGGCGGCGCGTGCATGATCAACGCGTCCGCTTGGCCAGCGCGCGCATTGGTCATGGCTTCGCCGGTTCCGACGGCGAGCACCTTCACCGTGTACTCCGGGTGCTGAGCGCGGAATCCCGGCAAGATCAACTTTTCGAGCGCACCAGAGTCGCGGACGCTTGTGGTGCTCTGGACCACCACGTCCGCAGACTTCACTGGAGCGGGGGATGTGGGACGCAAGAAGGCGGCCGCCGCGATCGCGCAGGCCACCGCCACAGCCGCTGCCGCGATGATCGCGGTGCGGGTGTTGGGCTTGGAGGATTTGGGACCACTAGAACGTGTCACCTGTGTTAGAGCATAACGGCACAGATGCGATTCCAAGCAGAAACCCCGTCGCGAGATCCCTCAGCGTCCGGTCGCGATCGAGATCGCTCGCTGCAGCCCCGAATCCGCTGTTCCGGAGCGGATGTGTCCGAGGATCCGTTCCTGCCATTGCAACTCGATGGTGACTTGATGCTCGCCGGAGAACAGGCGTACTGCGCTGAACAGTGCGCCTGCGTCAGTTGACGCCGCATCTTCTACGCGTAGATAGCCCCCGGTGGTACGTAGCCCTTCGCCGGGATCCGGGTCGTCGAAGAAGCCGGGCGCGTGGCGGACCCAAGTGCGGCTGTCCGCGAGCGCGCGCACATGCTGCCGCATGGCGCGGGCCAAATCGTCGTCTACTTCGTCGGTTACGAAATAGACCAGGAACCCTGACACCGAAAACCCATCTCCTTCCGTGGGGCCACACACGGAGTGACCAAAGCCAGCGATACGGATGTTGGTGACCTCACTGACGCCTGCTCAGCCTACCCCCCGCGTGGCGACACTCGCCGGTCGGGGTGCCCTGTAGGCCGCGGCAGGTGAACAAGAGGTGTCTTTCCGCCGTCCAGGGGTAGACGAGGAGCAGTGAATCCGTCTTTTCACTCCAACATCTCGCGTCAGAACGCTGCGCTACGAGTCGCGCTCTTCGGTGACTTCGACATGAACGGGGTCCTGCGCCTGGAGCCACAGCTCGGGCGCGCGCTCGACGAGGGTCGAGTAGAGGAAGTGGAGCTCGACTTGAGTGGGCTGCAGTTCGTCGATTCCACGGGCCTGGGCGTCGTGCTCGAGTTGTATGGCCGCGCTCGCGAGGGAGAATTCGCCTTCAGCATCGTGCCCGGGCCGCGCCAAGTGCAGCGGGTCTTCGAGGTGACGCGTCTTGACGAGATGCTGCCCTTCACCGACCAACCGTCCGCGACGACCGACACGCCGGACTGACTAGGTCGCCCGGCCGAGTATCGGTAGGCCCTAGGACTGCAGCCTGTCAATGCCTTCCTGGTCGGTGATGACCGCGCCGGCGGGGATTTGCGTTCCGGCGGGA
>JADDQZ010000003.1:29126-34677 GCA_016781085.1 Actinomycetota bacterium
CTGGTCGGTGATGACCGCGCCGGCGGGGATTTGCGTTCCGGCGGGAATGCGCAGCGGAGCGTCGGCCGGTCCAACGACCACTGCGCCGTCGCCGATCGTGACGTCGTCTTCCACGTTCGCTCGGAACAGGATCGCGTCGTCACCAATGCTCAAGCGGTCACCAACCGTCAACGGGCCATGGAAGACGACATTGTCGTCGCTGTTTAGCTCGGTACCGATTCGGATGCTCGTGCCCTTAAGAGCGTGGAAGGTCACGCGATCTTCGATCGCAGCGTCTGCGCCGATCACGATCGGGGAGCCCTCGTCGGCGCGTATCGATGTGCGGCGGCCGATCTCTCCATTGGCACCGATCCGAACGGCTCCGGTCAGCGTCGCGAAGGGTTCGAGGTGCGTGTTAGCTCCGAGCCTCGGGCGGACGGAGGTGCGATTGAAAGAAGTCTCGGGCGAAGGCGCCACGCCGGTGACTCCGGCCTCGCCCTTGCGCTTGTAGAGATCGGGATAGTGCTCGGCGAACTCCTCGTTGACTTCGAGGACTTCGCGCTGGAAGTCAGAATGCGCTTCGGTCTTGACCGGAAGGGCGTCAGCCTGGGCTTGCGTGGTGATCACCGCGCCCGTTGGGACCAGGCGATTGCGGCCGATGCGGACGTTCGACACAGTCGCGCCGTGCAGGACAAACGCACCGTTGCCCAGGGCGACATTGCGCAGGCGCGACCTGAAGCCGATGAACGTGAAGTTGCCGATCCGCGAGTTGCGCACGTCGGCCTGATGAGCGATGGACACACGGCGACCGGTCGAAGTGCTCCGGCGTGCACAGCGCGCCTTGGGGGCACGCCCGCGCTCGGCAGTGACGAGCACGTTGTCTTGCACGTTGGTGGCGTTGCCAAGGCACACGCGGCGGCGGCCGTCAGCGCGCAGGATGGCGTTAGGCGCCACGAACACATGGCGGCCCACCGCGATTCGCCCGAAAGCCTCCGTCCACGGGTTGATGAAGGACTCGTTGATCACAACCGGCCGCTGCGAGCCTACGGCGACGTAGTTGGGTGCGTTGGCCGCGACGGCCGGACTCACCCCGGTGACAGCCATCGTCGTGGCGCTCGCCGCGATGGCTACGAGCCTGAACTTCAATCTCACTGCGCTCTCCTCTGCTGTCGATGACACCAAGCGTGTGTCCACATCGCGGCGCAAGCTATTCGATTCGGCGGCGCCGGACGCGCTCGACGCCACCTATAACCAGTGGTGTCTGAAAGGGGAGCTAGGTTGTGTCGGGCTTATGCTCAACACGACCCGCCTGAGGATTCTGCGCGAGGTCGCCGCCCGCGGGTCGCTGACCGGCGCGGCCGAAGCGCTTTCGTTCAGTCAGCCGGCGATTTCCAATCAGATCGCCAAGCTCGAGCAGGAAACCGGCACGCGGCTGATCGAACGCGGCCCGCGGGGCGTGCGTCTGACGGGCGCCGGCGAACTCCTGGTACGGCACGCGGACTCGATCCTGAGCCGCTTGGAGCTGGCCGAAGCCGAGCTCGAGGAGCATCTGCACGTACGGCGGGGGCGTTTGCGGTTAGGCGCCTTCCCGAGCGCTTTCATCGATCTGGTCTCGCGATCGCTGGCGTCCTTTCGCATTGCGCATCCCGGCGTCGAGGTGTGCTTGTCCGAAGTCAGTCTCGAAGACGCGGTCAAGCAGCTCGACGATGGTGAGCTCGATCTGGCGGTCGTCTTTGAGTACAAGCTCGCTTCGGTCACCTTCGACGAGCACCCGCGCAAGCATCTGCTCGACGACCCTATGTACGTCGTCATGCCGGGGGACCATCCCCTGCGCGACCGCCCGAAGCTGCGACTGGCCGACTTGCGTGACGAGCCATGGCTGGAATACACGTCGGGTGGCCCGGCCGCGATGCAGCTACGTCGCGCGTTCAGCAAAGCCGGGTTCGAGCCTCGGGTGGTGCTGAGGATCGAGGATCTGCTGGCGATCCAGGGCTTGGTCGCGGCCGGCGTCGGCTCGACGCTCGTTCCGCGGATGGCCTTGCCGAGCCTGCGCCCCGGCCTGCGCGTACGCACGCTCGGTGTTTCTCTGCCGACGCGGCAGGTATCGGCGCTATGGCCCGTTTCGGGGCTGTCGCCGTCCGCTAAAGCGATGCTCGAGCTCTTGAGCAGCGAAGCGCAGCGCCTGCAAGCCGAACTGGACGAGTTGAACGCTGGTCTCACCCATGTCCCGGCACTTACAGGACCAAGCGCTGGCGTCACTGGTTCCGATTAGCGTCCGGGCGGGGAAACCCTTCCAACCCACCAAGCTGCCCAGGTGGCGACAATAAGGGATCGACCCGCGCCTTGCAGCGAGTGTTTGTGTCGCCAGCGGTGTTCAAGACGCCAAGGGGACTCAGTATTACGTCCTCGCGTGCCGACTAACGGATCGGTGAGCCTCAAGCTGAACAAGAACATGGCCACACCTTCTGCCTCCCAGCGCCGGTCCCGGACCGAAGACGGCGAAGCGCGGCCGGTGAACTGCTTCGGGCCCGATGCGGCTGGTCTGGATGGCCAGTCAAGCATTCCGCTGGAGGCGTCGCTGTTTGAACGCGCAGAGCGCCTCAAGCTCTCACCGAGCGCGCGTTGGCCCGCGCTGCGTCTGTTGTTTCTGCTGGCCGACGCGGCTGCGCTGGCGACAGGAGCATTCCTCGCCGGCCTGTTCGCTGCCTTAGACGCCGCTCCGACGGCTGTTTTCGCCGCGGCCGTCGTCGCGATGTGGATTGGTATCGGCTGGCTTGTCGGCGTCTACGCCGGTGACGACCTACGAGCTTGGGCCACTGGAGTACCGACCACTCCTCGCCTGGTCATCACCGCACTGTCGGTGACTTGGCCGGCTTATGCGGTACTGGTTCAGGTTCACGCCGCCAATGCCAGCGCGATCGCGCTGCTGGCAGTCGGATCCGGGGCACTCATGAGTGCCTCCGGGCGCGCGTTGGCGCGTGGCTTCGTGCATCGCAAGCCTTCGTTGCGCCATCAGGCGCTGATCGTAGGATCGGGCATGATTGCCAGTCAGCTGGTGAACAAGCTCCGGACACAACCGCAGTTCGGGCTCGATCCGGCCGGCTTCATCGACGACGACCCGCACATGCCCGAAGAGGCCCAGGTGCCGCACCTCGGGCGGCTGTCGGAACTTTCGAACGTGCTGCAACGTCATTCGATCGACCGAGTGATCTTCGCTTTCTCTCGCTCGGGGCACGACGAGCTACTGCGCGGCATTCGCGACGCCCGGGCAGCCAACGCCGCCGTTGACATCGTGCCGCGGCTTTTCGAACTGCTCGACGGTGTGCCGGGCTTGGTCAATATCGGCGGCTTGCCGCTGATCTCGCTGTCGGTGCCGCGCTTGGATCGGACTTCAAGGGCTGTCAAGCGCGCCCTCGACGTCGGGGTAGCGATAGCCCTGTTGGCGTTGCTGGCACCCGCGCTCCTCTTGATCGCCATCGCGATCAAGCTTGAGTCCCCGGGGCCCGTGCTGTTCCGCCAACGGCGGGTGGGGCGCGACGGCAACCGCTTCGACGTCCTGAAGTTCCGCTCCATGTACATAGACGCCGACCAGCGCAAGGCCGAATTCGCGGCGCTCAATGATGTCTACGACGGCGTCATGTTCAAGATCCACAACGACCCCCGCGTGACGCCGATCGGTCGCGTGCTGCGCCGCTATTCGATCGACGAGCTTCCTCAGCTGATCAACGTGCTCCGTGGAGAGATGAGCCTCGTCGGCCCGCGGCCTCTGATCGAGCCCGAAGCCGAGGCTCTCGACCAGGACTGGCACGCCCGCCGCCTGGACCTGCGTCCCGGTCTGACCGGGCCCTGGCAGGTCTCCGGCCGTTCAGATACGACTGTCGAGGAGATGGTGCGCTTCGACTACTCCTACGTCGCCGGCTGGTCGCTGGCGCGTGACGTCGAGCTGCTGTTGGCAACGGTTCCTGCCGTCCTCAGCGGCCGCGGCGCTTACTGACGAATCCCAGCGTCCGTCGCTGGTTGGTAGGCCGCGGACCAGCTCGGTCTCCCGCCGTTGTGAGCGAACTGACCACCCTGGCGGACCCGCAGTCAGCAGCGGCTTGCGTTCCCCTGTCGCACCCCTACGCTATCCGCAGCGGCATGACGACCGAGGCCTGGATCTTCATGGTGGGTTTGCGAGTCGTCGACATCGGCGCGCTCGTCGTTTGGCTCATCTGGTTCTACCGGCAGTGCGATGACGCCGATGGCGACGACAATGACGACTTCCGGGGCGGAGACGACCAGCCCGACAAGCCACCGGCACCGCGCGGCGGCGGTCCTGCGGTGGACCTACCGCTTCCCCATGCCGACCCGTGGCCGAAACGCCGGCGCGACCATGACGGTGACCGCTCTGCCGCCACTCCGCCTTCCCGCCGCTTGCCCGCGCGTCGGCCCGCACCGGCGCGCGTGGCCCGTCCAGACCACGAGCGCGTCTAGCGGTCAGGCGCTCCAGGGCGAGCGCGTCTAGCGCCCTGGGCTTTCAGGCCTGGGCGAGCTGTAGCTGCCCGGCGTAAGGTCCACGGCCAGTCAGGCAGGCGGCACCGCAACGGGCCGCGAGCTCCACCGCCGCTTCGAGCGACTCGCCGTGTCCCAGCGCGTAAGTCAATCCTGCGGCAAATGAGTCACCGCAACCGTAGGCGTCGGCGACCGGTCCCGGAAGCCGGGCGGCCTTCCATGTTCCCTCCCGGCCTTCGGCGCCGATCCACCGGCCGCCGTGAGCTCCGAGCGTCGATACCACGTGGCGCGGGGGCAAATTCAGTCGATCGGACGAAAGGGCCTCGCCCGGGTCGTTGCCGGAATTGACGAGTACGTCGAGCTGCACTCCCGCCTCGAGGAGCGTGGCGGCCGCTCGCGGAGTGGCCACCAGCACCCGGGCCTGGCGAGCTGCGCGCAGCGCGTCCGCGTCCCCGCCGGTGAAGTAGACCGCGTCGCAGGCTCCGAGTTCCGCCCATGGAAGCGGGTCCGAGCCGCGCGGCGTCATGCGTTCGCCCAACACGGTGATGGTTCGCTCACCGGCGTCGTCTAAGAACACGAACGCCCGCCGTTGCGGGGCTTCACGGCGCGCTGCATGAACGCGCACACTGCGCGCCGATAGTTGCCCCGCGGAGGCCCTCCCCATCTCGTCATCTGCCAGTGCGGTGAAGAAGTCAGCTTCTCCGGCCAACTTGGCGATTTGAACGGCGGCGACCGCTCCCCCGCCTGCCGCTTCTTCCCACGACTGGCGGGCGTGCAGGATCTCGCCCGGCTGTGGCAGGCTCCCCACCACAGCGAATTGGGCCCATTCGACGTGTCCGACGACGGCAATCCGGGTCGAGTTCATCCGCTGCGCTGTGCCCGATGGGACGCTGTCGCGAACCTCACGCGGATTGAGTCGCCAGCTCGTCGCCGCCGGGTTGAGAGGAAAGCCGGCCGCCAAGAATTGCGTCTTCGAGCGCCTGGACTACGCGGGGGCAAAGTGACGGCCCGCCGAGGCCTTGGCTTCGTGAAGCGCCTCGTCTTCGGAGCGGGCGCGCGCGTAAGGACGGTCGCTCGTCAT
>JADDQZ010000079.1:0-3058 GCA_016781085.1 Actinomycetota bacterium
GCTGGGCACGTCGCCGTGCAGGTCCCAGCGGACCTCGCGGTTGAGGTGCTCGTTGCTGTACATCCGCAGCGGTCGGATGACGCTGCCCAGCGCCCGCGATGCGGTCGAGGAGACCTTCGAGCCCGGCGGGGTCTTCCAGCGCGGCGTGAACTTGTCGGGGAAGCCCGGCATCGTGCAGCCGACGCACGGGGCGCCCACGTTCATGCACCCGCCGACGTGGTTGACCATCCCGCGCGAGGTGATGTTGCAGTTGACCACCGGACCCCAGCAGCCGATCTCCACCAGGCAGTTCGCGTCGCCGAACTCCTGCGCGAAGCTGCCCTCCTCGTAGTAGGCGCCGCGCGTACAGCGGCGGTGCACCGTCTCGCCGAACAGCCAGGCCGGCCGGCCGATCTCGTCGAACTCCGGCAGCGGGCCGAAGCCCTGCAGGAAGTAGAGGATCGCCGCGACGGTCTCGTTGAAGTTGTCGCCGATCGGCGGGCAGCCGGGCACGTTGACGACGGGAAGGCCGAACGTGCTGCGGTAGTCCTTGCCGAGGAAGTCCATGAGGCTCATGGCGCCCGTCGGGTTGCCCTTGGCGGCGGGGATGTTGCCCCACGTCGCGCACGTGCCGATCGCCATGGTCGCCGCCGCGCCGGGCGCCAGGCGCGCAATCCACTCGTCACACGTCACCACGCGATGCTCGCCATCCGGGCCCCACGGCGCCGCGCCGTTGCCGGCCCAGTGACCACCGGTCGCCATCGCGATGGTCTCGTCGGTGGCCGAGCCTTCGAGGACGATCACGTACGGTGCGTCGAGCTCCCCGTAGAGCGCACGCAGGTAGGCCTCGGTGTAGTGGGGGCCGGACTCGTGGTTGAGGACGGGGTGGTGGAGGACGATGCGCGGCAGGCCGGGGTGGGTGCCCAGCAGCAGGCTCTCGAGCGAAGGCGCCGTCGCGCCGGTCACCGCCACCGAGCATCCGTCACAGCTCATCCCCGACATCCAGAAGACGTGGATCTTCTCGAGCGGACCGAGCCGGCTTGTAGGGCCGGCCGCGGCCACGGGCTCGACAAGTTGTTCCATGTGCACACGCGCGGGCGAGCCGAAGTCACCAATGACTTCGAAGTCGAACGAGCCGCTGACTGGTCCGAGCATGTCCAGAAGGCGCTGCGCCGGCGTCTTCACCGACGTGTCGGCCTTGCCGTGTCCCCCGAGGACTGACGCCATCGTCGCTCCGCTCGCTCTGTGGTGCGGGTAGGTGCCGCAAGCATATACTCATTGCCACCATTGGCACAAGGGTTCACGCGGTAGTACGGTCAATCCATGAGACTCGCGGTGGCTGGCAAAGGCGGTTCGGGCAAGACCTCGATCTCGGGGACGATGGCGCGAGTGCTCGCGCGTGCGGGGCACGACGTGCTTGCGATCGACGGAGATCCGAACCCGAATCTCGCCTTGACGCTCGGGATCGATCCCGAGCGAATGGATGCGCTGCCCACGCTCGGTCCCGAGCACGTAGACCGCAAGCCCGGTGGGCCTGCGCTGACGCTCCCGCTAAAAGACCTCGAAGCCAGTCATTCCGTCACCGGGCCTGACGGCGTCCGGCTTCTCGTCATGGCGAATCCGCGACAAGCCGACACGGGATGTCTCTGCTCGCGGCACGCGGCGGTTCGTAGCGTGATCGAAGTCGCGGCGACCGAAGAAGGCGACGTCTGCATCCTCGACACCGAGGCGTCGCCGGAACACTTCTCGCGCGGCACGGCTCAGCACGCCGATGCGGTGCTGCTCGTCGTCGAGCCCTATTTCAAGTCGCTGGAAACCGGGCGGCGGATGGCGGTGCTCGGCCGCGATCTCGGTTTGCGCGTCGAGCTGGTCGCCAACAAGGTGCGCGACGACGAGGAGCGCGAAGCGGTACGCGCGTTCGCCGAGCGCCACGAGCTGCCGCTAGCCGCGATCATCCCGTTCGACGAACGCATGCCGGCGGCTGAGCGCGCGCGTTCGGCGCCACTTGACTTCGCTTCCGACAGCCCCGCCGTGCGGGCGATCACGGCGTTGGCCGAGCGAGAGATGGCGCATGGATGAGCTCGAGCTCATGCGCATGCGCGACGAGGTGCTGCCGGCGCTGTACTGGATGACGGCCGAGGGCCTGACGGATGCTCCCTCGGCGCCGGAGCTCGCGCGCTTCCTGGCCATCCCGGCCGCGGAGCTTGAGCCGTGGCTCGAGGAGTTCGTTCACCGCGGCTGGCTGGACGCGCGGGGCGCAAAGTTCGGGCTGACGCCGGTCGGGGAGGACCTCGGCAAGCGCGCTTTTGCGGAGGACTTCTCCGACATGACCGGCGCCACGCACGGCGAGTGTGACGAGAACTGCTGGTGTCACTCCTCACCGGATGAGGCGAGGCGCTGCCTGGACGAGCGCGTGGGACATGCCCACTGAGCCCGCGCTGCCGCGCAACTTCCTGCGCCCGTGCGTGCTGCTGCTCCTGCGCGAATCGCCGGCGCACGGCTACGACCTCGTGGAGCGCCTGCGCGCGTTCGGCTTCAGCGGCGAAGACCCGGGACGCCTCTACCGGACGCTGCGCACACTGGAAGGCGAGGGCCTGGTCCGTTCGGCGTGGGAGCCGTCAGCGCACGGTCCTGATCGCCGCATCTACGCCGTGACGGGATCAGGAATGGAGGCGCTGCACCAGGTCGTGCCGGCTCTGCGCGAGACGGCGCGTGTGCTCGACGGGTTTGTGAGCCGTTACGCCGAGTTCGTGGACATTGAAAGCCCGTCGTCGGTGTCCTCCTCGAGGTGACTGCCGGCGCAGCCGCCGCGCTGCGTCGACACTGTCGCCCGTGCCCGCGCTAGTCCGCGGCGCTTCCTTCATGCACGAGCGGGGAGGACTCGGTTGCGGCGACGCGCGCGTGGTGTTCGGCGAGCATCTCTTGCAGCTCGGCTTCGGCTTCGGCGTCGTTGACGGGGTTGACCGGGGGTGCCTCTTCGTCGCGGTTTTCGCTCACCCCGTAGCCGCGCCGGCGTAGTAAGGCAAGGGCGGCGACGGCGGCGACAAGCGTGGCGAGGAAGACCTGCAAGCTGCTGCTT
>JADDQZ010000079.1:3266-9831 GCA_016781085.1 Actinomycetota bacterium
GGGGGACTCACCGGCCTCGCCGACGCTGTGATCCTTCGCAACCGCGCTGGGTCGCGTCGCCTGCGTCTGCTCCGCGGGCTCGGGGCGTCGCTGCTGCGGACGCGCGCGCTGCGGATTCGCGGATGCGTTTCCGCTCGCCCTTGAGGAAGTTGACGACACCGGCGTCGAGTTCGAAGTCGGTGCGGACGCCGGCGTGTAGCGGCGGGCGGCGGTTCGATCGGTCCGCTGGGCCGAACGCGGTTGAGCGGCGTCGGCGCGGATGGTCGGCGTTTGTCGCGCTACCTGTTGCGATCGGCTGCGAACAGTGACGGAGGGCGCGCGCCCGGTTCGCTGAGGCGAACTGGACCCGCCTTCGCTTCCACGCGGCTGCGGTGCGCTGGGCAATGCCGGCGGTTTCCCTACGGACGGCGGAACGACGGGCTGTGTCGAGACAGGATCGGCGGGCCCGGTCACCACCGGCCGGGACGGTGCGGCTGTCGGGGCGGGCTCGGCAGGAGCGGGGGCTTGTGGCGCGGCGGCTTCAGGCGACGCCGGCGCGGGCTGCGTCGCGACGGGAGTCTCCGGGCCGTGTCCGTAGTGCAGGCTGTTGTCGGCGCGCTGGGCCGGCGAAAGCGCCTGCCAGTCCTCTGCGGACATGTAGTCCTGCGGCGAGCAAGCCGCTGCGACCGGGACACCGACAGCCAGAGCGCTTGACGTGAGTAAGAGGACCTTCACCGGGGCGCGCATGTGCCGAAAGTAGCGATCCCGCCCGGACGACGCAACCGCTTTGTCCGGACACGTGTATGTGCGAGTCACCTAGTCCCACGGACACCGTGTGGTTAGCGTGTTGACGCCACACGTTCACGCGCAGAGAGGGGCAAGGCGATGAGGATGCGACCGAAGCTGGCGTCTGCTGGAGGTATCGCGCTGGCCGGGAGTGCGCTCGCGCTCGCGCAGATGGGCCCCGCCACCGCGCAGACGACGCCCGGACGCGGCGTCAAAGGCGACTTCAGCCTGATCATGATGGTCCACACGAGCGCGAGCACCCCGAACTTCGCCACTCCGGCCACGAGGCCCTGGGGCGGGGGGGGACGCCAAGGAGTCAGGTTCTCCTACCGCTCGATTCCGTGTACGGGTGCTGCCCCGGTCAACAACATCTCCTCGGACCTTCCCTCCTACAACAGCCGAGTCCCAGGCAGCCGGGCGCCGTCCTCGCTGCGCGCCCATCCGTTCGCCTTCAATGTCCGTCGCACTTCCGACGGCCGCAGGGAGCTGCAGGGCAGGATGACTCTGACCGTCTGTCAGCTGAAGCCCGGTCCTACCGCAGATCCGGACCCGGTCCCCGATACGCAGAAGTCGAAGATCATCGTCAAGTTCCGCGCCCGCTACACGCGCAGGACTGCCGAGAGCCTCAACTGGACGGGCAGGTTCAGGCTGGCCGGGGGCACCGGGCGCTACAAGGACCTGACCGGCTCAGGTGAGATTGCCGGCTACTTCTTCTGCTTCGACCCGCGCGGGTGCGCGAATACGGGCCGGAAGTACCGCGACGGGCAGATGGTTCTGCACGGGAGCTACGCGGACCCCACTCCTCAGCTCAGCGATTGAGCGGTGGCATCGAACGGAACCGGAATCGCCCCTGCTGCCTGAGAGCGGTCTCCACGCTGCCTTCGGCGGCAAGGGTGGTGCCGGCAAGTCGGTCATCGCCGCGACCGTTGCGCGTCTGCTCGCGCGCCGCGGACGGCGGGTCCTGGCGCTTGATTCGGACACGCTCCCTGGGCTTGCGCTCAGCCTGGGCGCGGTCGTCCCCGAGCTCCCGCCGCTCCTGGAAGCAGCCGAGCACGGTGAGGACGGCCGGTGGCGCCTGCGGAAGGGCATCGGGCCGGTTCGCGCCGTCCGCGGGTACGCCACGGAAGCGCCCGACGGCGTGCGATTGCTGCAAGCGGGCAAGTCAGGGACACAGGGCCTGACGCCGGTGATGGGAGCTGTCAACGCCTTTCATGCCGTCGTGCACCGTCTCGACGCAGCGGACGGGTTCGCGGACTGGGACATCATC
Source organism: Actinomycetota bacterium (assembly GCA_016781085.1). Lineage (GTDB taxonomy): Bacteria > Actinomycetota > Thermoleophilia > Solirubrobacterales > Solirubrobacteraceae > LC5-1. The sequence continues at coordinate 5,299 of JADDQZ010000079.1, forward strand.
GGCGACCTGCCCGGGGGACCTCGGCAGCTTGCGTTCGATTGGGCCCCGTACGCCAGCCGTTTTGTCCTGGTGGTCGAGCCGACGTCGCAATCGATGCTGACGGGGCGACGAATCTTGCGGCTCGTGTCCGCGCGCCGCTCGACGTCTACGGCGCTTGTCGTCAACAAGGTCGCAGGCCGCAAGGACGTAGAACGCGTGGAGAGCTTCTTCGGCACTCCCGCTCTCGGGACGATTCCCGCTTCCGAGGACGTGCGCCGAGCGGAGGCGATCGGCGTCGCTCTGCTCGACTTCAGCCCTTCGTCGCCCGCCGTCGAGGCGATCGAAGCGCTGGTGGAGCGGTTGCTTGCCAGGTAGGTTTGCGTCAAGGTGAGCGCGCGATGAAGATTGTCGTAGCCGGCAAGGGCGGTGTGGGCAAGACGACCATCGCTGGCACGCTGGCCCGCTTGCTCGCCCGCCGGGGTCACTCGGTACTCGCGCTAGACGCCGACAGCAACCCCATGCTTGGTATCTCGCTGGGAATCGGTCCGGAGGAAACCGACGCGTTGGTCGCCGTCCGTCAGGGCCTCGAGACCGGAGAAACCGAGCACGCGCGATCGACCGAGGGCTTCGTCGGGCGATTCGGCCGGGATGCGCCGGACGCTGTGCGGCTTGTCGTCGCCTCGCGCATCGAGCGCCCCGATCCCGGCTGCCCGTGCTGCGGAGTCTCGCCCGAGCGGCTGCTCGGCGAGCTCGAAGGCGCAGGACGGATTGTGATCGGCGATCTCGAAGCGGGCGTCGGGACGCTGCTGCGGCTACGTGACGGTCAGGCGGACCTGGTGCTTCTCGTCGTCCAGCCCAGCGCCAAGTCGATCGAAGTCGCCCGCCGGGCGATCGAAATCGTCGGCTCTCGATTGCCGCTTCTCGTGGTCGCCAATCGCGTGCGCGACGGCTCAGACTTCGACATGGTCCAAGCAGTAGCGGATGGGCACGAGGTCGTGGTCGTACCGGAGGACTCGGAGATCGAGCGAGCAGACCAGGACGGTCAGGCGCCCATCGATACGGCCGCCCGTTCTCCAGGGGTACGCGCCATCGAAGAGTTGGCGGCTCTGCTTGCCCGGGGGTACGCCCTGCCCTCGACGGCGTCGCCGCTCGCTCCTATGGCCCCGGGTCCCGCACCCACTCCGCGGGTGCGGCAGGGCCTCGGGCCCGCACGGCTGCACTGAGCAAAAGCCGCGCGCGCTCTGCCGTCGCGGCAACGCGGTCTGCCAAGGCGACAACGCCCGCCGGCACGGTCGAACCACGCCGCGGTGCCCGGAGTATCCCGATCAGCGTGCCTAACGCTCTTACGGCGACCGACGGCATACGTACCTAAATCCTGGCCTTCGGGTTACGACTCGCGTCCAGCTCCGTCAATAGGGAGCCACGCCAGCCGACCACCAGGGAGGGATGATCGAGCGAAGGAGCAGCCAGCGCCAACGCCAGCGTGGCGGACGACTGCTCCTCGGCATCCTCATGAGCGTCCTGACGCTGCTCTCGGCGTCGGCTCAAGCCACCGCGGCTGAAACCGTCGACATCATCGTCGGTCGCGTTCCCGGCCTCACAGCCGCCCAACGCGCCGACCTGCGCGCCGACGCCGGTGTCAAATTCGAACGCCGGCTCCGCGTCCGAAACACCGAAGTGGTGACCGTCGACGCCGACCGCGCCGCCCAGGCGCTGAGCAAGCTCGATTCCGATCCGAATGTGCGCTTCGCCCAGAAGGATGCGATCGCCCGCGCGACGGCGACCGCTTCCTTGGATACGTACTACGACAAGTTGTGGGGACTCAACAACGCCGGGCAGACCGTCAATAACGTCGCGGGAACCGCCGACGCCGACATGGATGTCCCGGAAGCGTGGGCGGCGGGCATCACCGGAGCGGGAGTCACGGTCGCCGTCGTCGACACCGGGGTGGATGCCGCGCACGAGGACCTGCAAGGCAAGCTCGCCACCAATTCCGGGGAAATGGGATTCGGCCGCGAGTCCAACGGCATCGACGACGACGGCGACGGGCTGATCGACAACTGGCGCGGCTGGGACTTCGCGTACTGGGACAACGATCCCTCCGACGTCGGCGGCCACGGCACGCACGTCGCCGGCACCATCGCTGCGGCCAACGGCAACGGCAAGGGCGTCACGGGCCTCGCGCCCGACAGCCAGATACTCGGGCTCAAGGCGCTTGGCGACGACGGCAGCGGGTGGTATTCCGACATCGCCGACGCGTTCGACTACGCCGCCGACGCGGGAGCGAGGGTCGTCAACGCCTCATTGGGGAGTGAAGGGCAGGTGGCGGTCATCGACGCCGTCGTCGCGGAGCACCCGAACACCTTGTACGTGGTCGCGGCCGGCAACGACAACTCGAACCTCGACTCGACCACCTACTACCCCTGCGAGGTTCCGCGGGCGAACGTCGTCTGCGTCGGTGCGTCGGACAGCCGGGACGCCAAGGCGAGCTTCTCCAACTACAGCCCGACGGCGGTGGACGTCTTCGCTCCGGGCGTTTCAATCCTCTCGTCGGCGCGAGGGAGCTACCGCTATTTCAGCGGCACGTCGATGGCCACCCCACACGTCGCCGCCGAAGCCGCGCTCATGTTCTCGCGCTCGCCGGCCCTTACGGCGCTGGAGGTCCGCAGCATCATTCTCGACACAGCCGAGCCAAGACCTGCGCTGGACGGCTACGGGCGAAACGGTGGCCGGGCGAACGCTCAATCCGCGGTGCAAGCGCAGCCACAGCCCGGGGACTCCGACGGGGACGGCGCTGGCGATCAAGCTGACAATTGCCCGACGATCTACAACCAAGGACAAGTCGACACGGACTCAGACGGCATCGGCGACGTCTGCGACTCCACCCCGTACGGGCCCGACTCAGACGGCGACGGCAAGGCCGACCTCAAGGACAACTGCCCCAGCAAGGTGAACCCAGGGCAAGAGGACGCAGACCGTGACGGCGTCGGCGACGCCTGCGATCCGACTCCTCGCGGTGAGGACCCTGACGCAGACGGCATCGCGGACCTCGACGACAACTGTCCCAAGATCGCGAACGTCGACCAGAAGGACTTCGACTCGGACCGCATCGGCGACGCCTGTGATGCAACGCCGCGCGGCCCCGATACAGACCACGACGGTCTTGCGGACGTAGACGACAACTGCCGCGTCAATTGGAATTCTGGGCAGCAAGACACAGATCGAGACGGGACGGGAGACGTCTGCGATCCCACGCCGTTCGGCCCCGATTTCGATGGCGACTCGGTCTTGGACCGCGCTGACAACTGCCCTGCGCGTCCGAACGCCGACCAAGCCGACTTCGATTCAGACGGTCAAGGGAACGCGTGCGACCCCACGCCGCGTGGCTCGGATTTCGATTCAGACGGTGTCGCGAACGTCGATGACAACTGCGCCACGACCGCCAACCGCGACCAAAGCGACGCTGACGGCGACCGCGTCGGCGATGCGTGCGACGCCGCGCCACCCGTTGCCGCTCCGGTCAATGTCGCACCCTCCGATTCCGATGGTGACTCGGTCGCGGATCGCGACGACCGCTGCGTGATGCTGGCCGGAGTGCCGGAGCAAGCGGGATGCCCGGCGCTCGTCGCTCGCCCCGTAATCGGCGGCACGGCGATCAAGAGCGGCAAGCTCGCCTGCCGGAAACGGGTCTGCGCCCGGAAGGTCACCGTGACGGCAGCGGTGCAGCACGTCACGTCGGCCACCGGCAGACTCATGGTGAAGAGTTGTGCCCGTCCGCGGAATTGTCGTTACCGCGCCGTGACCACCGTTATAGGGCGGCAGGCCAACGGGACGATGACGTTTACTGCGCCGCGCCGGCTGCCGGCCGGCACGTACCGGCTGCGGATCACGGCGGCCGGTCAGCAAGGCTGGGCGGCGCGCAACCTTGCCTTCACGGTTGGCGGAAGAGGCGCCAGCCGTCGCTGAAGCGCCGAAGCAGGCGAGCAGCTAGCTGGCGAGCTGGAGGATCGCGTCGACCGCCAGAAACAGCCCGCAGGCCGTTCGGTTCCGGCGAATAAGAAGCGGCGGCGGCCGGCAGTCAGCTGGGGGTCGCGCAGCTGCACGGCAAAGACCGCGAACAGCAGTCCTGAAAACCCGAGCGTCCGGATCGGGCGCCCGAGCGGATCCGGACCACCCAAGAGGGCAACCACAGCGGCCACCGCCAAGGCCACCGCAGCGACTGAAACAGCGACCGCGAACACGCGAATGCGAGCAGAAGGGTCAGGCGAAGACATGCCGCCAAGCATCATGGCGCGGACATTGAGTGAGTAGAGGCGTGCATCGAGCCGCGCGCCTTCAGCTGGCGCGGCGTCAGCGACAGGGTTTGACGGCGACTTGCCGCAAGCCGCGCGCCTTCGAAGTGCGCGCCACCAGCCGTCGCGCCAGGAGCCGCGCGGCTACATCAACTCCGGCGCGGGTGCGGACCGTGGCTACGACCCGGCCGTCGCGGACGCGCGCGCCAGCCAAGCGAATGCTTGAGCCGTGCCCGCCTGGCATCAGCAGCCGGCGCAGCTC
>JADDQZ010000042.1 GCA_016781085.1 Actinomycetota bacterium
CAAGGTGCAGGCAACGGACGGCGAGACCAACGGGGAAAGCGGTGACTCGGATCCGTCCGACGGCGTCAAGGTGGACAAGTCCGCCCCGACCGCGCCCGCTGCCTCCACGAACCCGGCAGCTCCCGTCGCCAACAGCGGCGGCTGGTTCAAGGACAGCGTGACCGTGTCCTACGGCGGCAGCTTGGACCCCAACCTGGCGGACGGTTCCGCCGGAAGCGAGATCCCGGAGGCGGGCTACACCCCGAGCCAGACGTTCAACACGACCGGTAGCCACACCTACTCCGGCAAGGCGACCGACAACGCGGGCAACGACTCGACCGCCACGACCGGCACCGTCCAGGTGGACGCCTCGAACCCGACGGTGGCCATAACCGCCGGCTGCCCGACCGGACCGGTGGTCAAGGGTTCGTCGCAATCCCTCACGGTCACGGCATCCGACACGGGCTCCGACCTGAAGAGCAACCCGGGCGGGACGGTCGCGCTTGACACCTCCGCCGTCGGCAGCCGGACCCACACGATCGCAGTCGAGGACAAGGTTGGCCACACCGGGCAGGCGACCTGCACCTACTCGGTGATCTACAACTGGACCGGCTTCTTCCAGCCGATCGACAACAAGGACGGAGCCGGCAACTACATCCTCAACAAGGCCAAGGCCGGCAGCACCATTCCGGTCAAGTTCAGCCTCGGCGGAAACCAGGGCTTGAACGTCCTCAACGGAACTCCTGGCACGGGCGCGATCGCATGCAGCACCACAGCAGCCAGCGATGTCCTCGAGGAGTACTCAACCGCGACGACGAGCGGGCTCAAGTACGACGCGGCGGCTGACCAGTACATCTACAACTGGAAGACGGCGACGAGCTACGCCGGCACCTGCCAGCAGCTGATCGTCAAGCTGGCCGACGGCAAGGACTACCGGGCGAACTTCACCTTCGTCAAGTAGCGCACGGGAGGGCAGAAGGGGACTCAGGGGGCGACTTCAGTCGCCCCCTTTGTCGTTGGGGATACGCGCACCTCCGTCGCGGGCCTTCCGCCTACGCCGCGCTGACCGCCTCAGCGTGCTCTCGTGCCTGCGCATACAGCCGAGCGAAATCAGCCGGCTTGTAGTGCGCGTTGAGCCCGCTGGGGTTCGGCAGCACCCAGACGGGTCGTCCGCCGATCGTGTCTGGCTGCAAGCCCATGACGGCCTTAGGGCGCTCGAAGGCCATCCGGTATGCGGTCAAGCCGAGGATGGCGACGACTCCAGGGCGGCTAGTTCGCACGATTTCCTCCAGGGCACGCGCTCCGTCCCGGAGCTCGTCGCGACTGACTTCCGCCGCTTCCCGAGTGGGCCGCGACGCGATGTTGGTCACCCCTATCCCGTACGAGAGCAGCTCGTCATCTTCTTCGGGCTTCAGCCGCCGCGGAGTAAAGCCGGCCGCGTGGAGCGTCGGCCAGAAACGATTGCCAGGACGAGCGAAGTGATGCCCGACTTGAGCCGACCGCAGCGACGGGTTGATGCCGACGAAGAGCACCGAAAGCCCTGAACCCACGATCGGGCTCAGAACCGGAGAACTCAGAGCGAGTCGCCCTCGGCGTCTTCAGCACTGGCCGGACGAGCCCCGCCTGCCGGGCGGTCATCGCGCTTCAGCGCGTACCTCGCCCCCACCGCTGTTAGCGCACAGGCAGCGACCGTGAAACCCCACACCCCTTCGGTGGAGCCGGCGGTGGCCGCCGCGCTGAGAGACGCCAACGCCGCGAAAAACGGGATCGATACCCGCTTGTCCATCGGCTGGAAGCGCTTGTCTCGCTCTTCATCGGGATCCGGCGGTCCACCGCCGTACCGCCAGCTCGCGTCTATCAGCATCAGCAGCATCCGGGGCCAACGCTACTCCCCACGACGAAAACCGCAACCTTAGAAGGGTCTTTTGGCGCCAACTAATGAGTGTCGAGCTATCGAGAAGGGGTTGAACCCCATCCCACATCTGCCACAATGTCACTAAGATTTCTTCCGTAGCCTTACGAGAGGACCAGATATGGGCAAGACAATCGGAATCGACCTCGGCACCACCAACTCCTGCATGGCCGTCCTCGAAGGTGGCGAGCCGACCGTCATCGAGAACGCCGAAGGTGGTCGTACCACCCCGTCCGTAGTCGCCTTCACGCAGGGCGGTGAGCGCCTCGTCGGCACGGTGGCCAAGCGCCAGGCCGTGACTAATCCGACGAACACGATCTTCTCGATCAAGCGCTTCATGGGCCGCAAGGAAGCCGAAGTGCGCGAAGAGGAGTCGATCGTCCCCTACAACGTCGTCTCCGGCTCCAACGGTGACGCGCGCGTAGAGATCGACGGCAAGCAGTACAACCCGCCGGAGATCTCCGCGATGATCCTCGGCAAGCTCAAGGCCGACGCGGAGGCCTATCTCGGCGAGTCGGTCGACTCGGCCGTAATCACGGTTCCGGCGTACTTCAACGACGACCAGCGCCAGGCGACCAAGGACGCGGGTCGCGTCGCCGGCCTGGAAGTCAAGCGCATCATCAACGAGCCGACCGCGGCTTCACTGGCTTACGGCCTCGACAAGGAAGCCGACCAGACGATCCTCGTCTTCGACCTCGGCGGCGGCACGTTCGACGTGTCCGTGCTTGAGATCGGCGACGGCGTGTTCGAGGTCAAGTCGACCGCGGGCGACAACCACCTTGGTGGTGACAACTTCGACAAGGCGATCGTCGACTGGTTGGCCGGCGAGTTCAAGCGCGGCCAGGGCATCGACCTCACGCAAGACAAGATGGCCCTCCAGCGGCTGTACGAGGCGGCCGAGAAGGCCAAGATCGAGCTTTCGAGCGCCCAGGAGACCCAGATCAACCTGCCGTTCATCACGGCAGACCAGTCGGGGCCCAAGCACCTCGACACCCGGCTCACCCGCGCCAAGCTCAACGAGCTGGCCTCACCCCTGATCGAGCGCGTCGTCGGCCCCGTACGCCAGGCCATCGCCGACGCCAAGGACAAGGGCACCAAGGAAATCGACCACGTCGTGATGGTCGGCGGCATGACGCGCATGCCGGCTGTCCAGGACAAGGTCAAGGAGCTCACCGGCAAGGAGCCGCACCGCGGCGTCAACCCGGACGAGGTTGTGGCCGTGGGTGCCGCCATCCAGGCCGGCGTGCTCGCGGGCGACGTCAAGGACGTACTGCTGCTTGACGTCACCCCGCTGACCCTCGGCATCGAGACCAAGGGTGGCGTCATGACCAAGCTGATCGAGCGCAACACCACGATCCCGACGCGCAAGAGCGAGGTGTTCTCGACCGCCGAGGACAACCAGCCGAGCGTGGAGATCCACGTGCTCCAGGGCGAGCGCGAGATGGCGATGTACAACAAGTCGCTGGGCAAGTTCCAGCTGACCGGCATCCCGCCCGCGCCGCGCGGCATCCCGCAGATCGAGGTCGCCTTCGACATCGACGCCAACGGCATCCTGGCCGTGTCGGCGAAGGACCTCGGCACAGGGAAGGAGCAGCGGATCGAGATCAGGGCCGGCTCGGGTCTCTCCGAGAGTGAGATCAAGCGCATGGTCACCGACGCCGAGTCGCACGCCGACGAGGACCGTCGCCTGCGCGAGCTGGCCGAGGCGCGCAACGCCGGCGAGCATGCCGCGTATCAGGCCGAGCGCCAGGTCAAGGACCTCGGCGACGCGGTGGACGAGACGTCCAAGACCGAGATCGAGGCCGCAATCAAGGATCTGCGCGCTTCGCTCGAGTCCGAAGACGCCGAAGACATCAAGGCCAAGACCGACCGGCTGCAGACCGCCTTCCACCGCGTGTCGGAGGCGATGTACCAGCGGGCTCAGTCCCAGAATGGCGACGGCGATGGCGCCAGCCCCAACGGCAGCGCCGACGCGGGCGATGAGGAGGTCGTCGACGCCGAGGTGGTCGACGAGCAGCGGGCATGAGCGAGTTCGATAGCACGAGTCAACAGCAGCAGCCGCAGGCCGCCGGGAGCTTCCCGGCGGCCGAGGCCGCGGCTCCTGGTACGACCCCAGCCGAAGCGCAGGGAGCGACCGTCGACGGGCAGCGTGCCGCTGCCCCGGATACGCCACTGAGCCAGGAGGGATCGGCCACGGCAGCCGATCCAGCTACGCCCGGAGTCGCGTCCGTGACCCCGGAAACTCCCCAGGCCCATGACGGCGCGGGCGCGACCGAAGCGGATGCTTCGATCGCCCGAGAAGCTGGCACGGCGCAAGCAGGCGCGACTCTGCCGGGGACAACCGAAGACGAAGACATTGACGGCCTCCGCGCGAGGGCCGTCGAACGCGACCAATACCTCGCCCTTGCGCAGCGCACCCAAGCGGATTTCGAGAACTTCCGCAAGCGAGCGGCGCGTGACACGGCGCAGGCGATGGAAAAAGGCGCCGGACGGCTCGCGAGTGAGCTGCTGCCCGCTCTGGACCATCTCGAGCTGGCGCTCAAGGCGGCCGGAGCCGAGGGCGGCGAGCTGTTCAAAGGCGTGCGCATGGTGCAGGACGAGTTGCTGGCCGCGTTCAAGCGCGCCGGCATCGAAGCCTTCTCGCCCACGGGCGAGCGGTTCGATCCGAACCTGCACGAAGCCATGGTGCAGCGCCCCGCCGAAGGAGCTGAGCCGGGCAGCGTCGTCGAGGTCTACCAGCAGGGCTATCGCATCAACGGCACGGTCCTGCGTCCCGCGCGCGTAGTCGTCGCGGCCTAGGTGGTGGACGCCGATGGCTAACCCTGACGACTACTACAAGGTCCTCGGCGTCGACCGCAAGGCCTCCCAGGACGAGATCAAGAAGGCCTACCGCAAGCTCGCACGCAAGTACCACCCGGACCACAACAAGGAGGCCGGTGCCGAAGACCGCTTCAAGCGGATTTCGGAGGCCTACGACACGCTTTCCGATGCCGACAAGCGTGCGCAGTACGACCGCGGCGGGTCCGTCTTCGGGGCCGGCAACCCGTTCGGAGGCGGAGCAGGCGGCGGTGGCCCTGCCGGGGGTGACTTCGGACCGTTTTCCGACATCCTCTCGGGCATCTTCGGCAACGCGGGAGGAGCGCCTCGCGATCCCCGGACGCGTCCACAGGCAGAGCGCGGAGCCGACCTCGAGACGACGGTTTCGCTGGCGTTCGATCAGGCGATCGCGGGTGCCCAAGTCCCGGTGACGGTGGCGACGCACGCGGCGTGCAAGACCTGTCGCGGAACCGGCGCCAAGCCGGGCACGTCGCCGATCGTCTGCCCCGAATGCTCGGGCCGAGGCGTCGAGTCCCAGGGCCAGGGCTTGTTTTCGATCAGCCGTCCGTGCCCGCGCTGTAGCGGCGCCGGCACGGTGATCGAAAATCCGTGTCCGACGTGCTCGGGGGCCGGAAGGTTGCGCGAAGTCAAGAAGTACCGCGTCAACATCCCGGCGGGCGTGCGCGACGGGTCGCGCATCCGCCTGGCCGGCAAGGGTGAAGCCGGCGTGCGCGGAGGACCGGCGGGCGACCTCTTCGTGGTTTGCAGCGTGCCCGAATCACCGATCTTCCGGCGTCGAGGCGACAACCTCGAAGTAGAGATACCCATAACCGTTGCCGAAGCCCTGACGGGCGCCGAAGTTGAGGTCCCGACCCTTCACGGCACGAAGAAGCTGCGCGTGCCGGCGGGCACCAAGCATGGAACGGTTCAGCGCCTACGCGGAGAAGGACCGCCGAAGCTCGACGGCTCCGGCGACGGCGACATCCACTACCGCTTCGTCATCGAGATGCCAAAGGATCTCAACGCCGAGCAAAAGCGCGCCGTCGAAGAGTTGTCCAAGGTGATGAACGGCAATCCGCGCGAAGACGTGCTCCGTCAAGCCGCGGCTATGAGGAAGGCGGCGTGATGGCGACGGAGCGCAGGGACGGCGAAGTCGACCGCGACCGCGGGGTCTTCATGATCTCAGTTGCAGCCGAGCTGGCCGGCATGCATCCCCAGACGCTGCGCATGTATGAGGCGCGTGGCCTGATCACGCCCACGCGCTCGCCGAAGGGCACACGCTTGTACTCCTACGGCGATGTCGAACGCCTGCGGCGCATCCAGGAGATGACGGCCGAGCTGGGCATGAACCTGGCGGGCGTGGAGAAGGTCTTCCAGCTCGAAGAGCAGCTCGCCGCCATGTCCCGGCGAATGGAGCACTTCGAGCGCCGTGCCGAGCGGATGCGTCAAGAACTCCGCCAGGAGATGCAGGCAGAAATCCAGAGGGCTCGCGAGGGGTTGCGCGGAGAGCTGGTGCGCTATCAGGCACCAACCACGACCGTGGTGCACTTGCGCCGCGTGTGGGATGGGCGCAACGGCAACAGATCACAGCGAAGAGATGTGATCTGAGCGCGTTCCGGCTCAGTGCCATAAACGACGTTTTGCTCAAAGGACTTGTGCGTCGCCCCCCTCCAACGCGAGGTCGACGGCCGGATTTGGGGGACCGACAAGATTCGCCAGGGTCTCGCGATCCATCAAGCGCTGCATGCGCGCGGCGATGGTGTCCCAGCGACGCTCTTGCATCAACGGCGCCATGCGCCTGTCACGCTCTTCGACCGAGTGCCCGAGCACGTCGCGACAGCCCGCCGCGAAGCCCGCAGCATCGTCACGCAACTCGACAACTTCACTGAAAGACGACACGACGTCCGGTACTCGCGTCGACACCACCGGCAGCCCAGCGGCGAGGTATTCAAGCGTCTTCGTCGGGCTGATCGAGCGAGTGGCTTCGTTGAGGGCGAACGGCATCAGCGCGACGTCGAAGCCGCCCATCACATCCGGCAGCTTCTCGTATGGCTGCATGCCGGGGTAGCGCAGATTCGGCGCTTGCGGCAGCGACTCCGGCTTGACCTTAAAGACCGGCCCCACCATCTCGACGTCCCAATCCGGCAGCCGCTCGGCCAAGCCGGCGACGAGCTCGAGGTCGAGCCGCTCGTCGATGACCCCGACGTATCCAGCGACGGGCCGCTCGCGGGCAGCTCGCATCTTGCGCGCCGGCTCGTAGTGCTCCGGCTCGACGCCGGACGGGAACAAGTGCACCGGAGCCACTGATCGCCGCCGGACCCCGGCGTCGATAGAACGCCCGCCAGTGAACACCAGATCGGCCAGGCGCAATGCGTCGGACTGCGCGTCGCGAAGTGTCGCGGACGCCTGCGCAAAGGCGGCAAGGTCGTCCATGACGTCGTAGACGAGCATCGAGTGATCGAGCTTTTCGATGAAGGGCAGGGCTAGCGGCGTATACATCCAGATGGTCCGGTCCGGGCGACTGCCCAGCAGCTCGCGCACAGCCTCCGGGTAGTCGACCGCAACCGGGTCGTCGAAGCCCGCAAGGCGCTCGGGTCCGGGTACGTCCAGCCAGACACGCTGCAACCTGTCTCGGCGCTCGACGCTCAGGCGTGGTGCGTCGACATCGGCGACACGCGGTTCTTCGACGAACCACGTCCGGCGTCCGGATGACAGCCGAGAGATCAGGTGCTGCGGGCGCTGCCACACGAAATCCCAGGGCAGATGCGAGAAGACCACCAGCTCGTCTCGAGTCCTCATGCGGCGACCTCCGTTGTTCGCGAGTCGGCGGTGAAGCGACCGCCGGCATAGATCTTCAATTCGTCTTGCGGCGGTTCCAGCCACTCGAAGTGCGACATGAGCGGCGCCAGTCCGCGAACCCATGCGCGCATGTCGTCCGTCAGTCGGTAGGCGGGCAACTCGGCGGCGGGAGTTCCCGTAGCGGCCCGGGCGTAGGACCGCGACATCGACGATTCGTGGCGGCACAGCTGCTCATCAAGCCAAATCACGCCGACGGGATCGATCGAGCCTTCGTGTTCTGCCAGCAGGGAAATCCAGTCAAGCGAATCGAGGAAACCAAACCAGCAGTACCCGTCGATCGGCACGCCGTCGGCGCGAGCGCTTTCGCACTGCTCCAGCGTGTGCTTGAGCCAAGTCGCGCGGTCAAACGGCGCGCCGGCCATGTTCGTCTCGCCGAGAATCATCGGCAGACCGGCGTGGTCGAAATACTGGCGGGCCAGCCGCGCCAACCCTTGGGCCGCGGGCGAAGGGGTCCTGCCCTCCACGCTGTCGTGGTGAGGATGTCCGGGGCCCTGAGGATGGCGCTGGCGCAAACCGACCGCGCTCGGAAGAGCGGTGACACGTTCGGAGTACGCCCACTCGTGGTGGGCGTAGTAGTCGAGCCCGAGGACGTCGATGCGCCCCGGCTCCATCTCCAGCAGATCCGCGCCGCCGGAGGCGACGACTTCGGCGATGAAAGGCCGGGACCGATCAGTCGCGCGGCCGAGCATGGCGTCGAGCGCGAAGAAGCGCCGGTCATTGGCAAGCTCGGCGAATTCCTCGCTGGCAGCGTCGAGAGCGGTATGTCCCTCGCAGGAGTCGACCCAGACGTGTCGCGCATCGGGCAGAAGCTCGGCGAAGCGGTTCGAAGTCCGGGCGATAGCCGGCAGGACGTTGCGAAGCAGACGCACGAAACCATCCATGCCGTGCTCGTATGGTGGCCACACCGCCTCGTGTCCGGACAAGAACAAGGTGGCGAAGGGCTCGTTGAACAGGGTGAATTCGCGGATCCACGGGTAGCGGCGCGCGAAAGTCTCACAAAAGGCCTCATACGCTGCGGGGAAACGAGGGTCGCCGAACGAGCCGGTAAGCCACTGCGGGTAACTCGTGTGATGTACGAGATCCACGATCGGCTCGAACCCTTCCGAGCGCATGTAGGCCATCACTTCGTCGGTGTGACCCCAGTCGTAGTGACCTGGCCGCCGCTCGATGCGATGCCAGCGAACGGGATACCGCAGCCGCGTCACGCCATGCGCGCGCAACAGCTCGAGGTCGTCGCGCCAGCGATCGACATGACCGGACGTCTCGAGGATGTCGACGTCATGCGCGGGCATGTACGTGCTTTCGAAGGCACCGATGAACGGAACAGGAGACTGGAACTGCACGGGGAGACCTCTCGACGAACTGGCTTCAGGGGCAGCGAAGTCCGTTCCACCGGCGGTCAGCCGAGGCGCGTCCATCGCGCAGGTGGCGCGAGCAGAGCGACCGGGATTCCTGGTCCGCTCCGGGGTTAAAGAGCCTACCCACAGCTCCGCTTAAGCAAGCAAAGCGGTTTTGGGTGGTCTCGACGGCAGCGTCTCGCCCGCTATAATCTTAGTCACGATCACTGAGATCATCTACTTTTGAAGGCTGAGACATGAACGCTGACCGATTCACGATCAAATCGCAGGAAGCGCTGAGTGCGGCGCAGACGCTGGCCGCCAACAAGCGCCATACCGAAACCACTCCGGACCACCTGCTGCTCGCCCTGCTTGAGCAACGCGATGGAATAGTCGTACCCGTCCTACGCCGGCTCGGGGCCCCGGTCGAGGGGATCCGCGCGGATGTCAACGCCGCCTTGGAACGGCGCGCGACCGTAACCGGCGCCGCGCACGAGCCGACGACCGCCCGCGAGCTCGTAACGGTGCTGCGCGAGGCCGAGGCGCAAGCCGGCAAGCTCGGCGACGACTACATCTCGACGGAACATATCCTGCTCGCACTCGCCGAGTCACAAGGCGACGCCGGTGAGGCGCTGCGCGCACACGGTGCGACCGCCGAAGCGGTGGCCGAAAACGTCGAGAAGGTACGCGGGCCTCACAAGGTCACCGACCAGAATCCCGAAGACAAGTATCAAGCGCTGGAAAAGTTCGGCCGCGACCTGACCCAAGCCGCGCGCGACGGCAAGCTCGATCCGGTCATCGGCCGCGACGAGGAGATCCGCCGCGTCATCCAGGTTCTCTCGCGCCGCACGAAGAACAATCCCGTTCTCATCGGGGAACCCGGAGTGGGCAAGACGGCGATCGCCGAAGGCCTGGCCCAGCGGATCGTTTCTGGCGATGTGCCGGAATCGCTGCGCGACCGGCGTGTGGTGGCACTCGACATCGGCGCACTCGTCGCGGGGGCGAAGTACCGCGGTGAGTTCGAGGAGCGCTTGAAGGCGGTTCTCAAGGAGATCGCCGAAGCCGCGGGCCAGGTGATCCTCTTCATGGACGAGCTGCACACGATCGTCGGCGCGGGCGGCGCAGAAGGCGCTGTCGACGCGGCAAATCTGCTCAAGCCGATGCTCGCCCGCGGCGAGCTGCGCGCAGTCGGTGCAACGACGCTCGACGAGTACCGCAAGCACGTGGAAAAGGACCCGGCGCTCGAGCGCCGCTTCCAGCCGATCTTCGTCGGTGAGCCCAGCCCCGAGGACACCGTCGCGATCCTGCGCGGCCTCAAGGAGCGCTACGAGGCACACCACGGCGTGCGCATCCACGACCCCGCGCTCGTGGCCGCGGCGATGCTGTCGCATCGCTACATCGCCGATCGCTTCCTTCCCGACAAGGCGATCGACCTCGTCGACGAGGCGGCATCGCGCATCTCGATCGAGTTGTCGTCGGTGCCAACCCAGATCGACGAAGTCGAGCGCCGGATCAAGCAGCTGGAAATCGAGCTAGTCGCGGTTGAACGCGACCCGACGGCGGCCGAGCGCAGGGATCAGATCGAGCGCCTGCTGGCCGAGCTGCGCGAGCAGGCGGCAGCGATGCGCGCACAGTGGGAGCGCGAAAAGGAGCAAGCCGAAGGCCTCGGCAAGCTGACCGAGCGCCTCGACCAGGCACGCTTCGAGGCTGATCGAGCCACGCGCGAGGGCGATTACCAGCGCGCCAGCGAGCTGCTCTACGGGGAGATTCCCGAGCTCGAGCAACGCCTGACCGAGAGCGACTCGCGTGGGCCCGCCGAAGAGCCGCCCGTGTATTTGCGTGAGCACGTCGACGCCGACGACATCGCCGAAGTGGTGGCCAAGTGGACCGGCATCCCCGTTTCGCGGCTGCTGGAAGGCGAAGTCGAAAAGCTCGTGCACATGGAAGACCGCCTCCACGAACGCGTGGTCGGACAAGACGAGGCCGTGCGCGCGGTGTCGGACGCCTTGCGCCGCTCCCGCGCCGGGCTGAGCGACCCGAACCGCCCGATCGGCTCTTTCCTGTTCCTCGGTCCGACCGGCGTCGGCAAGACCGAGCTCGCGCGTGCGCTGGCTGAGTTCATGTTCGACTCCCAAGAGGCCATGGTCCGCATCGACATGACGGAGTACATGGAAAAGCACGCCGTCTCTCGTCTGGTCGGCGCTCCTCCTGGCTACGTCGGTTACGAGGAAGGCGGGCAGCTCACCGAAGCGGTGCGGCGCCGGCCCTACTCCGTCGTCTTGCTCGACGAAGTCGAAAAAGCCCACCCGGACGTCTTCAACATCCTCTTGCAAGTGATGGACGACGGGCGCCTGACCGACGGCCAGGGCCGGACGGTCGACTTCAAGAACGTCGTTCTGATCATGACGTCGAACATCCCCGGCGGCCGCACGGGCGCCGAAGGGCACTTCAAGCCCGAGTTCATCAACCGCCTCGATGACATCGTCGAGTTCGCGTCCCTGTCCCGCGAGCAAATCGGCGCCATCGTCGATCTCCAGCTGCTCACGGTGGTGGAGCGGCTGCGCGGGCGCGAAGTAGACCTCGAGCTCACCGAAGATGCCCGCACGTTGCTCGGCAACCTCGGCTATGACCCCATCTACGGCGCTCGGCCGCTCAAGCGGGTGCTGCAGAAGAAGCTCGTCGACCCGCTGGCCCTTGGGCTGCTGCGCGGCGAGTTTCGCGCAGGCGACCGCGTTCTCGCCGATGCGGTCGAGGGAGAACTGGTGTTGAGCGTCACCCGCAGCACCGCCGCTGGCAAGCCGGCCAATGACGCCGCTGAGCAGCCGCAAGCAGAGCCGGCCGGCGTCTGACCGCCGCGAGAGCTAGATCGGGTGACCGGCGCCCGGTCTGCCCACCTGACCCTCAACGCGATGCGAACTCAACAACGCAGAAGTTCCCGGTGGGCCGGTCCCCCGGGAACTTCTGCTTCGCCTACGCGGAGATAAGCGAGGCGGCGTCGATGTCTAGCGCCTGCGGGGCACGGCGACAACCGACGCGAACGTCGAGGACGCGCCGCAGGGCACCGGCAGGCAGGGCGACCGTAGCCTCCCTGAACCTGCGGCCGACGTCGACGCGCGCGATCCGGCGCCAGCCCCCGGTTGTGCGCGTCAGCACCTCGGCGCGGCAGCCACGCCTGGACCGAGCGTGCAAGCGAAGTGAACCACCACGCGAGAGCAGACGCGCCGTCGGCCTGAACCGCAAATCGAGCCGAGGCACGCGACCGCGTCCCAGCGCGAGGGCACGCCCGTCGACCGTCCTCAGCAGACCGACCGCGACTCTGGCTGATCCCCGGCGTGCGCTGATTGCCTGTAGCAGGACCGAGTTCGGCGAGCGGCTCTCCGCTTCCGCGGTGGAAATGAATTCGTTGCCGAGCATTGAAGTGGTTTTGGGCGCCGCAGGGCTCGGAGCGGGCGTGGTGACCGGCGCGGGGGCAGGCTCCGGAGCCGGAGCAGGCGCCGGAGCAGGCGCCACCGGTACGGGCGCTGCCGCGGGCGTTACGGCCGCTTCCTCGACGGCGGCAACGGGACCCAGCGTGACTGTCACGGTGGCGCCCGCCTCGGCCGCAGCGTGCGTGGTGACTTGAATGCCGTGCTTGGCGTCGGTGAAGGTGCGTCCAACTGCGAGCGGCTCGTCGTGCGCCCCCTTCGGTCCCGCCGGGTTCGTGTCGATCAGCTCGGTGACCGCAGCGGGACCGTCGTCGGCCAAGCGGATGGTGACGCCGTTGACCGCGGCATCGCCGGGCGCAAAGTCGTCGAAGACACCAGCGGGCCGACGGAATTCGAGCCAATAGGAACGGCCATCGCCTCGCGGGATTCGCAGCCCCTGCGTGGCGTCGAGCCGATGCTCGAGCGCGGCCAGCGTGTAGGCACCGCTTTGCGTGACCGTCGTGACGTTGGCCTGCGGCAACCAGCCCGCTTGCAGCTGTCGGATGACGCTCGAGCGCCGCTGTTGGCGGTTGCCCATGATGTCGTAGGGATCGTCGTACTCGCCAACCGAGCAATTTGAGCTGACGGCGACGGGCCGGTTCTCGGCGTCGACGCAATAAGCCTTGCCGGCGTGCTCGAAGCCGTAGTTGTGACCGAGTTCGTGACCGGTCAGCCACAAGGCGATTTCGCCGTTGAACACGCTCCAATCGCCGCCCAGCGCGCCGATCCCGGACCACGCACAGGCGGTCGTCGCGGGATGCAGGTAGATGACATGGTCGTAGCCCTCCAGTGACTTGCCGGCGGCCGCGACGGCTGCGTTGGCCTTGTCGAGCCAATCCCAGTTCGTTCCCATGCAGGCGGTCTCGCTGGCGTCGATCTCGTACCAGCCCAACACGTCCCCGTCCGGCTGGTCGCGACCGGCAAGCGACACGGCGCCGTGGGATTCTTCGGAGAGAAAGGCGTTGGCAGAGCGCTGGCCGGTGAAGAGCGCCTCGCGAACCTGCTCGGCCGAAAACGGGCGCGAACGATCGTCGGTGAAGTTGAACATGACCACGGCCGTCTTGAGCTCGCCACGCGGCGCGACGGACGCGCGCGCAACGACACCGCCAGGGAGCTTCTTGAGCTTTTGCACGAGGACGGAGCTGCGCCACCGGATTCCCTGGACGCGCACCTGAGATCCCGAGCGCGGCACACGGTCGCGGGCCAGCAGCAATGGCACCCGCCGCCCGGCACGCGTGCTGAGCATCCACCCCGACGTCCCCTTCGAGCGGGTGTGGGCGTGGACTTCTTCGAGCGTTCCCTGGAGATCCACGCGCGCCGGGGCGGCGCTGGCCGGCGACGCGGTCAGCAACGCGCTCGCGATGACGGCGAGCAACATGAGCGACCAAATGAAGAGGCGGCGAAGCCCAGAGGACACACCTCAGGCAATCGGTCGCTCGCCGGTGTTCTGAACCGTGGGAGTGGAAAACTCGACGCTCGGCGACGACGACAGGGCTGCGAGCGCTTAGCTCTGGTCAAGCCGATCTGTTTTCAGCGCGCGAACACGCGCTGTACCGCGAGCAATGAGCTGAACTGGAACCGGTTCGGTTCAGCGCGCGAATACGCGCTGCACCGCCAGCGTGAGGCGCACGGCCGCCGACGCCGGTGTCGGGGAGAATCGGCGCTGCTGGTCGATCTGGACGATCCAGTCGCCGACTTCGGGGCGGAAGGGGAACTGGCGGCGCCGGGCCGTGAAGGTGCCACAAGCGCCGTGGGGACGAGCAACGCGCACCGTCTTGCGGACCTCGTCATTGAGCAGATAGTGCGCGTAGACCGCCTTGCGCTCGGTAAATCCACGGCCGATCCACTTGACCTTGCGCTTCGGATCAGCGCGGGGCGGACGCAGCGCAACCGAGATTGCGCTCACCCTCGACTTCAGCTTCAAGACGTTGTTCTCGTTGCCCTGCTCGGCGAAGCGAACAGCGAAGCTGCGCTCGCCACCGCGACGAAACGGCGCTTCGGCGCGCATACTCACCGCTCCGTTGGCGTCCGCGACCACGGGCGTCAGCGCCTCTCCGGCCATCGTCACTTCGACCAGCGCGCCCGGCGTGAAGCCGCTGGCCTGCACGTCGACCGGCTCAGTGTGACCGGACGAAGCCGATAGATAGCAATCCTTCAAGGGCGTGGAGGAAACGTCCGCCCCGGCGGACGCGGGACTCGCGACGGCGATGACCAGGGACGACGTAAAGGCGGCGAGCAGGCAGTTGGTGGTTGGCATGACTCGAACAGGCGTCAGACGGCTCGCTGCGCTCGATGAGGCAGTTGTATAGGCAATAACACGCCCATGTGCGATAAGGAGCGGATGCACAACCAATCCCCCGGGGCGGCGGCGTCTTGAAAGTGGTGGTCATAGGGGCGGGTGGCCGGGAGCACGCGCTGGTCCGAGCACTGCAGCGCTCGCCGCAACGACCTGAAGTCCTCGCCGCGCCGGGTAATGCCGGGATCCTCGCGCAGGCGCCCGCCTTCGCCGCAGACCCCGAAGAGCTGGAGAACTTCGCGCAGACAGCCGAGCGCGAACGCGTCGATCTGGTGGTCGTCGGGCCTGAGGCGCCGCTCGTTTCGGGCCTGGTCGATGCCCTGAAGGACCGCGATATCGCCGTCTTGGGCCCGAGTAAGGCCGCCGCGCAGCTCGAGGCTTCGAAGATCTTCGCCAAGGAGATCATGGAAGCCGCCGGCGTCCCAACCGCCGCCTACTGCACTGTTTCGTCCGTGGAAGCCGGATTGAGGGCGATCGAGTCCTACCCAGCGGTGTTGAAGTTCGACGGCCTCGCCGGCGGTAAGGGCGTGGTGATTGCGGCCGACGAGCCGCAAGCGCGCTCGGCCTTGGCAGAGATGCTCGAACAACGACGTTTTGGGGCGGGGTCGGTCGTCGTCGAGGACTTCCTCGAAGGAGAAGAGCTCTCGCTGCTGGCTCTCTGCGATGGCGTGCAAGCCGTGCCGCTTGCCCCGGCACGGGACTTCAAGCGCATCGGCGAAGGTGACACGGGACCCAACACGGGGGGCATGGGGGCTTTCTCGCCTGTTCCGGGCGTATCTGCGGAAATGGTGAAGGAGATCGTCGCCGCCGTCCATCAGCCCGTCGTAGACGAGCTGCGACGACGCGGAATGCCGTTTCACGGCGTGCTCTACGCCGGTCTGATGCTCGGATCGGACGGTTTCAAGACGCTGGAGTTCAACGTCCGCTTCGGCGATCCCGAGACGCAAGCCGTGCTGCCGCGACTGCGCACCGATCTAGTGGACCTGCTTTTGCGCGCCAGCCGCGAGGATGGCCTGAAGGAAGCGCGCATCGAGTGGGATCGCCGCAGCGCGGTTACCGTGGTCCTGGCATCCCGTGGCTACCCCGCCAGTTCCTCGTGCGGCGACGTCATTAGCGGCCTCGATCGAGTGCCGGACGACGTGGAAGTGACGCACGCCGGCACGAGCGCGAGCGCCGGTGACGTCGTCACCGCGGGCGGCCGCGTGCTGAACGTCACGGCACTCGGGAATTCTGTAGAAGAGGCCCGGACGGCTGCGTATGCTGCCGCGGACTTGATCGAATTCGACGGGCGGCAGATGCGCCGCGATATCGCGGCGGGACAGGTAGAGCGTGAGCGAAACTCCTGAGACGGTTCCTCCGGGCGAAGGGCTGCCCGACATCCCGGTCGTCGTGCCGGTCGTCCCGGCCACCGAAGCGGTGGCACAGGTCGAGGCCGAGGTCGACGCGGCGTTCGAGGAGATCGACACCGACGCTCCTCTCGTCGGCATCGTCATGGCTTCCGGAGAGGACCGCGAAAAGATGCAGCCAGCTGCCGCGGAGCTCGAGAGCCGCGGCATCCTGCACGAGGTGCGCGTGATGTCCGCCCACGGCGATCCCGAGCTGGTGGCCGAATACGCGCGCAACGCGCAGATGCGGGGCTTGCGGGTGATCATCGCGGGCGGAACGCTGTCGGCGGCGCTGCCCGGGATAGTCGCCGCGCACACCCGGCTTCCGGTGATCGGGGTGCCGCTGTCTTCGCCACAAGCCATTGCCGGAGGACTCGACGCGCTGCTGGCAATCGCGCAAATGCCGCCGGGCTTTCCGGTCGCCTGCGTGGGAGTCGACGCCGCGCACAACGCCGCCGTCCTGGCCGCAAGCATCCTGCGCACATGATTGCCCGGTACACGCGCCCGGAGATGGGCGCGGTCTGGACCGACGAGGCGCGCATGAGCACGTGGCGCGAAGTCGAAGTGGCCGCCGCGGAAGGGCTGGACGGTCCGACGCCGGAGGACCTGGAAGCCATCCGCAGCGCCACGTTCACGGTCGAAGCCGTACAAGAGCGCGAGCGCGTGACCGACCATGACGTCGCCGCTTTCGTCGACGTCTTGGCCGGTTCGGCGGGCCCGGCCGGACGCTGGATCCACTTCGGGCTGACTTCTTCGGATGTGCTCGACACCGCACTGGCGCTGCAATTGCGGCGCGCCGGCGCGCTGCTCGTACCCGGAGCCCGTGCCTTTGCGGCGGCGCTGGCCGAGCGGGCGCGGGAGCACGCGCTGACCCCGTGTGTCGGCCGCACCCATGGCGTTCAAGCCGAGCCCACGTCGTTCGGACTCAAGCTCGCCGGGTTCGCTTTTGAAGCTCACCGCAACGCCGAACGGTTGGAGCAGGCGTTCACGCAAGTCCAGGTCGGGGCGATTTCCGGGGCCGTTGGCACTTACGCGACGCTGGGGCCTGACTACGAGCGGCGCGTCCTGAAGCGTCTCGACCTCGCGGGCGAGCCGGTTTCAACGCAAGTCGTTCCGCGTGACCGCCACGCCGAGATGTTGCAAGCGATCGCGCTGGCCGGCGCTGGGCTCGAGCGCTTCGCCACCGAATTGCGGCATCTTCAGCGCACCGAAGTCCGCGAAGCCGAAGAGCCGTTCCGCGCCGGCCAAAAGGGCTCGAGCGCGATGCCGCACAAGCGCAACCCGATCGTGTCCGAACGGATCACCGGCCTCGCGCGCGTGCTTCGCGGCTACGCGCAGGCGGCAGTCGAGAACGTGGCGCTGTGGCATGAGCGCGACATCTCGCACTCCGGTGCCGAACGAGTGATCCTTCCCGACGCGACGATCGTCCTCGACTACATGCAGCACCTCGGCACACGACTGGCTCGCGGGATGGTCGTCCACCCCGAGCGCATGCAGGCCAACCTCGAGATGACGTGCGGCGCTCTGTTCTCCCAGCGAGTGCTGTTGGCGCTGGTCGAGCAAGGCAGCTCACGAGATGACGCCTACCGGATCGTGCAGCGACTGGCCCAGCAGGCGTGGGACACTCAGGTGCCGCTGCGCGAGCTGCTTGAGCGCGAGCCCGGCGTCCGGCTCGATCTGGATGCGGTCTTCGACTACGGCGCTTACCTGCGGCATGTCCCCGAAGTCCTCGAGAGGTTGGAGGCGATACCGGCGGCATGAGCCGCCGGAGCGGCCGACGCGGCTCCGAGCGCGACCGCCCGTTGGTAGCCTCCGCGCCGTGATGGCATCCGAATTGCCGCTGCTGGCCAAGGGCAAGGTCCGCGAGTTGCGGCAGCTCCAAGACGACCTCCTGATGGTCGCCTCAGATCGGATCTCGACTTACGACGCCGTCCACCCGACGCCCATCCCGGACAAGGGCGCGGTTCTGACCGGGATCTCCGTTCTGTGGTTCGACTTGACGGCAGACGTCGTACCGAACCACTTCATCTCTGCCACCGACGACGTCCCCGAAGAGTTGCGCGGGCGCGCGCTCCGCGTTACGAACCTCGAGATGTTGCCCGTTGAATGCGTAATCCGCGGCTACCTGGCTGGATCGGGGTGGGCGGACTATCAGCGCACCGGCCAGGTGGCGGGCATCGAGCTTCCGGCGGGTCTGCGTGAGTCAGACGAGCTGCCCGAGCCCATCTTCACTCCCGCGACCAAGGCGCAAGAGGGCCACGACGAGACCATCTCGTTCGAGGTGATGAGCGAGATCGTCGGCTCACCGGAGTTGGCCGCGCGGCTGCGCGACACCTCCCTCGCGGTTTATTCCAAGTGCGCACGGTACGCGCGGGCGCGCGGCATCATCCTCGCCGACACGAAGTTCGAGTTCGGCTTTGATGCTGACGGCGTCCTCACCCTCGGCGACGAGGTGTGCACGCCCGATTCGTCACGCTTCTGGCCCGCCGACTCCTACTCGGCCGGTCGCGGTCAACCCAGCTACGACAAGCAGTACGTGCGTGACTGGGCCGCCGGCACCGGCTGGAACAAGCAGCCCCCTGCTCCCGCCATCCCGGACGACGTCGTCGCCCGCACGCGCGAGCTCTATCTGACCGCCTACGAGAAACTGGCCGGTGAGCCGTTCACCGCCTGGCTGGAGCGAACGAGCGCATGAAGGTAC
Source organism: Actinomycetota bacterium (assembly GCA_016781085.1). Classification (GTDB taxonomy): domain Bacteria; phylum Actinomycetota; class Thermoleophilia; order Solirubrobacterales; family Solirubrobacteraceae; genus LC5-1. The sequence continues at coordinate 18,751 of JADDQZ010000042.1, forward strand.
GAGTATTGATCCGCCCAAAGGCGGGGATCTTGGACGCACAGGGACAGACCGTCGAGAGGGCCCTGCCGGCGCTCGGCTTCGACGACGTCCGCAACGTCCACGTCGGGCGCCTCGTCGAACTTGAAGTCGACAACCCGGCCCGTGTCGCGGAGATGTGCGAGCGCCTGCTGGCCAACCCGCTGATCGAGGACTACGAAATCGTCACTGCGGCCGCAGACGGGGCGCGCACGTGAACTTCGGCGTCATCCGCTTTCCCGGCTCGTGCGACGAGACCGACGCCCTGCTCGCTGCACGCCGCGTCGGCGACGCGCGCTTGCTGTGGCACACCGACCGTGACCTGACCGGAATCGACGCGATCATCATTCCGGGCGGCTTCTCCTACGGCGACTACCTGCGCGTGGGCGCGATTGCCCGATTCTCGCCGGTGATGGCAGAAGTCGAGCGCTTCGCCGGTCACGGCGGCCTCGTGCTCGGCATTTGCAACGGCTTCCAGGTCCTGTGCGAAGCGGGCTTGCTGCCGGGAGCGCTGCTTCCCAACACCAGCCTGCGCTTCACCTGCCGCCAAGTCGAGCTGGAAGTCACCAAGTCGCGCTCGCGCTGGACCAGTGCGTGCGAGCCCAGCGAATTGCTTTCCATTCCCGCCAAGCACCAGGCCGGCCGCTATTGGGCGCCGGACCCCGTGCTCGACGAGATCGAGGAAGGCGGCCAGGTGGCACTGCGCTACGTGCCCGGAAACAACTTCAACGGGTCTTCCCGTGACATCGCCGGCGTCTGCAACCGCGCCGGCAACGTGATGGGCCTGATGCCGCACCCCGAGCACGCCGTCGACGAGCTGACCGGATCGGCGGACGGCTTGAAGCTGTTCGAGTCGGCGCTGGCCATGGCCCTGGCATGAGCGCGACCGAATCCCCACACCGGGCACTCGGCCTGACGGACTTCGAATACGACTTGATCGTCGAGAAGCTCGGCCGTGACCCCAACGGCGTCGAGCTGGCGATCTTCAGCTTGATGTGGTCAGAACACTGCGGCTACAAGCACTCGCGCAAGCTGCTGGGCCAGCTTCCTACCGAGGGGCCGCGCGTCGTCATGGGGCCCGGCGAGAACGCGGGTGCGGTATCCGTCGGCGACGGTTCGCTGGCCTGCGCGTTCAAGGTCGAGTCGCACAACCACCCCAGCGCGGTCGAGCCCTTCCAGGGCGCGGCCACCGGCGTAGGGGGCATCCTGCGCGACATCTTCGCCATCGGCGCGCGGCCGATCGCGGTGCTCGACTCACTGCGGTTCGGAGAGCTCGAGCACTCGGCGCGGTCGCGCTACCTGCTCGAGCACGCGGTGGCCGGCATCGGTCATTACGGCAACTCGATCGGCGTGCCGACCGTCGGCGGGGAGATCTACTTCGAAGCCCCGTACGAGCAGAACTGCCTGATCAACGTCCTGTGTGTCGGCTTGATCGAACAAGACAAGTTGATTCGCTCGGCGGCGGCCGGCGTCGGCAACGTCGTCGTACTCTTCGGCGCGCGCACCGGCCGCGACGGCATCGGCGGCGCATCCGTGCTGGCCAGCGCGGAGCTTGGCGAAGGGGACGAGAGCAAGCGCCCGACGGTGCAGATCGGGGATCCGTTCGAAGAGAACAAGGTCATGCACTGCTCGCTGGAACTGCTCGACAAGGGCCTGCTGGTCGCGCTTCAGGACCTCGGCGCCGCGGGCCTGACCTCTTCGGCCAGCGAGATGGCATCCAAGGGCGAGGTCGGGCTCGACATCGACGTCCGGCGCGTTCCTTTGCGCGAAGCCGACATGGAGCCCTTCGAGATCATGATCTCGGAGTCGCAGGAGCGGATGCTGTGCGTGGTCGAACCACAGCGGCTCGACGAGGTGCTCGCGGTCTGCGAGCGCTGGGAAGTGCACGGCACGGCGATCGGGGAAGTCACCGACACGCGCACGCTGCGCGTCTTTGACGCCGGCGAGCTGGTGGGCGAGATGCCGGTGACCGCGCTCGTCGACGACTGCCCCGTCTACGACCTCGAGCCAGCCGAGCCGGCGTCTCAGATGTATCCCGCGTCCGATCCGGTGATCGGCGCCGGACTCGAACAGGGCGCGACGTTGCTGGCCATGATCGGCTCCGGCAACTTGAGCTCACGCCGCTGGGTCTATGAGCAATACGACCAGATCGTCGGGTCGCGAACGGTGCGGCGGCCGGCACAAGCCGACGCCGCCGTACTGCTGCTCGAGCCTGATGCCAAGCAGAGCGAAGGGCCACGGCCGGCGCTGGCGATCTCGATCGACGGCAACGGCCGGCGGGTGGCGTGCGATCCCTACCGCGGCGCGGTCGAAGCCGTTCTGGAGTGCTCGGCCAACCTGGCGTGCGTCGGTGCCGAACCGCTCGGGCTGACCAACTGCTTGAACTTCGGCAACCCAGAGAAGCCGCACATCGCGTGGCAGCTGTCGCGTGCGGTCGCCGGACTCGCCGACGTCTGCCGTTCGCTGTCGGTTCCGGTCGTGGGCGGCAACGTCTCGCTCTACAACGAGGGCGGCGGAGGCCCGATCTTCCCTACTCCAGTCGTCGGCATGGTGGGTGAGCTGCCCGACGCGCGTACGGCCGGCCGGATCGGCTTCCGCGACGAGGGCGAAGTCGTGGCGCTCGTCGCCGCGCCGTCATGGAAGCCGTCGCTGGCCGGCTCGGAGCTCGCAAAGCTGCGCGGCGAGGCCCCGGCAGGCGCCCTACCGACGGTGGACGTGGGTGAGATTGGAGCCCTACACACCGCGGTACGCCAGGCGGTGCGCACCGGGTCGTTGAGCTCGGCGCACGACGTGGCCGACGGCGGCCTTGCCGTGGCGCTGGCGGAGTGCTGCCTTTCCTCCGGGCTGGGCGCGCGGCTGGAGTTGCCGACGCACGAGGATCCGGAAGCGCTGTTGTTCGGCGAGAGCCCAGGTGCATTCGTCGTCTCGGGCTCAAGTCGAGCCGTCCGCGACCTGGGCGAATACGCCGAGATCCTTGGCGAGGTTGGTGGCCCGAACCTGAAGCTGCGCGGTCACGGCATCGACTTGACCGTGCGCGTCGACGCGCTCGAACTGACCCACGGCGAGGCGCTGCCCAGCTTGTTGCAGTGACGCCCAGAACCGCCGCTTGGCCCTCATCGCCGGGCGGCGGTCTTGTTGCACGCGCAAGGAACCAACGCTGGGCGCCGTCCCAAGCGCTACTCTGAGAGCTCGGTCCGGTTGGCAGCGCTCCGCGCCCCGCACCCCCTCTTGTCTACCTCTCCCCAGGTTCCGATCGAGCTCCGCGAGGGCCCGCGCGACGAGTGCGGCGTGTTCGGCATATACGCGCCCGACCACGACGTCGCGCGCCTGACGTATTTCGCGCTGTACGCCCTGCAACACCGAGGGCAAGAATCAGCGGGCATCGCCACGGCCAACGGCGGCCACATCATGGCGATGCGCGAACAAGGTCTCGTCAACCAGGTCTTCGACGAGCAGAAACTGCGCGCGCTCGTCGGCGAGATGGCCGTCGGCCACGTCCGCTACTCGACGACGGGCGCCAACTCGTGGGAGAACTCCCAGCCCGTTTGGCGCGCCGATCGCCGCGAGCTCGCTCTCGGCCACAACGGCAACCTGATCAACGCGGTGACGCTGCACACCGAGCTGCGCCAAAGCGGCGTGATGTTCCGCTCGACGTCTGACTCGGAGATCATCGCGGCGCTGCTCTCGATCCACCCTGCGGAAAAGCTCGAAGACGCCATCGCCGACGTGATGGGACGACTTGAGGGCGCCTACTCGACGGTCGTGATGACCAAGGACCGGGTCGTCGCCTTCCGCGATCCCGCCGGCATCCGCCCGCTTTCGCTCGGCATGCTCGACGGCCACTACTGCGTAGCCTCGGAGTCCTGCGCGTTCGACATCATCGGCGCGAAGCTCCTGCGCGATGTCGAGCCTGGCGAGATCGTCACGCTCACCGAAGGCGGCATTCAGACGCGCATGGGCGTTCCAGCGACGCGCCGCTCGCTGTGCGTCTTTGAGCACATCTACTTCGCGCGGCCGGATTCCCGGCTCGACGGCACCGTCCTACAGGTCGCGCGCGGCAAGATGGGCGAAATCCTCGCACGCGACCATCCGACCGACGCCGACCTCGTCATTCCCGTGCCGGATTCAGGCAACGCCGCCGCGCGCGGATATGCCCGCGCGAGCGGATTGCCCCAAGACGACGGCTTCGTCAAAAACCGCTACGTCGCCCGCACGTTCATCCAGCCGGGACAGCAGTTGCGCAAGCACGGCTTGCGCTTGAAGTTCAACCCGCTGCCCGAAGTGGTGGCCGGCCAGCGCCTTGTGGTGGTCGACGATTCGGTCGTGCGTGGCAACACGACGCGCCAGATCGTGCAGATGCTCCGCGATGCGGGAGCGGCCGAAGTGCACCTGCGCATCTCGGCCCCGCCAATTCGCTACCCCTGCCACTACGGCGTCGACATGTCTTCGCAAGAAGAGATGATCGCCCACGGGCGCACGCCGCAGCAAGTCGCCGACGAGGTCGGCGCCGATTCGCTCGCCTACTTGTCGCTTGAAGGCGTCTACGAGGCGATCGGCGGGGAACGAGACACGCACTGCGACGCCTGCTTCTCGGGTGAGTATCCGCTCGGCGAAACCGACGCCGAGCAAGGCAAGGACGCCTTCGAACGCGCCCTTCCGCTGGCGCGGGTGTAACGACACTCCGGGGCCGCGGTAACGGCCGGTGGCGCCGCTATGGTCGAGCGCCGGATGTCCGTCCCGTTCGACATGGCGCCCGAAATCGAGCTGCCTGCGGCGGGCCCGCCGCCGCTCTCGCTCCCAGGTTTGGGCCTCGAGCCGCCGGCCCCCGTGGCGACCGCGACGGATCCGGGAGCAGCACTCAAAGAGCTTTACGGCTTCGACGCCTTCCGGCCGGGGCAAGAGGCGGCGGTCCGGGCCGCGCTGGAGGGGCGCGACGTCCTCGTAGTCATGCCGACGGGTTCCGGCAAGTCGCTTTGCTACCAGCTCCCCGCGCTCATGCGAGCGGATTTGACCCTGGTCGTCAGCCCGCTGGTGTCGCTCATGACCGACCAGGTACAGGCGCTCGAGCGGATCGCTCCCGGCCGGGTCGGAGTGATCAACTCCCAGCAAGACGCAGCGGCGAACCGGCAGACCCTTGAGCGAGCGGTCAGTGGTCATCTGCGGCTGCTCTACGTCGCCCCCGAGCGCTTCTCGTCGCTGCCCTTCCTCAAGCGGATACGCGAAGCCCGCATCGGCTTGTTCATCGTCGACGAAGCGCATTGCGTCTCGCAGTGGGGCCATGACTTCCGCCCCGACTACTTCCGCCTCGCCGATGCGGCGCGCTGGCTCGGCGCCGAGTCGATCGTGGCCTCGACGGCGACGGCCACGCCTCAAGTCGCTTCAGACATCGTCGCGCGGCTGGGCTTGCGCGACGCCGCGCACGTCTCGACCGGCTTTGACCGGCCGAACCTCTCCTTCAGCGTGGTGCCGTGCACCAACAAGGAAAGCGCCCATCGCAACATCACCCAAGTGCTGTCCGATCCCGCGGCACGGCCGGCGATCGTCTATGCCGGTACCCGGGCCGACTGTGACCGCCTGTCGCAACGCTTGGGCCGCGACCTCGGAGTCCCGGTCGGCAGCTACCACGCAGGCCTTCCACGCGACCAGCGGGCCGAGGCACAGCGGCGCTTCATGGAAGACGAGACGCCCGTGGTCGTGGCCACCAACGCCTTCGGCATGGGAGTCGACAAGGCAAACGTCCGCACGGTTTGCCACGAGACGGTTCCCGGCTCGATCGAGGCCTACTACCAGGAAGCCGGGCGCGCAGGACGCGACGGCGCGCCGGCTCGTTGCCTGCTGTTCGCGTGCTCGAAGGACAAGGGCCTGCACGTCTTCTTCATTCAGCGCTCGGAAGTCAAGCCCGACCAGCTCGTGAAAGTGGCACGACGGCTGACGCGCGAAGAGAGCTTCGACGTCGCTCTGCGTGAATTCGGCTCAGATCCAGCTGAGCATGATGCGGTCCGGGCGATTGCCGGCCATCTTGCACGTGCCGGAGTGATCCGTCCATCGCCCTCGCCGCCGGATCGGTTGATCGGTCGCGTCGTCGGAGCGTGGGACGCGCGGGCGATGAGTCTTTGCCGGGCGGCCGGCGAAGAGGCCTCGCGCGTCCGCTGGCGCCAGTACCGCGCGGTTTGGAGCTGGGTCGAGGATCGCAAGTGCCGGCGGCGCGGGATCTTGCGCCACTTCGGCGACACATCGTCTCCGGCACCGGATAACGCCTGCTGCGACGTCTGCGATCCGCAGTCGGAACCGGTGTTTGCCACCGCCCGGCAGCGCCAATCCGGTCCGCGGAAACCGCAACTCGCCCATCGCCCCGTAGGCGACGGCGAATCAGAAGCCCTCGACGAGGCGATCTTCGATGTCGTGTCATCCGCCGAGCCACCCGTGGGACGCACACGCGCCGTCGAAGTCCTGAGGGGCGGTCGCTCGAAGGTGATAGCTCAGAACTCCTACGACGGACTTCCGCACTACGGCACCTTCGGTCACTTGAGTGGACCCGCGGTGCTCGAGCGCGTCGACGCGCTGTTGCAAGCCGGCTCCCTGCGCTCGACGGGCGGGCGCTTCCCCAAGCTGGAGGTGACGTGAAAGTCGGGGTGCTCGCTTCGGGGACGGGCACCAACCTGCAGGCGATCCTTGACCGCGTTCATGGGCGCGAGGGCGTCGACGTCGTGGCGGTAGCTTCGGATCAGCCATCCGCGAAGGCGCTGAAGCGCGCCCGCTCGGCCGGCGTGCCGACCGCAGTCTTCGCGCAAAACGAATACGCCGCTCGCGCCGACCGCGACCGGGCGATGGCTGAGTGGCTCGCCGAGCGCGGAGTGGAGCTCGTCGTGCTCGCCGGCTACATGCGGCTGCTGTCACCCGAGTTCCTCGAGCGCTTCCCGCAGCGCGTGATCAACGTGCATCCAGCACTACTTCCGGCGTTTCCCGGGCTTGACGCCGTCGATCAAGCGCTCGCATACGGCGTGAAGGTGTTCGGCGCGACGATCCACTTCGTAGACGAGGGCGTTGATTCCGGCGCGATCATCTTTCAGCGCGGCGTCGAGCTTGCGGATGCGACCAGCGCGGACGAAGTCATGGCCGCGATTCGCCCGATCGAGCACGAGTTGCTCTGCCGGGCGATATTGGCAATCTCCCGCGGAGCTGTCAGCGGCGATCCTGACCATCCGAGACGCGTCGTAGTACGAGATCGCGCGTAGGTTGCTCCGGCAACGCCGCTCGCTTGGCCTTGCGGGACCACCGCGATGGAGGAGGGATGAGTAAGGTCCCGCCGACATGACTCGTCCCGGCGACGTTCGCATCCGCAGAGCCCTTCTCTCGGTGTCTGACAAGACCGGCATCGTCGAATTCGCTCGCGCGCTTTCCAACCTCGGGATCGAGCTCGTCTCCACCGGTGGAACCGCGCGCACACTCGACGCCGCCGGCATCAGAGTGCGTTCGATCGAAGACTTCACGGGCTTCCCAGAGATCATGTCGGGGCGAGTGAAGACCCTTCACCCAAAGCTTTACGCCGCCCTGCTCGCGCGTCGCGACGACCCGGCGCATGTCTTCACCGCCGAAGAGCACGAGATCGAGTTCGTCGATCTCGTGTGCGTGAACCTCTATCCCTTCGAGCGCACCGCGAATCGCCGCGGCGTCTCCGACACCACGGTGATGGAGAACATCGACATCGGCGGCCCGACGATGATCCGCGCGGCGGCCAAGAACTACGCCTTCGCGGCGGTGGTCGTAAGCCCGGAGAGCTACGACGCCGTGCTGGGCGAGCTCGAGGAAAGCGACGGCAAGCTGTCGTTGGCGACCCGCGAGAGCCTTGCCGCCGAGGCCTTCGCCACGACCGCTCGCTACGACACTTCGATCGCGCGCTGGTTCGGCGAGAAGTTCGAGGATTTCCCGCCGCTGCTGATGCAGGCGTACGAGAAGGTCACCGACCTCTCCTACGGCGAGAATCCGCACCAGCGCGGCGCCTACTACTCACAAGTCGGCGCCCGCATGCACGTGTTGTCGATGGTTCGCCAGCACAGCGGCAAGGAGTTGTCGTTCAACAACGTCCTGGACTTGAACGCGGGGCGGCTGCTGTGCCGGGAATTCGAGGTTCCCGCTTGCGCGATCATCAAGCACAACAACCCCTGCGGGACAGCGGTCGGAGGAACGGTCGTCGAGGCCTACCGGCGCGCCTTCGCGTCTGACCCGATGAGCGCCTTTGGGGGAATCGTGTGCGTCAACCGGACGGTCGACGCGAATCTCGCGACCGAGCTCAACAAGCAGTTCTGCGAGCTGATCCTGGCGCCGGGCTACACCGAGGAAGCGCTCGAGATCCTCTCTACGAAAGAAAACCTCCGCGTGCTCGAAGACAACGAGCGGCGGCACATGGACATCGCCGAACGCGACTTCAAGCGCGTCATAGGCGGCGTGCTCGTCCAGGATCGCGACATCGATCTCGAGGACCGCACCGAGATGGAAATCGTCACCGAGCGCAAGCCGACCGAGCGAGAGTGGGGTGAGATGCTCTTTGGCTGGAAGGTGTGCAAGCACGTCCGGTCGAATGCGATCGTGGTTTCCAACGACCTGGCGACGATCGGCCTCGGTGCGGGACAGATGAGTCGGGTGGACTCCGTGCGCATAGCCCTCGAAAAGGCGCTTTCGACCGACGCTGATCTGCGCGGCGCCGCACTTGCGTCAGACGCCTACTTCCCTTTTCCCGATGGCCCGCAGCTAGCGATCGACGCCGGTGTCACATCGATCATCCAGCCCGGTGGCTCGATGCGCGACCCCCAGGTAGTGGAAGCGGCGGACGCAGCCGGGATTTCGATGGTCTTCACGCACCGCCGGCACTTCAAGCACTGACACCGCGAAGCGCGGCGGCGGGGGACGGCGCTTTCAGATTGAGACCCGCAAGTGCTCTCGCAACTCGGTACGCGACGGCGAGCGGCCAAGACGCTGCTCGAGCTCGCGTCCCGCAACCCACACGTAAGCAAAGGTCTTCATCGCCATCGCGGCGGCGATGCGAAACGCGACGAACCTGAGAACCATTCGCCAATCCGCTGACCGGGCACGTCGCAGCCGGCGCCGGAGCAACCGAGGAAACGCCGTCGTGAGCACCACGAAGAACAGCGCACCGCCGGCATACTCCCGGCGTCTGTCCGAGCTTTTGCGTCCTGACTTCGTGCTCACGGGAGCGAGCGTAACGACGTTGCGCTCTGCCGGGTGCAGGTCGTCGCTTCGATGCGGAACCGCCGCCTAGGCTGCTTCGCATGCCGGAGCTTCCGGAAGCCGAGCGCGCACGCCAGATCCTGGAATCGGTCCTCGGACGACGCGTGACTGCCGTGGACGACGCCGACGACTACGTCTGTCGGCCGCACCAGCGCGGCGAGATCCGCTCGGCTCTATTAGGTCATGAATTCGTGCGAGCCGGACGGCGCGGCAAGTTCCTGTGGCTGGACACGGCTGACGGACCGACGCTCGGACTCCATCTGGGCATGGCGGGGCGCATCGCTCTCGACAGCGACGCCGAACGTCCTCACTGGGACCGCTTCGCGATCGATTTCGCAGACGGCACCCGATTCGCCTTGCGCGACAAGCGCCGGTTGGGACGCGCGGTCCTCAATCCCGACATCTCGCACGTCGGCCCGGATGCGGCCGACATCACGCGCGCCGACTTTCGCGAGCGGGTCGGTCGCGGCGCCGCGCCGGTCAAGGCGCGGCTGTTGGACCAGAAGGCGCTCGCCGGAGTCGGCAATCTACTTGCCGACGAGGCGCTCTGGCGCGCGCGCGTCGCGCCCGCGCGCGCCACCGGAGAGTTGAGCGAGCAGGAGCTCGACCGGCTCCGCCGGGAGCTGCGGGCAGCGATGCGGGACGCGATCCGCGACGGTGGAGTGCACACCGGGCTGTTGATTGTCGACCGCGGCCGGGGGCAACGCTGCCCGCGCTGCAGCGCGGCGCTCGAACGGGAGCGCATTGGCGGTCGCACGACCTTCTGGTGCCCGCGCTGCCAGCCTGAAGCACCCGTCTGACCACGCGCCCGGCTCAGGGACCCAGGCGTCCGCGGCGCTCATGCGGTATACGTCTTCCCATGGCCGACGTCGCAATGCCTCGCCTCTCCGACTCGATGGAAGAGGGCACGATCATCAAGTGGTTGAAGGCAGATGGGGACGAGATCAAGCGCGGTGACGAGCTCGTCGAGATCGAGACCGACAAGGCCAACATGACTTACGAGGCCGACACGGACGGCGTCCTTTCGATCGTCGCCCAGGAAGGCGACACGCTGCCCGTCGGCGACCCGATCGCGAGCATCGGCGCCGCGGGCGACGGCGACGACCAGGGGCAGGCGACTCCGGACACCGCTTCGGTGGCCGACGCGGCCGACGAAGGCGACAGCGTCCAGCCTGAGCCGATCGCCATGCCGGTCGCCGGCGCTGGGGCGGCCACGACCACGGCGGCTTCCGGCGGCGCCAACGGCTCACCGTCGGCGCCCGCGGCGCCGCCTTCGGTGGCCGCGCCTTCCGGGACCGCCGGCCCCTACGGCGCTCCCGTCGCCGCCAACGGCGCTCCTGCTGCCCCTGCTCCTGAGTCGCCTGCTGCCCCCGCCGGCCCCGCCAACGGCGACGGCGGCACGCCGGCGACCACCACCCCGGCGCCGGCCGGGGGTGCGTCCGGGCAGGGCGACGGCCGAGTCAAGGCTTCCCCGATCGCCCGTCGCATGGCGCGGGACATCGGCATCGAGCTTGGCGTCGTGACCGGTACCGGTCCCGGCGGACGCATCGTCAAGGCTGACATCCAGGCCGCCGAACAGCAGGGTCTCGTGGGTGTCAGCGCGCCCGCCACTCCTCAGCCCACAGCGGCTTCCGCCGCCCCGAGCACTCCCGCGCAGCCGGCGGCTCCGGTCGAGACTCCCGCCGTGGAGCCCCACTTCGCCGACGCCGCCCCCCCGACGCAGCAGCCCGTCGGCATCCCACCCGCTCCGGCAATGGCCGAAGTACCCGAGGGCGGCACCGCCAAGGGCACCAGCACCCGCCAGGGTTTGAGCCGCATGCAGCAGACCGTGGCCCGGCGCATGGCAGAGTCCAAGGCGACGGCGCCCGACTTCCAGCTCACGGTCGAAGTCGACATGCAGAAGATCGTGAAGCTGAGCGACAAGCTCCGCAAGGACGCTGGCGACCAGCCGATTCCGTCGTTCAACGACTTCGTGATCAAAGCCGCGGCGCTTGCTTTGCGCGACTTCCCGCGCGTCAACGGTTCTTACCGGGACGGTGAATTCGAGCTCTACTCCCGCGTGAACGTCGGCATCGCCGTGGCGGGTGAAGATACCTTGCTCGTTCCGACGATCTTCGACGCCGACCGCAAGACGCTCGGCGCAATCTCTCAAGACGCACGAGCGCTCGCCAAGCGGGCCAGGGCTGGCGCGCTCACGCCCCCGGAGCTCTCGGGCGGGACCTTCTCGATCTCGAACTTGGGCATGTACGGGATCAAGCGCTTCAACGCGGTCGTCAATCCGCCACAGGCCGCGATTCTCGCCGTCGGAGCGATCGAGCCCCGCACGGTCGTTCGCAACGGCAAGGTGAAGATCCGTTCGATGATGGATCTGACGATTTCCTGCGACCACCGGATCCTCAACGGAGCCGACGGCGCGGAGTTCCTCGTGCGGGTCCGCGAGCGCCTCGAACAGCCGCTCACGCTGCTGCTCTAGCGACACGGCAAGGCAACAGCGCGGCGGTCACCACCCGCCCGTGGGCGTGCGGATGCGGGGCCCGCTGCCGTAGGTCGGCACCGGTAGCTGAGCGTCGTCCCGTAGGACGTCGGCACCCGCGGAGGTGTGACGATCGCAAGGCGTAATCGACATCACATCGTCGGCGAACGCGCCGTCAGCGAAAGCCACCGACCGTTCGGTAGACCGAGTTGGGCGAGCGGTCGGAATCGACCCGAATTCCTGCGGGGTGCTGGTCGGTTTCGACGAACAAGCACAGCCAGCGCTTAGGGTCAGGCCCGGGAACACAGGTCCGATACATCTCCGGCTCGAGTGAAAGCGAGTCGACGTGCCGAAGCCCCGGCCGGTATTCCGGCGCTTGCGAGACGACGTAGTCGTGTACTGCCGCGAGCTGCGCGAGCTGGTCCTCCTGGCGCTCGGCCACCGCGGGACGGTGGAGGATCCCGGCGACGAGGATCGCCAAAGCACCTACGAGGATCAGCGCTGTACCGGCGTAGTTGTCAGCGATACCCCGCGGCAGGTCGCGGCGACGGCGACGTAGCATCCGCCCCGCCAGCGGCGCACAGATGGCAGCTAATGCGAGGTTGAGGAAACCGGCGAGCAGGAAGCCGGCGACGAGATCGCGCGGACCTTCGTCGTAGGGCGGCAAGCGCGTCAACAGCAGAGCTTCGATCGCCGTGATGGCGACGAAAGTCGGCCACAACCAGGCACCGCGCATTCGCCAGCGAATCCGCGACGGCCACAACCGCTCGTGCTCAGCACGGGCCCCCATTGCCTGCAAGCGTAGGACCTGCTTCGGTTTGCGGCCAGTCTTCGGCAGCCCACCCTCGAATCCACCGGTACGCTGGAAGCACATGGGCGACGAGCTGCTGATCAGCCGGCTGGGAGAGATCGACTACTCCACCGGCGTCGCGCTCCAAGAGCAAGTCCGCCAGTGCGTGGGCACCGGCGAATGCCCTGAAGTGCTGATGCTGCTCGAGCATCCCGCGGTGTACACGCGCGGACGACGGTCAACGGCAGGCGAGTTGCCCTTGGGCGAGGATTGGTATCGCGCCCGGGGAATCGATGTGCTGCAAACCGACCGTGGCGGGAAGGTGACCTACCACGGCCCAGGGCAGCTTGTCGGGTACCCGATCATGCGCATCGACGATGTTCTCGTCTACCTGCGCACGATGGAGATAGCCATCATCGCGGCGCTCGGCGATGTCGGCCTCGACGCCCATCGCCGCCGGGGCCGCGACCTCACCGGCGTTTGGGTGCAGGACAAGAAGATCGCCTCGATCGGCGTCCACATCTCGCGCGGCGTCACCACGCACGGCTTCGCGGTCAACGTGGACAACGACCTCGCTCCCTTTGACTGGGTGGTCGCCTGCGGCCTGCCTGATGTTCGCATGACGTCGATCCAAGCCGAAACCGGTCGCGACAACTCCTTTGAGCTCTTTCGTGAGCGCATGGCGGAGCGCTTCTGCGAAGCCTTCGACCGAGAAGGGCGCGTAGGCGACCTTCCCGTCCAAGCACCCCCGGTAGCCTGTCCCCCGTGAGCGCGCCGCCTCGCATGCACGTCACTCGCTCGCGGGCCAATCCCGGCGGCATGGACGTCCATTCGCTGCTGGGCAGCGAAGTTGAGCCGTACGGCGGGCGCAAGCCGCCGTGGTTCAAGGTCAAGTTCCCGGGTGGGCCAAAGTACCGCGAGCTCACGTCGATGATCGAGGCCGAAGGCCTGCACACCGTCTGCAAGGAAGCCGCCTGCCCGAACATGGGCGAGTGCTGGGAGCGCGGCACGGCCACATTCATGATTCTCGGCGACACCTGCACGCGCCGCTGCGGCTTTTGCAACGTGAAAACCGGCAAGCCGACGTGGAACGACCCGCTCGAGCCGCTGCGTGTCGCCCGCTCCGTCGCGAAGATGGGCCTGCGCCACGCAGTCATAACGTCGGTGGACCGGGACGACCTGCCCGACTACGGGTCCTCCGCCTTCGTCGGCGTGATCCGGTCCATCCGCCAGCAGGCACCGCTATGCAAGGTGGAAGTCCTGACTCCCGATTTTCGCGGGCAGGAGATGCCGCTGGCCAAGGTCATCGCGGAGCGACCGGATGTCTTCAACCACAACGTCGAGACGGTGCCGCGCCTATATCCCGTGGCCCGGCGCGGATCGCGCTGGCAGCGCTCGTTGCGCGTGCTTAGCAACGCCAAGGAGATGGGCGGCGACGAAGTCGTCACCAAGTCCGGGCTGATGGTCGGCCTCGGAGAGACGCACGAGGAGATGGTCGATGCCTTCGGCCGGCTGCGCGAGCACGGCGTCCAGGTCTTGACCGTGGGCCAGTACCTGCGCCCGACCGACCGGCACCTGCCGATCGTCCGCTATTGGCATCCTGACGAGTTCAAGGCGCTCGAGCACGCCGCTTACGAACTCGGCTTCGACCACATCGCGGCCGGTCCGCTCGTGCGCTCGAGCTATCACGCCGACCAGCACGTGCCTCAAAGCCATCCCGGCACGGGGCCACTCGCAGCAACGGCGTCCTGAGTGTTTCCGCTCAAAGACAACATGCCGACCGACCGCTTCCCGGTCGTGACCGTCGCGCTGATCGTCGCCAACGTGCTGATGTATTTTCTTTTTCAGCGGGCGGGGATCTTGGCCGGACCCAACGAGGCCAACGTGATCGAGTACGGCGCGATCCCGTACGAGATCTCCAATCCCGGCGCCGAGTGCGAGGCAGCCGGTCAGCGAATCGCCTGTGAAGGAATGCCGGGCGTGAGCGGTGAAGCGGATCCCCAGGCGCCCACGTGGTTGACGCTCTTCACATCGATGTTCATGCACGGTTCGCTGCTGCACATCGCCGGCAACATGCTCTTCCTGTGGATCTTCGGGAACAACATCGAAGACTCCATGGGGCGCGTGAAGTTCTTGCTGTTCTACCTCGGCGGCGGGGTGGCCGCGCTTTTGGCGCAGGTGGCCGTCGGCCCGGACGCCGCGGTTCCTACCGTGGGAGCCTCCGGCGCGGTATCAGCCGTTCTGGGGGGATACCTGCTGCTGTACCCGCGCGCTCGCGTGGTGACCGCGATCTTCATCGTCTTCTTCTTCACGTTGATCGAACTACCGGCGCTGCTGGTGCTCGGATTCTGGTTCGTCCAGCAGCTGCTGTTCGGCTACTTCGACTTGAACCAGCCGACGGGCGGCGGTGGAGTCGCCTACTTCGCCCACATCGGCGGCTTCGTCTTCGGCATGGCTCTGATCCATCTGCTTGCCCACAGACGCAAGACTCCGCCGCCGCGGCCGCAGCCCCGATTCGCGTACTGACGGCCGCTCGCGCGCCACACCCGGCTTGTTGACACGCCGGCACCCCGCATCTCAGCCCCGCGCGTACTAGCTTGAACTCGCGCTCCGATCCCCGGAGCCCCTTGGCCCGTAGTAGAGGCGTGAGCTTGCCCGACGAGTCCCGCTCCGGTGACGTACGCAAGGCCGATCACCTGCGAATCGCCGCAGGCGCCGACGTCACCCACCACATGTCAACCGGCCTCGAGACGGTCCGGTTGCGCCACCGCGCCCTTCCGGGAAGC